>JBQNBK010000009.1:0-33500 GCA_052169975.1 Treponema sp.
TTTTGCTGATTTTTGAAAGTTTATCTAACACTAACTTCTTATATATATGCAATAATCGTAGCGCATTGTTGCTTTTTAATTATTGTTTTTATAATAAAGCTATATGGGGAGCAGTACTTGAATCTAATTTAATTAAAAAATCTTTTGGGTGCAATTAAGACTGTGTAACACCTTCTATATAATCTAAGATTTGCTTGGTTTCTTCATTCTTTAGAAATGTTTTAAATGTACGCGAATATCCACTTAATCTTTTGATTGTGTTATAAAGAGCGTATAAATCATTTAGGAAGGCATTATTTTGGTAAAAACTATGTTTTTTGTGTAAGATTGTTCTTTGTTCAAAAAGTTCAATAAGCATGTTATCTATATGTTCAGTGCTATAATTATTGAGAGTAGCATAAATAAAGCTTGGAACCACACAATAGTTTTTCAATAAATAAAAATCACCTTCAAAACGTCCTTTAGCTTCTTTTCCTTTCACTAAAGGAGTATTTTTTGCATTAGTTAAAAGCACTATTATTAAGTTTTCTTTTCTGTCAATTAAAGTTAGAGAACCTGTCCAACCAGTATGCCCAATTGCATCCTTATCAGCAAGTCTTGAAAATGCCCAAGAATAGTAGTAA
This sequence comes from Treponema sp., assembly GCA_052169975.1. Lineage (GTDB taxonomy): Bacteria > Spirochaetota > Spirochaetia > Treponematales > Treponemataceae > Treponema_B. The sequence continues at coordinate 624 of JBQNBK010000009.1, forward strand.
TTGCTTCCCTGCCGCCTCCAACCAAGACTTTGAGTTTCCCAACCACCTTGAGGGGCAGAAAACATGTCAGCAACGCCTTCATCAAATAGCTTAACATCCCCATAGCCCCCACCATTCAAGATAACTTGTGCCAAAACTCCAATACTTTCAGCATTGGAAAAAACACCTGCATGACCTGAAACTTGATTCATCGCAAAATAAGCATTGCCATCGTGTACAACACCTTGCAATACACCACGTTCTGTCTTACTAAATTCTTCTTTCCATATAGATCTCTTGGCTAAACTAATTTCTGTTGCAGCACAATCAGTTTTTTTAAAGTTATTTTGTAGTGGCTTATATGTAATATTTTTTAACCCCAATGGCTTATATATTTCACTTTTAACATATTCATCTAAAGAACGAGACGTAACTTTTTCTATTATAAGCCCTAGTAGCATATATCCAACATCAGAATATACCGAATCCGTTCCTGTTTTATAGACCAAAGGAGCATCCATTATAATTTCTAATGTAGCCTCTTTATTAGAAATGTCATCACTTTTTTCTTTTAGTTTTTTGTTTTGGAGAAACTGTAAACCTGCAGGAAAACCAGATTGATGAAGTAATAAATCTTTAATTGTTATTTTTTCTTTTCCTTTAATACGGGCTTTTTTAGAATCTGTAAAAGATGGGAAAAAATCTACCACCTTATCATCAAGAGAAATCTTTTTTTCGTAAACTAAGCGTTGCAATGCAAAATTAACTGAATATATTTTAGTGTTGCTAGCAATATCATATAATGTTTTTTCTGTCACTTTCACTCTCTTTTTAAAAGGAAGAAAAGTACCAGAATTATCAACCGTGCTTAAATATCCATATGAAGCGTTTTTAAGTATCTTTCCGTTTTTTGCAATAAACAATTGACAACCGGGAAAGCCATTTTTTACTTCTTCTTCAATAAAGGTTTCTAAAACTTTTATACCTTCATTATTTACACCAGTTACACTTCCTTTTATTAATGTAGGATAGGTCATTCTTACTCTTATATAAGTGTTTTCTTCCAAGCCTCTAATATATTTAATTTGAGAAAGAGACAAAATATTCCTACCGTTTTTTAAGTCATTAGAAACATCAATTCTTACCTGTCCAATTTTGCATATTTTAGTAGTTTCTATTGGGCTTCCATTTAGATATAAATTAAAGCTTTCTATATTATTAGCTTTGATATATATATTTCCCTGACCTTCATAACCAGTAAAATTAATAAAATTATGTGGAAGTATTGATTCACTTGTATATTCAGGATTTGGTGTATAGATAGTGTCAACTTGCAAGCCTATTTGAGGGTTATCTTCTTCTTCAAAGATTTTAGAAATATCTTTATATATTGTTGGAGTAGCATAACAGCAATAATTATATATAAAACTTAAAACAACAATAAAGATTTTAACCCTTTTAGCTCCAGATAACATATTAAAAGTTTCGGTTAAAAACTTATCGAAAATGAAGAAATTTGATTGAAAATGTTATAACGAACCTAAAATAAACTAATTAAGATAATATTAATTTGTTCTATAATATTTTATATGATTAAGTAGTATTAGATTACAAGCTTTTATAAAATTATGAATTAAAGTTCTTCTATTTCTTTTTCTGAAAGCCCTGTTATTTCCATAATTGTTAAAACATCAAAATTCTTTTGCTTCATTTTACGTGCTGTATTAAGCTTTCCTTTCTCAATCCCTTTCTCAATCCCTTTCTCAATCCCTTTTTCAATTCCCTTTTCAATTCCCTTTTCAATTCCCTTCTTTAACCCTCTTTTTAACCCTTTTTTCTCTCTTCTTTTTATTTCTAATTGTATATCATCAGGATACCTATTAAACAAAAAGCTATATTCTTGTCTTGCTAATTCATTCTGTTTTATATCTTTTACCATTCTTTCCACCTCCTTCGTTAGCTCTGTACTCGTTTGCTTTGTTTTGCAATATCTACAAAATCCTTGCAACTCCTTATCTTCTATAAGCCCATACAATGAGTAGTTTATTATTATATGCGTAGTCCCATTTTCTATTACACTATTCGTTTGTAAGCAATAGTTCTTTATCGTATATATAGGAATATTATACCCTAATGGATCTTTATTACACAAAAATACTATTATGACATTTGGTAGCTCTTCATAACCTTGCCCACTATCCAATGATGATACATCTATAGAACTTTGATAATATCTAAGCCTAAAAACAATGTAATATTCACTCATCATCTGCATCTCTACATTATACAGCCTTTGTTTTTCATCTTTAACTAAAATGTCTAGTCTTACCCCCTTTGAGCCATATGTGTTTTCTATTGTCTTTTGTGGAACTAGTTTTGTGATTTTCCCTATCTTTTCTCCTAAAATTGTTTGAATAATCTTTGCACATAGCTTTTCATTTTGCATCACTTTATAAAACATAAAGTTATCTTGAATTGTTAATTGATCAAAACTTTTTCTTTTCATGTTTATATAATAACATAATACCCTATAAAAAACCATATATTCATCTATATATAACTACATAGCTACATAAAAAGAAAAGTAGCTATATTACTTGAGGATATATAATCAATTATTCACCTTAACAATATATAAAAAATATCTTTTTAATAGTTCTTATATGCTTAAAAGAATGTGTCTATAAGTCATTTAATGTAACTATTCAAAATTAGAGTTGTTTGATATAGATTATGATTTATTAATGAGTATATTTCTAATAGCTTTTTAGAGATACTCTCGCTAAGTGCATACTTTATTTTTGTGTAATTTATTTTAAGGAGAAATTATGAAAAAAATTTTAAGCGTAATGCTAATTACAGTGATGGTCTTAACTATTGCTTGTAAAAATGTATTAAATGATAGTAACAACAAGGACAAAAAAAAAGATGAGCAAACACCTACACCCCCATCTAAACCAGAAAATAAACCATCTACACCAGAAACCCAACCTTCAACACAAAACTTAGAAGAAAAAGATATCTTAAATCTATTTGGCATACAAAAAGGAAAAATCACTGCATCTGCAACAGCTAAAAAGATTGCTAATAGCACAGTTCCTTCAACAAGCAAAATTAAGTTTACAGAAAGAAAAATCATTTCTTATGATGATAAAACAGGTGAATTAAAAATGAAATTTAAAGGAACAATAGAAGGTGGTGCTTCATTTGATAAGACTATCACTTTCACTCAATTTACACATCCACTAAAAAATAAAATGATACAATCTTTAGAAAAACTTAAACTTAATTTTGATGCAGCAATTGAAAATAACTATTCATTAAATAAATATATTAAAGAATTAAATAAAAATGCAAAAGAACATATTAAAGAACTATCATTTCAATTAACTGATTCTTCTACTATTGAACTTGGAGAACATGAAAATTACACATTAAAAGCAAGTGCAAAAGCTAGTGGAAATAATATAGAAATTGTGCCTCAAATTGTATACCTTAAATTAGCTGAAAATAGTATAGAAACTGAGGAAAAGTTTTCTGATCTTTCTTTTCATACTCTAAAAACACAGCTTACACAAGAGTATTTTGCTGAAAAAGATGTTTTTAAATATATTTTGAATAAAGTTGATGAAAATAATGTTATAGAAGTAGATAGCAAAGAATTTGCTTCTTCTTTTTATGCTTTTGCAAAACAATCTGATGCAGCACCTGATAATATTTTTTCACAAACATTTAAAGATTTCATTAAACACTATCAAGACATATATAAAGAAAAAGATGAAAATAAACATCTTAAATTAGACATTTCATATAGTGTATTTCAACCTAAAAATGGAGGCATTGTAGTAGATGACTATAAAGGCTCATTAAAGATTAACCTTTGTATTGCAACAAATCAACAAATTACTGAGCAAAGTAATATTTTAGCTACAAAAATCATAGAAAAAGAAGGCTTTGCAAACATACCAAATAGCGAAGCTCTTGCAACAAAGAAACACCTTTTTTTCCATATTGTAGAAAAAACAACTCCAATTTCACAAGATGTAAAAACAAAGTGGGAACAAAAAGAAATTCAAGCAAACTATTTTTTATTAAGAACAAATGAAAGTAATGGAACTGCAACCGTAAATAATCCTTTTGGCACAAATTCTCCTTTTAATTTATGCGTTAGTGGTAGCGACCCAGAGCCTTCTTCTCATTTAGGTTGCACAACATTTGGTGCTTCAAAAACTAAAAATGGAAAAACAATTTTTATTGAAAACATACAGCTAAAAAAATTAGCAAATTCAAAAACTATGGAAGTTTTTGTAACTCTTAAAGGTTCTAGCGGGAGCACACTCAAAATAACAACTGAACCTAACTATCAATAGTGCATAATTGTAATAAATAGCTAAAAGAGATTTGAGGAATAACCTTAAATCTCTTTTTTTATATAGTTTCCCCATTTGCTTTTTATCTTACTATCCTTAATTTTTTATTATACTTTAAGATAAAATATGCTAGTTCCATTTCTTACACGCACTTGGGCAAACACCGAAGAAAATTAGACAACTTCATTATCCTAAAATACTAGCTAAGCAAATAACGTAGAAAAATTATAAATAGAATGATATTATATCCATAATGTATCAAAATTGATTTTTGACATTTTAGGGAGTAATGGAATGAAAAAAAATACTTTTTTATGTGTAGCTCTGCTTTTATTAAGCCCTGTTTTATTGTTTTCACAAAGTGCAAAAGAAATAGTAAAAAAAGCTAAAACCCAAGTTGACCTATCTTCTTTGGGTACTCGTGCAAAAATGCAAATTCAAAAAGATGGAAAAACTCTTAATATTTTGGTTATAGATCAATATTCTTCAAAAGATAAAAATGGCTTACAACGCACATTGATTGACTTTAAAGAACCAGCAATTGCAAAAGGTACTAGGTTTTTAATGCAAGAAAAACAAGACGGAAGTATGGATCAACGTATCTTTTTACCATCGCTAAAAAAAGTAAAGCGTATTGCAACAGAAAGCGATGGTAGCGAAAGTTTTATGGGAACAGATTTTTCTTATAACGACGTATCTTTTATGACTCGTGATGCAGAAAATGACGATTTCACAATGCTAGAAGAAAAAAAGCTTGATGGCAAAGACTGTTATGTTATAGAAGGAAAACCAAAAGATGCGAATTATAGTTATGCTAAAACCATCTTATTCATTTCAAAGCAAGACAATATGATCTTAAAAGTTGAATTCTACAACAAAGAAAATATGCTAGTAAAAACATTAGAACTTTCAAATTATAAAAAAATCCAAAATGTACTTACCCCAATGCAAACAAAACTTTCAACAATTTCTACAAATACTTCAACAATTATTGAATTACAAAAAGTAAATTACGGCATGCAAATACCTGAAAAGGTGTTTACAACAAAGTATTTAGAAACAGGTAGATAAAATTGAAACGCTTTTTATTTATTTCACTGTTTTTCTTTTTTTGCTTCCTTTTTTATGCACAAGAAAATAATGAAGAACACCTTGAAGAAAATGATTTAAACTTTGATTTTGAACAAACATCTTCAACTAAAGATGATTTTTCTGTAAGTATTGGTGGTGCTATTTTCACTGGTATAAGTGTTTTTTTTGATGATTTTAAGACATTTTATGATGTTAAGCCTTCTTCACTAGTTTGGGGAAAGTTAAAACTAGAAGCTAATGCACCATTGAGCTATGCTTTTTTTTCTGTCAACCTAAATGATAAAACGCTACCTTTCAATTTAGGTCAAAAATATTTACTTTCAAAAGATCCAACCATTCCGTTATGGATTGATGAAGCATTCTTGCAAATTAATGTGAGAGCATTGTATTTTTCTGGTGGACTTAAAAAACTCAACTGGGGACGTTCTGACTTATTCAGCGTTATTGATGTTGTCAATCCAAAAGACGAATCCGCTAATTTTGATATTCAAGAAAACACAAAGCTTGCAGCACCTATGTTTCAGTTTATGGCTTATATGCCCCATGATATTAAACTTGAAGGAGTGTTTTTGCCAATATTTATTCCTGATCTTTTTTCTTTAGAAGGACGTTGGAAACCTTACTCTATTAAGAAAATTGAAAACTTTACTGGTGAAAAAGAAGCAAAAAAATTAAAAGATATCTTAAACAAAGACACTGCAAAATTATCTTATGCACATGGTGGCATAAAGCTCACCACTACAATAGCTTTAAGCCACGATTTAGGCTTTCAGTACTTCTATGGATATAGTAAAAAACCTATCATTTCAAAAACTTCAAACTTTGAAACTGAATACCCTAGTTTTCATAACATTGCAGTAGATTATGGTACTGCAATAGGCCCTGTAAACTTACGTGCAGAACTTTGTGCAAATATTATAGAACATGATGGATTTAAAGATTCTAACATTGCGTGGAACACAAATCTTGATGTTGCATTAAAATATGGTCTAGCCTTAAATCTTGTATTAAAAGAAACAATTTATTTTAATCAAAAAAGAGAAGCTTCTTTCGCCTTATTTAGAAAAAATCACACAACAGACACTCTAGCATTCATTTCACTATCTCAAACTATTTTAAGAGGTGCTATGGAATGGAAGCTTTCTTTTATAACAGGTTTTGAAGATATAGACTTTGCAATAATACCTTCACTCCATTGCATTTTAGGTACTATCTTTTTAGATGCTAAAATAGGTATCTTTCTTGGAAAAAATAATGAGGGAGCTTATAGCCAATATAAAAAAAATAGCTTTATAAAATTAAGTATAGGCTATGAATTCTAAAAATACCAAAACAATTTTATAATGCTAAATCATCTATCGCCCCCAGCCTAACTTTATTAAACCCTTTATCTCAATAAGCCGATTAATAATGAGAATGTGTCTTAGGTATTGTTAAAAAGATAATCGTATTTTAACCTAAGACATTTAGGGCGATGGTGCTATGGAAAACACTTTTATAACAGAACTAGAACAAGCATTAACAAAACGTACTGAGGAATTAAACACAACAGTATTACCCTTTGCATTTGAAAATTATGGAATGCAAATTACTTTTGTTAAGATAGTAAGAAATTTACTTCTAAAAAAACGACTTATTCACAATGACCCTTATAAATATGATAGCAAAATGACGGAGATAGTTATACCTGATTCATCTCCTTTTATGAAAACTGAAGCTCCCAGTATCTTAGGAGCAAGACTTGCTCATTATGAGACTATGCTTGATTTTCTTATGGGTTATTATCAATTTAATACTAATTTTTTAACACCTAAAAGAATGCAAAAGTTATTAGCATTAAATGCAACATTTGCATGGTCAGATTTTTCACCTAAATCAAAAAGCCAAAACACTGTTGAACTTTATGAAATAATTGCTCCAATATTTTCAGGCACAGATAAAGTTTCTACAACCATTTTAAGAGGTGCATTATCAAATCTTGCCACAGCAGATACAAACATAGCTAATTGCCTTAGAGCATTACTATTCTTTTATAGACAAAAATATAAATTGAATGTTAGAAAAGAAGTTATGCCTCATATTAAGCCAACAAATGATGACTATTTAAATCCTTCAAGAATATTAAAAGAAATTAAAAAAGTTTTTGCACTAAAAGCTAAAAAATTGCCTTTTTATGCAGAGTTTGTAATTGAAATATTAAAAGAAGACTATAGTATTGATCACCGAACATTCCAAGAACAAGTTTTACAAGAATTATTTTCAAAAGTTAAAAAGAAAGAAGAAAAAGAAAAGAAGATTGAAGATATACGTCCATATCTTTTGCTATCATTGCAAGCTTTGGGGTATACAGGAAGCCATTTTGCTAAAGCACTTGAAAAAACACGTGAAAATAAAAGTATTTTGGATGAAGCAAGCAAAACTTTTGTTACAAAACTACTTAGATTTTTAAGACAAGCTTTTAATATAGCAGAACCAATTTGCGAGATCCCCATTATTGTGCAAGATAGCATAACACAAATGAAAAAGAAATATACATTACCATGGGCAGATTTTGAGCACAGAGTAATATCAAAAGCAATGTTTTTTGCTAGTCTTTCTTCACAAAGCGAAAGTATGAAAAAGAAAATTAGAAATGCAACAGACCAAGATTTATTAGATGTTCTTAATAGGAATCTAGGTGAAGCTAATGAATTAGCAAACCAATTAGCAGGTCTTGATGATTATTTCAAGAAAGAAAAACCAGAAATAAGAAATAAAATACAAGGTATTAAGATTGAATTAACTACTATTAAAAACTACATTATTAAATCAAACCAAAGAAGAGCAGAATATCTTGCTCTTTGCGAAGAAGCAAAACAAATGCAAGACTTAGGAATGGAAACCACTTTCTAAGTCTTTATGTAATTACTTATTTAAGCTTTTTGTGTTCAGGTCTTCCCTTCTTGCTAAAGCCCTGAACTCTTGCTTCTGCTTCTGTTGCTAAACTACTACAAGCACCTTTCTTTAAATAATGAAAACCTAATCCTGCAACCATTGCAGCATTATCTGTACATAATGAAAGTGGTGGAAAAAGGCATTTAAGATTCGGAACATTTTCAAGTTTCGCACGTAAGTAAGAGTTTGCTGCAACACCACCACCTGCAACCAAAGTGTTTAATCCAGTATCTTTTAGTGCATTAAGAATTGCTCTTAACAATATTTTAATTGCAGTATGCTGAAAACTTGCTGCAATATTCTTATTTGTTTTTGGATATTGAGAATTCCAAAATTGCTCTAATTGATTAATGCAAGCTGTTTTAAGCCCTGAATAAGAAACATCGTATTCATGGTTTTCACCATGCAAGTTTGGCATTGGAAAATTAGCGGCTGTAATATTTCCTGTTTTGCTTAAATTATCTATTACAGCCCCACCTGGATAACCAAAATCATAAAACTTTGCAACTTTATCAAATGCCTCACCCGGTGCATCATCAATAGTAGTGCCAAGCACTTCTATGTTATCAAAATCTAATACTTTACATATTATACAATGCCCGCCAGAAACTAAAAGCCCCAAGTATGGATAAGCAACATCAAACGATAAATGTGTTGCATAAAGATGTGCTAGCATATGATTAATAGCAATGAATGGTTTATTTATGGATAAACTTAATGTTTTTGCAAAAGTTAAGCCAACAAGCAAAGACCCCATAAGACCTGGTCTATTTGTTGCAGCAATACCATCTATATCTTTCAATGATAAATTTGCATCTTTTAATGCTTGCTTGACTACCGGAAGAATAAATTCTATATGTTTTCTGCTTGCAATTTCTGGAACAACACCCTTATATGCCTCATGAAAAGGTATTTGAGTTGCTACAACATTGCTTAATATTTTTTTCCCATCTTGAACAATGGATGCTGCAGTTTCATCACATGAAGATTCTATACCAAGAACTAACATAAGAATTGTATTTTAGCACTTAAATAAATTATAGACAATGTTATAAAGAAAAGCTAATTGCTAATTAAAGTTTATTTCTATGCTTATAAGCTAAATCTTATTCTTTTAACGATCTCAATTTTTCTATTAAAACTTGTGCAGGATAGTTTTGTGGATCCAACTCTATTGCATAGCCCAACACACTAATAGCTCTATCATAAGATTTTGTTTGAGAAAGCATTAATGCCAGTTGATAGTGCAATCTACTTTTTATTATAGGATTATCAGTCATAGAAGACGCAGTAGAAAGAGTTTCTATAGCTTTATCTTTTAATCCTTGTTGATGATAAACATATGCTATATTTGCTGTTGCAAAAACTTTATATTCAGGCACCTCACAAGCTTTATTAAAAGATTCTATAATATCATCATCTGTTGAGGCTCTAATAGCTTTTTCAAGACCTAAATAAAAAGCATCAAGTGCTTCATTACCAGTTTTCCCTACACTAAAACAAGCATTAAAATCTCTGCAATGTGAAAAATACCACTTTGCATAAGCCTTTACATCTATATTATCTGGATATCTTTCTAATAAATCCCACATGTCAGCAATGCCAGCTTTAAAATCAATGCCCTTGTAATGCTTATACCTAAAATATTCAATTGCAATACGAGGATCATGCCCTTCAATAGTTAAAGCATTTTTTAATAAATTCTCTGGTGAATAAACCATGTTAGGAAGTCCTAAATAAATATCTTCCATTTTCATGGAATAAAAACCTCGTTCTGCTAGATATTGGGTAACCTCATCTGAAATTTCACTATCTTTTAATACTAAATATTGCCTTATATATGAAGAAATTGCAGGATAGTAGTTAGGATATTTTTCTATACATTCCACAAAAAGTTTAGCTTTTTCTTCTTCTGTTTCACTTGTTAAAGCAAGATTATATAGGGCTATAGGCATTGAAAGAGGTAGATCAGCACAAGTTTGCCAATATGAGCGTGCCACATCAATATCCCCCATTCCATACGCTGCATCTGCTGCAAGAAGTAAATGTCTACTAGCCTTATTAACATCTAAACTATCTTTATCAAAAACGCCAGCTTCTTCAGCATTCAAAATTGCATTGTTCAAATTCTTAAAAATAAAATCAAAATGACCTAAATCAAAAGAGACACAAGCCCAAAAAAAAGGATCTTGAATTGTTTCATTAGTAGGTATTCCCTCACGCAAAAACTCTGCCTGTAATATTTTACCTTCACGACAAAAAGACAAAGCACCCATTTTTAGAAAAAGCTGTTTATGGGTTAATCTATAAGCTTGTTCCCAACAATATGGATCAATTTCAACAAGGCTTCGTGTATCACTCCCACTTGCTGCCAAAGCTTCTGCAACAAGAGCCGCATAAGCAGTGTTTTTAACCAGTGGAGCATATTCTGCTATGGTTTCTGTTCGTCCAGAATCTATAAGTGTTGAGATGAGTAAACCTGCAACTTCAGGAGAATTAGAAATATTAGAAACTGCATTTTGAAGAAATTTAATAACTTCTGGTGTGGCATTAATAGCTATCATTCTTTTTGCAACACTCAAAACTTGCCTTGAATCTGTAGCTTTATTACCTAATGCAATAAGGTTAGACAATGCCTTAGAATTATCAGAACGTGATATAAGAGAATCTACTGCTTTTAATTGTAAAAAAAACTTACCATCATTATCATGTTTTTTACACGAAAAAAACAAAAAGATCATTACATATAAGGAAAATATAAATAGGCGTTTCATATTAATTATTAATACTATATTGAGTTTTTAATACTGTCAAGTACAGCATTAACAAACTTATAAGCGTCATCTGTACTATATTCTTTTGCAATACGAACAGCTTCATTAATTACAATTATTGGAGAAGTATCTTTTTGATATAACAAAGAATAGGTGCCAAGTCTGATGTTTGATTTATCAAGAACACTCAATCTTGAAAAGTCCCAATGTTCAAGTTTTGGTTTAATTTTTTCATCTATTTCATCAATATGTTCAATAGTGCCTCTAATAAGTAGCGTGGGGAAAATTAAATCTTCATCAGCAATAACTTCTTTCTCTTCATCAGGAATCCAAGAATACGAAAGAATGTCTTCAAGGTCTGCACCACCTTCCCAAGCACATAAACCTTGAAAAGCAAGAATACGAGCAACTTTACGTGTTAGAGCCATAAAACACCCACCTATTTCAAAAAATCTAATGAGACTATAATAAAACTGTAAAAATTAAAAAGTTTAAAAAAATTACCAATTCAACAACTTATTCAAGGAAACATCTTCTTTTAACATCTTAAAATTAGCTGGCACCCTTAAATTTTCTGTTAATTGTTGTATTGCTTGTTGCAATGCTGCACTTTGTTTTTCTGTTGTCAACATTTGTCTTATATATTCATACACAGTTGTAGTCTGATTAGGGTCTATAACATCACTCAATGCTAAAATCTTAACATCTAACTTTTCCATAACAACAAAAAATTGAAAATTATTAGACATCTCTGTTACAGGTGAAACATAATTTATCTTCTGTTTAAATATCTCTACCAATGCTTCCATTGTTATTCCCATTTGTTGAGCTGCAAGCTGTGTTTTAGCTGCATAAACAAACTCTGCAAGATAACCTGATTTTTCCCCTGAATCTTTTTTAACTTCATCTATCACTTTTATATTTTGATTTACTCTTTTTCTAATAGATTCTATTTTGTCTTTTTCTGCTTGAGTGTTTTTTTGCTTTGGAACCACCACTAAAAATAACTTAACAGTATCAGGACGCACAAATGATGACTTATTCATATCATACTGAGCACGAATCTCAGAATCTGTAGGTCCTGCAATTTTACTTAAATCTGCACCTTTTTTTTGCCCAACATACACTTGAACAGCAATCTGCCCACGCAAAAACTCTTTTGACTCCACAACACCCATTCCTGTTTGTGCTTTCATAAAGTCATTCAAGGTTTGCTTAGTTTCAGTTTCTATAAGTTTAGCAAATTCAGCTTCTGTGATAGGATACCCAACTTGTTGAGCAAGCATGTTGTTAAAATACTCATTCACTTGTGAATCAGGTATTTTTATTCCTTCTTTTTCTGCTGCTTGTCTTAAAAGTCTTTCATTAACAATTCCATCAAGAACTTTTCGCCTTTCTTCTATAGTTAGTTTTCTTCCATAGCCTTTTTCAAGTGTCGCAATTTGAAGCTTTAATTGCCCCAAAGTAATCGGCTCTCTTTTTAATAATTTAACCTCTGCGATAGGCTGTAAATCAGCCTGTGCATACACTAAACTACAAAACAAAGTAAAAACAAACAATAAAAAGAAGTTGCGTTTCATTTTACATCCTTAATCTATAAATTTAAACACATTGATGCTATCACGCACCTATAACAAACAATAAATATTTTAAGTTACTATAAATAATAAATTATGGCTAACTTAAATTTTCTTCAATAAAGCACTCTTTTTATCTCTTATAAATTTCAATATTTCTTTTAAGAAATTAAAGAATTTTGACATATAATTTCGCTATATTATGCCCATCCTATAAATGAAAATTAGGAAAGTCATTATGGCATAAACTTCTAACACTTTACATATAAAAGAAAAATGTATATAGTTGCAAGTGTTAACACATTCAGTTGTTGCAAGGAGGCAGATTATATGTTTTTTCACAATGTTATGGAAGAAATTATGTATAAAGAAGTGAATAGACTGTATGATGAAGCCAAGAAAAACGAAGAGAAGTGGTTGGTTTGTGATTGCATTCAATGCCGTGTTGATGCAATGTGTTATGCTCTAAACAGAGTTAAACCAAGATATATCAAATCTAGTAAAGGGTTAACATACTTCTTTCAAGTAGATTTTAAGATGGGAAGTCAGTTCTTCGTGGATATTTCATCTGTTGCGTTAGAGGCTATGAAGGTTGTGCAAGCAAATAGAGGTCCACACACAGAAGATGAAGCAGAAGAAGATATAACTTCCTATAAGGCTTGCTTCAATTTCCCAACTATCAAATGCAAAATAAATGATGGCAACAATTTAAGCCCTATGAATGACGTAGTTGTAAAACTATTTTTAGGTGACACACTAGCAGAACAAATGGATGTACTTTGGGATAATCCTTGCACAGTAAATGGAAATATGGGAGGCGTATGTACATTTTGGACAAAGCCTCAAAAAGCAGATGAAGAAGGTATAATCAAAGACTTTAACTTTGTTATAGTAGTAGAAAAAGAAAATTATGAAAGTGTAAGACACTCTTTTTCTCTAAATGTAGTTTCCACAAAGAATGCAAAAGAAAACTTTGATATTACTAGTTGCCACGAAATTAAAGACATATATATGTTTGAAAGAACTCCAGATGCAATGCAAATAAACCCTTCATTATCTTAGGAGATATATAAAGATGAAAGCAGTTGTCTTAGATGGTTTCACCCTAACAGCAAATGACCTTTCATGGATTGGTCTTGAAGGTGTGTGTGAGTTAACAGTATACGATTGCACAGAAGCTGATAAGGTTGTAGAAAGAGCAAAAGATGCTGAAATTATTTTGACCAACAAAGTGCTATTAAAAGCACCTCAATTTGATGCTTTACCTAAATGTAAATATATTGGCGTGCTTGCAACAGGCTATAATGTTGTGGATATAGAAGAAGCAAAAAAAAGAGGCATAATTGTTACTAACATTCCTTCATATAGTGCTGATAGTGTGGCTCAATTAGTGTTTGCTTTCATCTTGAATTTTGCAACACACGTTGTAGAACATAATGAAGAGGTTCATAAGGGCAAATGGTACAACTCACTTCATTTTTGTTATCATAGTTTTCCACTACAAGAAATAAAAGGAAAAGTACTAGGTGTTGCAGGACTTGGAGATATTGGTTCCAAAGTTGCTAAGATAGGAGAAGCCTTTGGAATGAAAGTTATTTTCTATAATAGAAGCAAGAAAGTCCTTAAAGACTTGCCAGAGATTAAACAAGTAGATAAAGATACTCTTCTTTCTTGTTCTGACTTCTTAAGTCTTTCATTACCATTAAATAATGAAACACAAAACTTTATTGATGAATCTAGTATAAAAAAGCTAAAAACTGGAGCATATATAATCAATACTGGGCGTGGTCCATTGATTGATGAAAATGCAATTGCAAAAGCACTAAAAGACAAAAAAATTGCAGGGTATGCTACCGATGTGCTTTCAAAAGAACCAGCAGAAAACAATAATCCACTATTAAAATCTGACGCAATTATAACACCTCACATTGCATGGCAAACCTATGAAGCAAGAAAACGTTTAATGGATATAGCTTGTTCAAATGTTAAGGCATTTATAGATGGGAAAGTTATAAATCAAGTAAACTAATATTCATAATAACATGAAAAAAGTTATTTCCATTTTTTCCCTTATCTTTTTGTTTTATTTGTATGCAGAGGATTATCTACTCCTTCCTACTCAAGATAGCTTTAATTCAATAAGATGGACTGAAAATTCACAGGTAGATTTCCCAACATTACCTTCACCCTACTCTGTGCCAACACCCGGCATTGATTCTATCTATTTCTATGCTGATACATTAAAAGAAGATGCTATATATCCTGAAGTTGAAGGTCTTGGTGTGCTAGATTATAGCAATACACCTTATCCTCTTTTAGAAAGCCTACAAACCTTTTCATCTTCAATCTTACAAAAAAAAATTATTAATGGTTCAAGTGTTGAAGAACGTACATTTTTACCTCACCTTTTTGCATATCGTTTTGAAAACATGAAAGATATAGGAAGAATAGATTTTGTATTTTTTTCTCCCCCAACATTTAAAGGTGCAAAAAAAGCTACTTCAAAATTCAGATTCAATTATATGAGAGATGGAAAACGCAAACATCGAATGATGGAAGCAACTTTTATTCAAAATGATCAAAAATGGCTATTAGAGTCATTTGACTTTCTTGGATGGGAATTAGATGACACCACTAACTAGAGTGGAAAAAGAACATATCTTTTCTGTTTTTTCTGAAGAAAAACCAAACTTATACATTGTCTCTAAAAATGAAAAACTCCGCTTATTAAAAGAGCATTATATAAATGAAGATGGCATCATCAAAATAAAAACTGATTTATCCAGATTTATCAATTACAAAAAGCTATTTGCATTCTTTTTTCATAAAAAAGTTAAGATATGTTTTCAAATAAAGCTAGAAAAAAATGCAATTTTTTCTTTTAAGCTTCCTGAAACAGCATACATAAAAGAAAAACCAGAAACCAATCATTCTCTTCCCGTCTTACAACTCTTCTATCAAAATCTTTTAATTTCCACATTCTTGAGTGCAAACATGAAATATCTAAAAGAAAAAACTTTTTCGTACACAAATGATGATATTAAAGAAGCTTTTGAACTTTCTAATAACATGGGGCATGATTTATCTTATTTAGTCAAAGCAATAAAAAACACAATTCCTTACAAAGTTGACCTTTATTCACATATCAACATTATAAACGATTTTCTATTAAAGAAAAAGAATGGTAAGCTAAAAAAACATAATCAATATGTTTTCTCTGATTCCAATATAATCTTGCTTTTTTCAACTGAAAAATTTGCAAAACAGCTCAACAATAAAAAAGAGTTTTTAGCCAAAATATCTTTTAGCAATCGAAACATTTTTTGCAATGTTAGGTACGAGCTTTTCTCTCCTTTTTTGAATAAAGATTCCCAACCACAATCTGGCTTTTTACTCTTAAAAATAATTGAAATACAAGAAGAAGACAAAAGATATTTGTATGAAAGTGTTTATACCACTCAATACGGTAGCTTTTAATAAGCCCCAAACACTCAACTTTACACTTTTAAGATTATCCTAAACAATTTTCCTTTCAATATAACATTGTATCCAAAGCCATAAATGTAGCTATTATCTTGTTATTTTAGGTAAAATTTTTCTTGCCATATTATAAATACTTTGTAATGCAAAATGGCACATTTTATAGATTAAAAAACAATGCAGTTTTCAATATCGATTATATGCTATTTTCAGGTGCATAAACTGCATTCTTTTGCATAAGTTTTCTATAATATAGCAAAAGCATAGAAGCCATATATAATAAGCTCGTTATTTAGAAAATGCTATCAGAAATATACCTCTACCTTTTTGCTTAATAGTGTGATACACTTTATTATCATGTTATAAGATGCAAGGAGGCTAAGAAAATTAAATCAAAACTAAAGTCAGTATTTTTTTCCTTGTTGCCAATTCCTATTCTGGTGTTGTTGTTGCATTGGAGTATTACCCCATTATCAAGTGCTGTGCTGTTTTCTTTCCTTAGGGGTTCTTTCCTTATAATAATAGGCCTAACTTTCTTTTTGCATGGAATGGATCTTGGAATTATGCCAATAGGTTCATTTTTAGGTTCTAGTTTAATTAGAAGTAAGAAAATACCTTTCATCTTAATCTCTGGAGGCATAATCGCTTTCTTAGTTGCTGTGGCAGAACCTAATCTTTTAATTTTAGGAAAACAAGTTGAAGAAAATGTATCGGGTCTTTCTAGTATTTCTTTGTTAATTGTTGCAAGTATAGGTCTTGCTTTGGCTATTATCCTTTCTCTTGTGCGAACAATTTTTCAACTTCCATTTAAGCTAATAATTCTTTTAGTGTATGGCTTAATCTTCTTGCTTTGCATTTTTGTTTCGCCTCTTTATGTTTCTATAGCACTAGATACTGGAGGGGCTATAACAGGACCTTTAACCGTGCCTTTTATAATTAGTTTTGGGGTAGGTTCTGCATCGGTTAGAAGTGATGCTGCAGCACATGATGATAATTTTGGGTACACAGGAATGGCGGTTGCCTCCCCTATTCTTTTAGTCATTATTTATGCTGTGCTTTCTAAATTTTTATCTGGCTCATCAATAGCTCCTATAGAACAAACTATCTCGCAAACAAACTCACTTCAACTATTAAATCTTTTACCTAGCACAATGTGGAGTGTTTTTCTTTCTATATTACCTTTGGCAATTTTACTTTTAGTTTTTCAATTTTTGCTTTTGCATATTCCGCCAGAAGCATTAAGAAGAATTATTGTAGGTTTTGTTTATTCATACATAGGTTTATGCTTTTTTTTCTTAGGAACAAACACAGCATTTATTCCAACTGCCGAAGTGTTAGGCAAAATGCTTAGTGCTCTTTCCTATAATTGGATTACTGTTCCTATAGCTTTTATTATTGGGGGCACAGTTGTTTGTTCTGAACCTGCTGCTTGGGCATTAATTGCTCAAGTTGAAGAGATTTCTGAAGGCAATATTAGAACCCCTGTCATGCTTTTGGCTTTAGCTTTGGGCACTTCATTTTTTGTTGCTCTTGCAATATGTAAGATTTTATTTGATTTTAGTATTTGGTATTTAATTATTCCTTCTTATTTATTGATTGTCATCTTAACCATATTAACACCTCCACTTTTTTCTGCTATTGCTTTTGATTCTGGAAGTGTGGCATCTGGCCCTATTTCTAGTGCCTTTGTCTTGCCTTTAGCCTTAGGTTTTTCTTCTCAATTTTCATCAGGCTCTGCTAGCAATGCTTTTGGTCTTATAGCTATGACATCGCTTTCTCCTTTAATCACAATACAGATATTGGGTTGCATGTTTGAAGGTAAAAAAAGGCGTGCATTAAGAAGGACAGAAATAGAAAAGAGAGGGGCAAAATGATCGAAAAAAAAGAATTTACAAGAATGTTGCTTTTGGCTCTTCCTCTTTATAAAGGTGAGCCTTTGTTTGAAGACTTATATTCTAATGGTGCAAAAGGTGGCACTATCTGTTTGGGTCGTCGTCCGCCAGAAAATTGCATTGCATATATGCTATGCTTTGGCGATGAACCAATAGAATTGCTACAAATACTCACAACTGACGATGATTATGAAGTAGTATTTAATTCAATTGTTCAAAACAAATTAATTAAGAAAATAAAGAATGCAAAACTTTATGTTATTCCAACAATAACCAGATATAAGGAGGGCGTGGTGGAAAGAATTGGACAGATGATTTCTGTAATTGTGACACGTGGGTATGCAGATGATGTTATGGCAACAGCTCGCAAAGCTGGAGCTGATGGTGGTTCAATTATTCATGCACGTGGAACAGGAAGAAAAGAAGACGAAAAGTTTTTTGGAATCACTATAGTTCCCGAAAAAGAACAATTATTAATAGCTGTGAGTAAAGAAAAAGCAGATAAAGTGAAAACAGCAATAAAAGAATTAGAGATTTTGCATAAACCGGGAATGGGTATTATGTTTACTCTTCCTATAGAAGAATATGTTAATTTAGGGAAGTATGAGAAATATAAAAATGAAAAATAAATTGTTGTTATCTATAATCTTTTTTGTTGCATTGCAGCCTTTTTTGTTTGCAGAAATAGTGAATTATGAAAATGAAAAAAAAGCTATACAAGAAGTGCTTAAAAGCTTTACTTTAAGGGAAGTGCACTCGTGTTCAAAAGAAGAAGTGGATGTTCTTTTAAGAGCTGCTATAGAACAAAATATGAATTTATTTGAACTATTGTATGCAGTAAACGAGTATTTAACAAAGACTGGGAATAGGATTTCAATTAAAGGTGACATATTAAGAGAATTGGAAAGCAAAATAACCTATGGTAATGAAAGAGTGTATGCTTTAATTCCAATAAGTATAATAGAAGAAATAGAAGTTGGGGCAATTCAAAAAGACAAGTTAGAAAGACATATAATTGATATTTTCTTTAAGGAACCCTATGAAAAATATATTGAAATAGGAACCGCTATTTACAAAAAACATATAGGTTTTAATAAAACAGAAAATAATTGTTTTTATGGCTGTTTTGGAATGAATGTGAAAAAGATAGGAATAAAGAAAAAGATAGATAAAATTGAAATGTATGAAAAAACAAAAATAGCAATATATGTTAAAGGTTTTCCACGACCTAAAAGATGGATTTTTGAAACTATGTATTTAAAATAAATATTGAAGATTGCTAATAAATAGATAGATTAGGCAATCAATTTAAGAAATTTAAGTTTATGAAAAAATAAAATTCCATACTCAACTTCAAAAAGCATTAAAATGTAAGACAAGTCAAAAAAATCCTAACTTTGTTTTTGTTAAGATTATTGTTTTATAGTCGATAATCTTTAACGTTATACTGCAATAATTTTTTTATTGTATCATTTGTATTGGGTTGGGTGCATGAATAAATTATATATTTCGCTTATCATATTTCTTTCTATTATTCTTTTTTCTTTTACGCTTTTTATTTTTACTAGTGGTTTTACAAACGAAGAAGTAGCTACTGTTACTCAAGTGGCTCTTGAAACTGTTGAAAACACCATTGAAGAAAAAGAAAACTTTGAAGAAAGAGCTTTGCATGAAAGAATTAAAAACGAAGAGTTGCCAAACTTATATTACATAGCATATCAAGTGCAAGAAGGAGAAATGGTTGGAGGCATTGCTGCTCGTTTTGATGTAAGCCAAGATGCTATAATAAGCTTGAATAAAATTAAAAATACTAGAACATTGCAAATTGGTCAGTTATTAAAAATACCATCTATAGACGGCATTTTGTATACAGTGAAAGAAAAAGATACTATAAGTGGAATAGCAAAAACTTATAGGATTGATGAAAGTGATATTCTTTCTGTGAACCAATTAAAAAATGATATTTTACCTAAGGGGTTTGTGCTTTTTTTGCCTAATGCAAAGCTTGATTGGATGACTATACAAGAAATTAATGGCGACATGTTTGTTTGCCCAATACATGGTAGGTATAGAATATCTTCAAGGTATGGCTGGAGAAGCGATCCTTTCACTAGAAATAGAAGCTTTCATAATGGGCT
Source organism: Treponema sp. (assembly GCA_052169975.1). GTDB lineage: Bacteria > Spirochaetota > Spirochaetia > Treponematales > Treponemataceae > Treponema_B. Next base: position 20,860 of record JBQNBK010000009.1, read on the forward strand.
TGATATGGCAACACATAGAGGCACTCCTGTTTTTGCTGCTTTGGCAGGTGTTGTGGTTTCTACTGGTTATAGCCCAGTATATGGCAATCATGTAATTATAAGGCACCATTCAGGGTATAAGACATTGTATGGGCATCTCAACTCTATTTTTACATCACCTAATAGGTATGTTACCACCGTAACTCAAATAGGCACTGTGGGCTCTACAGGAAGAAGTACTGGCCCTCATTTGCATTTTACAGTGTACAAAAATGGAGCAACAATTAATCCATCTTCAGTGTTAAACTAGTTTGTGGGATATCTTGAAAAACTAAAAGTTTTTCAAGATATTCGAGATTGCTTACACCAAAAAACCATATTCATACACCTTTGCTTCAATCTCTTTTGCAAGCATTTTCATGTTATTTCGTAAGTCTGTAATGAGTGCATTGTATGCCTCATCATTCGATGTGTTTTTCATTTTGCCATTGCATTTTTCTTGAAAATATTCCCGAATATCATAAAGTGAAGCATCGGGGTTTGCTCTAATTTGCTTGTGGTAGTGCTTCCATAATTCCAATGCAGAGGCATAAACAGCTTGAGAGGTTTTAGAAAGCTTTATGCTTTGCAAAAAGTTGCTCATAAAATTAGATTTAAAGGTCTTTTTGCAGGCAACTTCATCTCTTTTGAATGGAATCCAGTTTGTTTGTTCCATATTCTGATTTTATCGTATTTGATTCTGCAAAAAGAGAATAAATTAGGCAATCACTTTTGAATTCATAGTCATTTTCCCAGCCGTCATTTGGATGTAAATATTGGTCTTGGTTGTTTATCCAAGTATGCTCAATCACTTTTCTCACTGCATGAAAAATGCAATTTTCAATAAGATTTTTTTTGGTAATCATACTAGCATTACCTGCTTTTAAAACACTTATCGAAGGTTTAGATGTGATGAACACAACATGATTATTTTGAAAATCACAACTTCCTCTAACCAACCATCCAAGAGGGTTTTCTTTATCATTATATTTTTTTAGCCAGTCTTTTATGTTTTTTTCAGGAATTGCTATAAGACTTTTTTCTCCTAAAAACTCATTATTTTCATTAAAAACATCAATCTTTATTGAAGAAAACTTTTCTTTTATTCCTGTGTTCCAAATGAAAAAACCAATAGGGAATTTGCTTTTCACATTATCAAAAGTCCAAGCGGGCACTATAAAAAGACGTTCAAGTTTAGGGATAAAAGCATTTCTAAACTCTTTATAATGCACACCTTGCAAAATTTTAAGTGTAGAGAAGTTTGCAATTATGCAATTGGATATTTCCTTATAGCATCTAAAAAGGAAGAGTACATATAGTTCTTTTGCTCCTTGCTTTAAAATATCTTGATATTTTTCTTTAATTTTTGATGAGGCAACACCACTTTTATGCTTAGATTTTTTTGCAGGAATAGTCTTAGAAGATGTTGCTTCTCCATAAGGTGGATTTATGTAGATGATTAACTTTTTTCTCTTTTTTTCATCGTTCAAAATCTCTTGCAATTCCAAAGGACATTTTGAAAAACTATCATTCAAAAAATCAAACTGAAAGATATGGTTTATAGGCATGTTCCAACCGTTATCTATTCTATCTTGCATCACATTAACATCTTGCCTATCAAGTGTGGAAGCCCAAACATTCTCATAATTTGTAAGTCCATTTAAAAGGTTGCCTGTGCCAGCACAACAATCCCAAATGTAGTATTCATCTTGCCATTTTTCTCCTAGAACATCGGCAAGGTATTTTTGAGATTTTTCTACCCAGACTTGAGGTGTAAAATATAAACCTTTTCTCTCTCTGATATCTTGAGGAACTAGTAAGTCTCTCCTTGCAATATCCCAGTATTCTTTTCGTGGAGGTCTTGAATAAATATTCCAAAATGTTTGATGAGCTTTTTGTTTATCATTAAAACCTACAGTGTCAAACCGTAATGCACCTATGGTGGTTATTTCTTTGTTGTAATAATATTTCTTTTGATGTAACACTACTGCAAGATTTTCTTTGATTGATTCATTATTCTCACTAAGTAAATCTGCAAGGAAAAAATCTGCCGAAAGAATGTTTTCTTTATTAGCTTCTTCCCAATCTACAGCAATTGTAGGCTTAACTTTTTCTATCCAACGTTGAAATATAAAAGTGAAATTGTTTTTTGTTACAGATATTTTCTCAGTTATTTCTTTGTCTGTTTTAAAATTAAGACGTATAAAATCTTTTAATTCTTTTTCTGTTTCTTCATACTTAAATATGATGGAATTCTTTTCTAAAATGTTTTTGCAAATTGCATAAAGTTGCTTAAATTCTTTTGTTTCATGCTTGGAAGGTGCAACGTTCCAATTAAAGTCATTTTGATAGAAAATATCTTGTATTTGGTGATATTAAATAAAAGCAAATTTTTCAGCATCAAATGCACCAATATATTTTGGTGGAAGGTGTTTTTCAAAAGTCTTTTCTTTCCCAATTGTTAAAATTAATTGAACAAAAGATTCATAAATATCATGAGTTGCACCTTGCTTTGCTTGTGCCCAGAGAGTCGATTTTAGGTCATCGTTTTCTAATTCACCAAACAAAGAAGATTGTTTTTCTTTTGTGTTATACATTGCAATTACAAAATCAATGTTTCCTATCTGTGTATACTTGTATTTTGCAAAATAATCATGGCAAACTGCATTTTTTAATGTTTCTTCTTTTAAGTTTTTATACTTATTCATAAAGGTTAAATAAAATGTAGCCACTTTCGTGGCTACAACATGTTGAAAACATAAATATTAGCAAGTGTTTTATATCTTTTAATAAAAGTATTTTTAGGCTTTTGGGTTAGCTAATTTAAAAGTTTCTACAAAAAAGTTTAAGTTGCGTGCAATAAAAATAATTGTGCAAATGGTTAAAAAAGATACAACTGTAAATAAAAATTGTAATGTAAAATAACTACCAAAAACTTGCATAAACCTAATTCCAAGCTTTGTGGAAGGAATAACAAGAAATATTGCAAGCATAGAGCTACCAATAACACTCCAAATACTAAGAATAAGAAGAGAAAAGAATGGCTTTTTTTTGTGTTGGACAATGTTTTGACTTGCCATAATTCTTTGCATTGTATTCATGTATATAGGATTGTTTTTGCTTGCCTTGCTTCTTATTTTCTCAGAAGTGAAATGTGTTGCAAGAGTCATGTTTTTAACTGTTTCTCTGCACTTTTTGCAATACAACAAATGAAAAGCCATATGAAAAGGTAATCTTTCATATCGTTCTATATGAATATATTCTTCCATTAAATCATTGCATTTCATACTTACCTACCTATACACAAAATAAATAAGGAAAAGCTTTTGCAGTAACAACATTAGTTAGACCTGCATGCTCTATTTCAGTTTTTAATATTCTTTTTGCCCTAAAAACATAAGATTTTATCGTGCCTTTAGGAAGACCTGTAATCTCTTCGATATCTGCATATGCAACATCATAAAAAAAGTAAAGTTCAATACAGATTTTATAATTTTCAGGTAGATTATTCACTGCTTTTTTAATTGCTGATTGTAAGCATGTACGGATGAATTTTTCTTCTGGAGAAAGAAACGGAGAAATAAAATCTCGTTCTTCACTAGATAGTGTAAAATGTTGCTTTCTTTGTGTTGAATTTAATGCCATGTTGTAGGCAATACGCATAAGCCATGTATAAAATGAAGATGTCATCTTAAAGCTTGGCAAAGCCTGATATGCTTTAAACATTACATCTTGACAAAAGTCTTGTGCATCTTCTTCATTTTTGAAAAAACTATACCCTAATGATAGGATTCTGTTTTGATATTTTAATACTAACTCCCCAAATGCTTCACATTCACCTTTTAATACTTTTTTTAATATTGCAAAATCTTTTTCTTTTGTTGATTCAAAAGTTTTATGTAATACAATCAAATGATTAAACCTCCTTATTTTTATTACTAAATTTATAATAAAGTAATAGGCTAAGCCCAACAGAAAAAGGTACTAGACCTAATAACAATGTGTAATATGATGTTTGAATGACAATAAAAAAGATAGTTAGCACAAAGCCTAAGATTAAAAGTAACAAACCAGATAAAAGACAAATATTCAAAAAGTCTAGTTTTGAATAGTTATACATACCATTTCTAATTAACAAAACAGTTTGTTTATGATGCCATAATATATAGAAAAACAACAAAAATGTTGCCATAATGACACCAATTATAGGGAACAATGACATAATCACCTGAGCTGCAGGTACAACATCTGTATCAACCATAATTCCACCTTATAAAATCATTTTTTAACCTTAATGCACAACCTTAAATTCTTCAAAATATATAGCAGAAATATGCCCCATTTTAAGATTATTATTAATCTCAATTAAAAGAGCATTCTTAATATCACTTTCTTTTTGAGTTTCTATATTATACCACGAACGTTGCAAAAACCATGAAGTAATCACATCTTTCAATGCTTCTTTTTTTTGCACTATTTCTTCACGTAATGGTATATTATCTGCATCATATTCTAAAAATGGATTTAGGACAATTGTTGCAGGTTCCTTGTCTGCTGAAATGGTTCGCACTTGCTTGAATTCGCTATATATAGCCTTACCTTCACGCAAAGTATATGGTGAGTAAATGGGGGTAGGTGAAGATTGTGGAACATTATCTTTTCTTAAAAAAGCAATAAGAGTTCCCGTTATTATAAGAATAACTAAAAAAGCAATGCAGTATATTAAAAAATTATATATAGCTTTATACATATATATGCAAAACTATCCCCTTTTTGTGATATCCCTATTATTTATATCGTCTATGATATTATAAGAGATAAATGTAAGGTTCAAGATATCAATAACTACGATAAAATGAGGCTATGTGAAATTAAATTAAGTTAAGTTTTTACTGGCTTAATATAAAAGATATTTTTCCCTAATTTTGTTAAATTTTTTTTCATCAGCTTGCATTGCTTTGAATAATATTTTTTCATCAATATTCTTTTCTGTAAGCATTGCATTTCCAAATAATAAATTAAGTCCGCAACGCCTCATTTTTGCATCATTTATCTTAAAATCAGGATAATCTTTTTTTATAATATTGAATATTTTTATTGCGGTTCGTATAGGTTGAAATATTTTTTTATCAGTTACTGCAATATAGATGCCTTCACAAGCTTCGTCTATATATATGGAAGAGGATGGGGTGAAATATGTGGGAAAAAATCTAACACTATTTATTTTTTCTTTATTTAGTTTTTCTGCAAGGACATTTGCATTAATGAAAGGAGCCCCTATATAATGAAATGGTAAGGTTGTGCCTCTACCAACAGAAATATTTGTTCCTTCAAAAAGACATATTCCAGAATAAATTAATGCTGTGTTAGCATTAGGAATATTAGGAGATGTTGGAAGCCAAACAATAGATAAATCATCAAAATATAAAGAGCGTGACCAATTTTTTAATGGAATAATTTTAAGATTGCAGTTTATTCCAAATTCTTTGTTAAACATAAGGCTAAGCTCTCCGACAGTCATTCCATGTCTTTGTGCTATTGGATATAGCCCTACAAATGACTTAAATTCTTCTTCTAATATAAAGCCTTCCACATTATTGCCTGAAATAGGATTTGGTCTATCAAAAACTACAAACGTTTTTTGATTTTCTGCACATGCTTGCATAGCATAAGCCATTGTATATATACGTATAAAATCTAGAACCTACATCTTGAATATCAAAACATACAATATCAATATCTTTTAACATTTCTTTTGTTGGCTTTTTCTGTTTGCCATATAAACTATATATTTTAAGAGATGAAGCTTTATCAACTGAATTATCTATTAATGCACCTTCTTTGAAATTTCCATTTAATCCATGTTCTGGTGAAAATAATAGAGTTAAGCTTGTTTTTTCTTTTAAAATTGAAATTGTGCTTTTCCCTTCGCTATTATACCCTGTTGCATTTGTAATTAAAGCTACACGCTTTTTTTCAAACAATTTTAAGTATTCATTAATAGAATCAATTCCAAGTTGTATTTGTGCATTCTTTCCATATAAAAAAACAGTTGAAGATATTATTAAGATTGTAATTATTTTTTTTCATTTTCTTCCCTTAAAAGTAAGTTGATAATCTAGTATAGATTTAGTTTAAAATCTACTTATTAGTAATTGTTATATTTCTATAGTTTTGTTTAAATGCAGATAGAAAAGTATTGTTTTAATTTCTATTTGTTTGTTGGGGTGTAGGTGTTGCCATAAGTCGCTTACAGCCTTTTTGTAAACTGAAAGTTGCCTATAATATTTATTACTTTCTTTTTTATCAGTTTTGTAGTCTACAATATAAAGCACATTTTCATATTCAAAAAATAAGTCTATTACACCTCTAGTAATTTTAGGGCTATCATCTTCTTTGCCTTGATATTTTGTAATAAAACCATATTCAGTTTTTCTATAGCTGGAAGATAAAGCTTTTTGCCCAAGTTCGGAAAAAAGAAAGTTGTTTTTGTACTTTTCAAGTAGCTTTACCTCTTCATCTTCAAGCTTAAAAGAAGAAATATCAAATGTTTGATTATTTAATGCTGCTTCCAACATGCTATGAGCAATTTCTCCAAGTTGTATTGGTTTTTCATTTTGATCAAAAATGAGGTTTTTGTCTTCTTTTTCATCAATGCTTCCCTTTGCAGAACTACTTAATGGCTCATCATTATTTAGAAATTCTTTAACCTCCAGTTTTTCATAGTATTCAATGTGTTCTGCTATGGTTTTATCTTTTGTTTTCATAGTTTTAATTAAATCTTTTCTTGCAATTACAGGAAGTTCAAAAAAGAAAAGTTTAAGTTTTTCTATGTCATTACTGCTTTGTTTTGTCTTAATAAGTGCGTAGGTTAAAAGATCAAAAAAACTATGCAATTCTTTTTTAGGCATAGGGGCAATTTTAAGAAACTCTTCGATTGTTTTAATAGAAAGCTTTTTGTTAGTTTCGGCACTTATAGCATCATATTCTAAAGCATTATTCTCTGCTTCAAAACAACCAGATAGAATAAGTTTTATTTCTGCTCTTGTCATTGCAACATAAAAAAGGCGTTTTGTTTCAGCTAGCAACTTTTTATTTTCTTCTTCTCTAAGCATTTCAAAAAAGAAATTTGTTTTTGTATCATTCGATGCTCTATATTGACTAAAATTATCAGGCGTATGTATTGAAAGCCCAATTTCTTTTGAATAAAAAACCATGCCTTCTTTTTTAACACCTTGCCCTTTATTATCACAATTAGGGATAATTACAATTGGAAATTCCAAGCCCTTACTTTTATGCACAGTCATAATTTTTACACTGTCTTTTTTTTGATTCACTGGAATATCCATTTCTTCTACTTTGTTTTCCCCTTTTGAAGTATAATCTTGTAATAAATCAACAAATTCAAAATGGGGCATATTAGATTGATCAGCTAATGTTGCTAAATAAAAAAGATAGTCATAAAGTTCTATAAAGTGTTGGTAGCTACTGTTAGATAAAAGTAAATAGCGGTATTCAAAAATAAGCATCGTAATAACTTCTGCATTATTTTTTGTCTTTAATGCTTCTTTAATTTTTTCAAAAACTTCTCTTCCTCTCTTAAAAGAAAAAGCATCATCTTCGTTTAAGACATCATCAAGTTCATTACTAAACACATCTTTTTTTTCTATCATTATCTTGGCAAAACCTAAGTCGCTAATATTAACAAGAGGTGTTTTTAACACTTGTGCATAACAAAAATCATCTTTTGGGTACACTGCAAGACGAAACATAGAATAAATATCGTTTATTGGAGCATAGTTAAAAATATTTTTTTGGCTACTTGCAGTATATGGCACTCCAAACATTTTAAGGTAACGTTCGTAATAACCTTGATTTGTTGATGCACGTAATAAAATAGCAAAGTCTGACCACATGCAATCTCTAGTTTTTCCTGATGTTTTGTCTTTAACTTGAAAACGCTCATCATAAAGAGTCTTGATTCGTTTTGCAAGAAAAAAAGCTTCCGTATCGGTGTCAGTTAAATAAATATTGTTAGCATTTTTATTTTTTATGAGAGAGGAATCAAAATATAATACTTCAACATCTGCATTTACTTCTTTGTTTTCTTGAAAGTGATTAATATCTTCAAAAGTGGCTTCATAAGAAGGTATATCTTCATATGTATTTTTTTCTGAATAAAACACATACGAAAATATTGCATTAAAAACATCAATTAAAGGCTTTTCTGTGCGATAGTTTTTAGTTAGCTTTATTTCATTTTTTAAGTCTTTTATTAAGCTTCTAAAAACAGAAACATCTGCTCCTCTAAATGCGTATATCGATTGCTTTTCATCTCCTACAAAAAAGAGTTTTCCTTCTTCTAGCTCTTCTGATATGGGGATAGTTTTTTCTTTTCTATCTTGTTTTTCTGCCAAGAGAAACAGAATATCTCGTTGTAATTGGTTATTGTCTTGAAACTCATCAATCATTATTGTTTTAATATTCTTCTTATAATAATTTCTTAGTTCCACATCATTTTTTAAGCTTTCGAGTGCAAGATGAGAAACATCATTATAAGTTAAAATGCCTTGAGTTATCTTTGCGTTGATATATTCTTTTTGTAGCTCATCTAATAAGCGAAAAATATCTTTTGTTAATGGTAAGTTATAGTTGCATATATTAATGAGATTATTAAAAGCAATTCTAAAATCTTCAAGTAAGCTTTTACATAAAACTGCTATATCCTTTTTACTTGTTGATAACTTTACTTTAGAAAGTGAATAGTGAGCATTAAAGAGCTTAATGTTTTCTTCATTTTCAATATCAACCATCTTTTCAACATATACTTCTGAAAGTTCATTAACAATTGCTTTTGCATTAATCACCATAGAAACATCAGAGTCTTCTAAATTTCTTATACCTTCAATTATTTCTTGAATCTCATTATAAACTTCAGAGGTTTTTGCTTCTAAAAGCTCTTTTTGTTTTTCTAACATTTCTGTTAAGTTAAGAGGTTTTGCTATTGTTACATAATTAGAAAGTACTTTAACAAAGAGGTCAGAAATAGTTTTCTTTGCATCTTTAGAAGATACTAATTCTTTAAGGCATGGCTCTTTTATGTTTTTTAAGAAAAAAGATGTTGCAAGATCATTTGCAATTTTCTTTGACTTATATTCATCTATGGAAAAATCAGGACGAATTCCATAACTTCTACAACTATATCTTAAAATAGAATTACAAAATGAATCCAACGTGCTAATCTTAGCTTTTTGAAAGTTTTCAATAGCTTTTTTTGCATAAGGATTATTTTCAAATCTTTGTAGTTCAGAATATATTCTTCCATACATTTCAATTGCAGCTTTTTTAGTGAAAGTGAGGGCTAGAATTTCTTCCACTTCCACTTTATCTTCTATAATTAAACGTACATATCTAGTGGAAAGTGTTTTTGTTTTTCCGGAGCCAGCACCTGCTGAAACCACAGTATTTTTATTTACTTTTATAGCTTCTTTTTGTTCAGCATTAAATACTTTTATTGATTCATCAAACTGTTCCATTATCTACCCCTAACAGTGAAAGTTGTTCTGCAAATATTTTTGAACTTACACTCATTGCATTTTTTCCATGTTCTATTCTTTGCTGTAAAATCACTAGTTGTTATTCTTTCATAGAATTTTTTTATACATTGCTTTAATATTTCTATGTTTTCTTCAAATTCTTCTCTTGTTTTACCAGCTTTTTTGTTTTCTTGAATTGTTTCACTTTTAATAACTCTATGAATATCATTGCTTATTATTTCAAGAAAATAAGCAGCCTTAACTTTTTGCCCTTCTTCTTGCCTATTTTCTTTTTCAATAGTTTCTAGTAATAAAACATAAAAAGGAATTTGATAGTCTTGCAGCATATCATCTTCAACTTTAACACCACTGTTTGGTTTCCATGTTTTATAGTCAAAAATTACAAGACCATCTCCATCTTTAATCACTCTATCAATTTTTCCATAATGCAAAATATCATCTTCTAAAAATTGATATTCTCCTTCTATTGCATATTGTGTGTAACGGTCAAAATATGATGCATCTAGGGTTAGTACATTCTTAATCACTTTTATAATTTGTTTTTTCATAACTTCCATAAAAGGCTTTGAAAGTGGGCCATATTTTCTTGCATAATCTTCAAAAGCATCACAAAATGCTTTTTCCAAAAATACTAGATAAGAAGTGGATAAATCATCTTTATTAAAAATACTATTTGAATTTTGAATTCTTCTGTAGAGTTTTTCTAAAATTGCATGATACATATTGCCAATCATATATTCATCTGCCATAGAAGCCTTAAAATCTTTAGCCTGTATTTTTAAGATTTTAGACATAAAAAATTTAACAGGGCAATCTGTAAAGAAAGTGTTTAAGTCTGTTGCACTCACTCTAATATGATTATCTTTATATTGAACTTTCTTAATTTCTTCAAATAATAAAGGTAGCTTTTGATGATATGCTTCGTCTAAAAGAGAAAACTTAAAAATATTATCAAAGTGTTTAGCTTTTCTTATTCCTTCTTTTTGTGTTTTATATATCTTATTTATAGGGTAATTCTTTTCTATAAAAAAACATTCTTCATTATAAAAAGAATCTTCTTTGTGGCATTCTTTAATATTCTCTATTTTTTTAAATGCACTATGAGCTATTGCATAGCCTTGATAAAGTTTTTTTGAGTATGAAAAATAAATATTTTGTGTGTTATTATAAGAAGCAATGATATGCTTAGTTAGGTCAACTTCTTTGATATTCATTGTTCTTTTTTTGTCATCTCGCAAAAACCTAAACTTTCCAACAACAATACTTCCATCATTTTGGTTCATATTAATGACAAAGTGATATTTATATGGAGTGGCAGTTGAAACTCCATATTGGAAAATGCTTAAACCATTTCCATTAACATCTAAATTGATTTCTTTTTTGCTTAGTAAAGATAAAAAAAATTTATATTTATTTATGCCTATTTCATCAAAATAAATATTTAGTTGAGCTTCTGTATCGCATAAGTCTTTAATAATATTAAAAACTATCTTGTTTTGTTTTTTGTTCTTTGTTATTTCAAGTGTTTGTTCTTCCATATATTTTGAGCAAAATTTTAATATTGCATCTTTCATATGTAAAAATGTTGGAGCATAGTAGATATCTTCTATTTCTTCTTTCATTTCTTCAAACATTTCTTTTGTGGCTACTTCTTCTTTTGTGTATGTTGAAATTGAATTATATGCTTCTATCCAAACATTGTTCCATTTGCCATTTTCTTCCCAAGAATATGCACAATTATGCTTAATGCCAAATTCAAGAAGACTTTTAACAAATTCTTTTTCTTTCCATAAAATTGATTGGTTAAGAAATAATTGCTTTATAGCTTCAAAAGAATAATGAGTTTCTACAATATTTTTTATTGCTTCAAAGAAGTTACAAAAACCATTTTTGCTAATATTTTCGCGTGAATATAGGTCAATAGGAATGCCTCGTATGTTACATTCTTTTATTATGTGTGGTTTAAGGTTTTCAATATCTGCAACACTTAATGCTATGTCTTCAATAGAAATACCTTTCAAAATTAATTCTTCAATTTGTGAAATAACATATTTAATTTCTAACCTTGTGTTTTCAAATTCATATAGCAAAAGTTCTTTGTTTGGAAGTGTTAGATGAAAAAGTTCAATTTGTGGGCATTGCTTTAAAAAAGATTCATATTCATAAAAATCATCTATTAATTCTGGGTATATTATTATGTATTTTTTATCATCACTATTAAATGTTTTTTCTTGCCATTTGGGTTCGTAGAAATTGTTTTCTTTTAAAAACCTTGAATAATCTAAGCTAAGAATGTGTAAATCATTAAGTTCTTGGTCTTCACTGTCTTCTTCTAAAAAATAATTTAAGCTAGGTAAAATTGAATAAACCCATGTTGAAAAATTAGCACTTTCACTTGCATGTTTTTCTGGAATTAATGAATTAAATATAGGGCTTCCTTTTGCTGCTTCTTTTGCATTTTTTTCCATTATATATTCAGCATAGACTAGCTTAACAGCTTCTGTTACAGGCTTTTTATCTTCACATAAGCACACATGCTCTTTTATAAACACTTTCCAACTAATGTAAAGTTCTGAAGGCACTGTAGGAAGTCCTGTCATTTCTAATGCTTTTCTAAAACATATTCTTTGTGAAATATATGAAGGAAAAACAAAACAGTAGCTAAAATCTTGCCCTTTTTCTTTTATTAGATTTTCAATTGTATTCACTTTTTTACCTCATGGGGAAAGTATATATTTTTTTTATCCTATATGAACATGGAAAGTATAATAAAACAATATATGGTTTTTATGTACTGGTATTTCTAGGTCTACTTATTGATAAGGCTATTGATAGAACTTTCAATAGCATTTTTCAAACATATTAAAGCATAAACCTTCTTTTAAAAATTGAGGTCTTAACTTGAATGTTCCTACCTATATAATAAGCTAATTTCTAAAAGCAATTTTGAATGATATCGATATGCAAAACACTATAGTTTCAACATGAAAAACGGCCGTTTTTGCATGCCATTAACGTACGTTCTTGCTATGCGAAAACGTACGTTAACGAGACCATATATATGGT
>JBQNBK010000010.1:0-28832 GCA_052169975.1 Treponema sp.
TTTCTTCATCTTTATATTTTCTAAGCCAGTCTTTTATATTTTTTTCTGGAGTTGTCACAATTGTTTTATTTCCAAAAAACTCACCATTTTCATCAAAAATATCAATGTTTATAGATGTAAACTTTTCTTTTATTTTTGTATTCCAAATGAAAAAACCAATTGGAAATTTACCCTTTACATTGTCAAAAGTCCAAGCTGGCACTATAAATAGTTTTTCAAGCTTGGAAACAAAAGCTTCCCTTAATTCTTTATAATGCACACCTTGCAAAATTTTAAGTGTAGAGAAGTTTGCAATTATGCAATTAGAAAGCTCTTTATAACATCTAAAAATGAATAGTACATAGAGTTCTTTTGCACCTTGTTTTAGAATATCTTGATATTTTTCTTTAATTTTTGAGGTTGCAACACCACTTTTATGTTTAGAACTTTTTGCAGAAATTGTTTTAGAAGAAGTTGCTTCTGCATAAGGTGGATTTATATAGATAACTAATCTTTTCCTTTTTTCTGCATCGGTTAAAATCTCTTGTAAACTTTCAGGACATTTTGAAAAATCATCATTCAAAAAGTCAAATTGAAAAATGTGATTTTCTGCCATCTTCCAACCACTATTTATTCTTTCTTGCATCACATCAACATCTTGGCGATCAATTGTGGAAGCCCAAACATTATCATAATTTGTAAGCCCATTTAAAAGATTACCTGTTCCTGCACAACAATCCCAAATATAATAATTTTCTTGCCACTGTTCTCCCAACACATCAGATAAATATTGTTGAGATTTTTCAATCCAAATTTGTGGAGTAAAATATGAACCTTTTCGCTCTCGAATATCTTGAGGTACTAGTAAATCTCTTCTTGCAATAATATAGTCCCAGTATTCTTTTCTGGGTGGCCTTGAATAAATATTCCAAAATTCATTATATGCTTTTTGCCTATCATTAAAACCTACACTAGAAAATAAGAAGCCACCTATGCTTTTTCTTTCTTTGTTGTAATAATACTCTTTGTGTTTTAGAACTACTGCAAGACTATCTTTTATTGACTCGTTATTTTCACTTAATAGGTCAGCCAGAAAAAAGTCTGCTGAAATGATATTTTCTTTATTTGCTTCTGCCCAATTAACAGCAATTGTTGGCTTTACTTTTTCAGACCAACGTTGGAATACAAAGGTGAAATTATTTTTTGTTACAGAGATTTTCTCTGTAATTTCTTTTTTTGTCTTAAAGTTAAGTTGTATAAAGTCTTTAAATTCTTTTTCTGCTTCTTCATACTTAAAGATTATTGAATTTGCTTCTAAAATATTTTTGCAAAGCTCATAAAGCTGCTTAAACTCTTTTGTTTCATGGTTAGAAGGGGCAACATTCCAATTAAAATCATTTTGATAAAAAATATCTTGAAGTCTATGGTATTCAATAAAGGCAAATTTTTCAGCATCAAAAGCACCAATATATTTTGGAGGGATGTGTTTTTCAAAAGCTTTTTCTTTCCCAATTGTTAAAATTAATTGGACAAAAGATTCGTAAATATCACACTTTGTTCCCTGTTTTGCTTCAGCCCAAATGCTAGATTTTAAATCAGCATTTTCTAATTCGCCAAACAAAGAAGCTTGCCCATTTTCTGTATTATGCTTTGCAATTACAAAATCAATGTTTCCTATCTGTGTATATATGTATTTTGCAAAATAGTCACAGTAAATTGCACTTTTTAATGCCTCTTCTCGTAAATCTTTGTACTTATTCATGGATACACATAGACTTCAAGTAAGAAATAATTAATGTTTAAAGTTAAACATACAAGCAATAGCTATTCTATAAAACTCAATATAATGAGGTTTACTATCATCAACCTTGTTTTTTTCATAAAAATTATCAACAGAATAAATATAATTTTTTCTTGTAAAGAACTGTGGACTTATTGCAATAGTTAAATATTTTGTAGCTTCAAAGGCTATTATTGGGGTAATGTAAGCATACATATATTGGTCTCCCCAATCTTCCTTATTGCTTGGATCTGTATATAGCTTTTTTTCTGTTTCAATTTGTAGTCCTACAAAACGTAAAAATATTGGCATAACATAACCTATTGTATAGCTTGCTGTGTAAAGCCAAGAGTTTCTGCTTTCTCCATAGTCTTCTTTATATACCCAAGAATCATGGCTGGTCATATTAGCAGCTCCAAAATATTTAAAGCCTTGTTCCATAAGCAAAACTACATGGCTCCACTTATGCTTAAAAAGCACACCTAAATCAAATTGAAGCCTAGCACCAAACTTTGTATTAAAAAAGAAATCTTTTCCATTAATTGGGATTTTTTTCGACTTACCAGTCCCATCATCAATATTTTTAGCAAACCCATGAAACTTGCTAAAGCTCCAACCAGTACCAATACCACTTCCTGCATAAAGTTGCAGAAAGGCTATTGGTGTGAATGTAGCTTTAAAGTCTGCTTCTATTGTGATAGGTGTTAAATTAATTCCTGCTTTAAGCTTTAAGCTATTAGAATGTGTTAATGGATTATTAAATCTTAAAAGAGGTACTTCAAGAGTTTCTGATAAGTCAAAAACAAAGCCCCAAGGGTATAAAAGCATTAGAGAAAGATCAGTTTCAAAAGTTGCAGGATGAGTTTTTATTTCTTTAATTTTAGTTTGTTCTTCATTTAAGTTTGTCTCTTCTATTTTTTGAATGTTGTTTGGTACATCTTCATCACTTTCTTGTGAAAAAGCATTAAAAGAAATAAAAATTAAAAAAGTTAAAAGTAATAATTTTATTCGCAACTTATCCTCCTTATTTTGAAAAACTATTTAATTAAGTTTTTCAATGCTGTTTTTAAGACGAATTAAAGCTTGTTCAATAACACTTTTGGGAGCTGCAACATTCATTCTAGCAAAGCCTTTTCCAGTTTCTGGACCAAAAACATTTCCTTGTGTTAAAAAAACATGAGCATCGTCTTTTAGAAAGCTTTCTAACTTTTCATCTGAAAGGTTCAACTTAGAAAAGTCTATCCATAATAGATATGTTCCTTCAGGGTAGCAAGCTTTTAGTTTTGGAATATTTTTGTTAATGTAGTCAACGGCAAAATGTAAATTATCCGAAATAACATGCAAAGCTTCATTAAGCCATTCTTCTCCTTTGTTATAAGCCACTTCATAAGCTCTATAACTTATTCCTAAATAAACATGTTGAGGGATTTTCTCAAGCTCTTCAGAAAACATTTCTTTATTTTTTTTGTTTGGAATTATGGAAACACTTAAACCAAGTCCTGCAAGATTAAAAGTTTTTGAAAGAGAAGAGCAAGTAACTAAATGATCTTTTAGTCTTTCATCAACTGTTTCTAGTATTGTGTGAGTATTTCCTTCCATAATTATGTCATGATGTATTTCATCTGCAATTACAAAAACATTGTATTTAATACATAATTCAGCTAACTGTGTTAGTTCTTCTTTTTTCCATACTCTTCCAACAGGATTGTGTGGTGAACAAAAAATCAATGCTTTTGCTTTTCCACTTTTAAATATTTCGGTTAGTTTATCAAAATCAATTGTGTAATATCCATTATTGTTGATAAGATTGCATTCTATAAGTGTTCTGTTTGTTCTATTTACAGCAAAATAAAAAGGACGATAGACAGGGGGCATAATAACCACACCATCATGTTCTTTTGTGAAAGTTTTCACTGCTGTAAATATTGAAGTTACAACCCCAGATGTGCACACAAGAGAATCAGGTGATACATTATAATTATGCCTTCTTTTCATCCAACCAGTGAATGCTTGAATAAAATCATTATTCATATACGAATAGCCTAAAATTATGCTATCCACATATTCTTTAATAGCATTTATAATCTCTGGTGGATTTTTAAATTCCATGTCTGCTACAGAAAGTGGAATAATATCTTCAGGCATATTAGGGTTATATCCCAACATACCATTCCATTTTGATGAAGTTTTTCTTCTATCAACCAATGTTTCAAAATCGTATTTCATACTTTTTCCTCCGTTATTCTTTATTTTCCAGCTGTGGTATATAAGCTGTATATGTAGGAATAAAATCAATGTGAACAGTACCTGTAGGACCATTTCTTTGTTTCGCAATAATTAATTCTGTGTCTATAGGTTTTGTTGGATCTTCATTTGTTTCTTTTCGTGGCCTATGCAAAAACATTACAACATCTGCATCTTGTTCGAGTGAACCTGATTCTCTAATGCTAGAAAGAACAGGCCTCTTTTCTTCTGTGTCTCTAGTTAATTGAGAAAGAGCAATTATAGGAATGCCTAATTCTCTAGCCAAAGCTTTTAGCGAACGAGATATTTCTGCTATTTGTTCGTGTCTTGGGGTTAGATAATTTTCGCTACTTATGAGCCCTATGTAGTCAATAAAGATTATTTTCACTCCATATTGAGTGCATAATTGTCTTGCCATTGCTCTTAAATCCAAAAGCTTCATGTTTGGCATTTCTACCATATATATTGGGGCATCATATATTTGCCCACATATATTTGTAATTTTTTTTAATTCTTTAAGTGTTAAATTAGCCGAACGTAATTTTTTAGAATCCAACTTTCCTTCTAACGAAAGAAGACGTTGCATAAGTTGCATTTCAGACATTTCAAGTGAAAAGAATGCAGTAGGAATCTTATCTCTAATTGCGATATTTGCAGTCATTGACATTGCAAATGCCGTTTTTCCTATAGAAGGGCGTGCTCCAACAATAATAAATTCAGAAGGCTGAAAACCAAATGTCATAGAATCTAATGAAGGAAAGCCAGAAGCAATTCCTGTTATGTCAGCTTTTTTACTGTGCAGTTTTTGTAAGTGCTCTATAAACGGTTGAATAATATCAGCTATTTTCTTAAAACTTGCAGAAATACCTGCATCAGTTAGTTCAAATATTTTCCTTTGTGCTTCTTCTAGTAAGTCTCTGCTACCTATAGAATTATTATAAACATCGGATAAAATCTTATTTGAAGCCTTAATTAGGTTTCGCCTTATGGAAGCATCAAGAACTATTCTAGCGTAGTATTCAACATTTGCCGTAGAAGGAACTGTATCTGTAAGCGTTGCAATATATGCAACTCCTCCAACATTTTCCAGTAGGTTAGCAGTTTCCAGTTTGTTTTTTAACACTAATATATCTGGATTTTCCCCTGAGGTGTATAAGTCAAGTAAAACTTTGTATATATTTTGGTGAGCTATTTTATAAAAATCATCAGCTTTTAATATTGTAGAAACTATTCCAATACTTGAATGGTCTAAAAGCATTGCACCAAGTGTTGCCTTTTCTGCCTCTATATCTTGTGGTGGAAGTTTATTTTTTGCCAATATATTGTCAGTTGGTGGAAAATCACTCATAAACTCTTCTCTTATAGATAGTTCAATGCAACCTTTTCTTTAAGTTTTTCTTCAACTATAGGGGGCACCATAGAAGATAAGTCTCCACCAAGAGAGGCTAATTCTCTTATAGAACTAGAACGTAAAACAAAATAACGAGGATCTGGTGGTAAAAAAAGTGTTTCTATTTCTTTGTCTAAACCTCTATTAAGAAGGGCTAGATCGAATTCATAAGAAAAGTCTGAAACGTTTCTTACGCCCCTTACTAAAACTTTTATGTTATTTGTTTTTGCATATTCAACAATTAAAGAATCCCATACAAAAACAGAAACATTTGAATATTCAGCTGTGAGCACTTTCAACATTTTTAGCCTTTCTTCAACAGTAAAAAGATAATTTTTTCTTTTATTAATAGCTAGAAGAACATGCAATTCTGTGAAAATCTTGCTAGAACGTAAAATGACATCAAGATGACCATATGTGGGTGGATCAAATGAACCTGCAAATAGAGCTTTTACCATAAAGATTTATAAATCTAACCTATAAAATATATTAAGTAGTGAACCAAACATAAATGCAAAAATATCTTATAGCATTCAAAAGTTATCTTTCCCTAAAGACAATGCGTCCACGAGTGAGATCATAAGGAGAAAGATCAACTTTCACCTTATCACCTGGAACTATTTTTATAGAATGTTTTCTCATTTTTCCTGATAAGTGAGCCAAAATAACATGTTTATTTTTTAATTCTACTCTAAACATAGTATTTGGTAATGCTTCTTTTACAACACCTTCAACTTCAATAGCTTCTTCTTTAGCCACAGAACCTCCAAAAAAATTGAATATTTTGGTAAAAAGTATTTGCTTTTTTTTCTATTCAACTCTATAATCATAAAAATAAATAATGTATTTGTCAACATTATTAGGAGTTCATAAAAATGGATAACGCATTTATCGAAAAAATGAAAAATCTTCTATTGGAAGAAAAACAAAACTTACTTAGCTCTATAAGCCGTAATGAAAAAGAATTTGAAGATGGAATTAAAAACGCATCCCCTAAAGATTTTGCAGATATTGCATCTTATGCAAGTGACCAAGATTTACTAGATGTTTTAGGAGCACAAAACGTAAAAAAGATTCAAGCTATAGATGCTGCACTCCTAAGAATAGAAGAAAATAGATATGGAAAATGTGTTAAATGTTCAAAGGATATTTCAGAAGATAGATTAAACACCCTTCCTTATGCAATAAAATGTATTGCATGTCAAACTGTCGATGAAAGAAGACATTAAGTAGTTTTTAGCTTTCTCCTTTAAACAAGGAGGAAGAGAAGAACTTATCGAGCTCCCTTTCAGAATACTTTTTTGAATTAAGAAAATTCTCTTTTACTTGCTCTATTGTTTCTGCATCTAGTTCTAGCTTTTTATCATTCTTTAAATACACTACAAAATCTTCAAAAACAGATAGAGGCAACCACGGAAAAGCGATATCAAAAATATTATACCATTCCAAGTATTGAGCAGTATTTTCTTTAACTAAATCTAAGCCTTGTCCACGTAATCTTTCTCTTTTTTCTGGTGATATGGTAAATACTTTTTTGTTAAGTAATGTGCAATAGTCTTCTGTAGAAAAAAGAGTGCCCACACGTTGAATTAAGAATGTTTTTTCCACAGAAGGAATATCAGCTAATATAGATGCTGTAACTATATTCATTCCTTCGCTTATCACTTCAGTAAGAGGTTTATTTTCCATCTTTGCAAACTCTAATG
The DNA here is from genome assembly GCA_052169975.1 of Treponema sp. Classification (GTDB taxonomy): domain Bacteria; phylum Spirochaetota; class Spirochaetia; order Treponematales; family Treponemataceae; genus Treponema_B. The sequence goes on from JBQNBK010000010.1 coordinate 7,100, forward strand.
TTTGTTCCAGATCACCTTTTTCAAGTAATGGTCTTAAAATTTCCTCGTTATCCATGATGTCCTCCTACTTTAGAGATTATTATGTGAATATCTAAAAGTTTAGTTTTTAATTTATTTATTCATTGCAAAATGCAATGTAATTTTTAGAAGCTGATATAGTATAAGTTTTTTTGAGTATTTTCAAGATGAGTAAAAATAAGTAAGTTAAGAGTGTTGGAAAATACTTATTTTGAAAGGTTTGCTTTTAATGCTTGTATTTTAGGTGCAAGTGCAGGAGCAAAAAGAAGAGCCTTATCATAAAAAGCCAAAGCCTTATCAGGTTGTTTCATTCTGTCGTAACAAAGTCCTAAATAAACCAAAGCTTCTGCAATGCGTGAAGATTTAGGGTATTTACCAATAAAGCCTGTTAACAATTGCAAAGTTTTTACATATTCGCCAGTTTCAAAAATACATCTTCCAGCTTTAATGTAAGAGTCTTCCAATATTTGATCATTAGCATCAGGAGAATCTATGACATGTTGATATTTAACACCTGCCTCATCAAACTTGCCTTGTTTAAATAACTCATTAGCTGAAGAATACTCTGCCTCTGCACTTGCATCTTGCATGATTGTTGGAATAGAAGGTATTGGATTTATTGTTGCTTGTCGTGTTTCATGTGTTAAGTTAACACCAAAAGAATGCCCTTGCATGTCTTTTGCACTTTGAATAATCTTTGCAATTTCAGTTTTATACTTACCGCGTGGATAATTCTGTAAATATCTAATACTAACTTGGTTTGCCGCATCATAATGTTGTGAGTTGTAAAATGTTTGCACAACACTAAAAAGACCATCTTCTGGGTTAACATCTTCTTTACTATCAAGAAGTGAAGCTAGATTTTTATGAATAGAGCGAAGTTGTTTTGAAAACACCTTAATCATCTGCAAAATTATTCTTGTGTTTGATTGTGCAAATTCTTCAAATTCGCTTGTTTGAAAAGCTAAACATACAGAGTTTGTTAATACAATAGCATTGTCTTCTCTAGGAAAATTACCTAAAGCAGATTTAACACCAAAGAATTCTCCTTCCTTTATATAGTTAGTAACTTGACCTCCAGTTTCTATATCTACTGAGGTTAATGCAATGCTTCCTGATTGGAGTAGGAAAACTCTTTCATCAAAATCTCCTGCAAAGTATACAACAGAATTTGAATTATATGTTATAGCCTTAGGCATCTTTCATCTCCCAAAATAAAATGTTCAGCTTTAATCATCGTCAATATAGCACAATATCTACATAAAAACTTGGAACATCCTAACATATATTTTTAAAAATACCTAGTAGTTTAATTAATTTTTTATTACAATAGCTATGTTATGATAGACTTACATACACATTCTACAGCATCTGATGGAACTTATACTCCTTCTCAGTTGGTTAATAAAGCAATAGAACTAGGCTTAAAGGTAATTGCCCTTACGGATCACGATACACTAAAAGGCATTCAAGAGGCAAGGGAAGCGGCAAAAGATAGAATAATCTTTATACCGGGTGTAGAAATAAGTATTGAATGGCATAAAGGCGATTGCCATTTATTAGGGCTTGGTGTTAAAGAAAATTCTTATAGGCTTAATAGTCTTCTTTGCACATTGCAAAATGCAAGAGAAGAAAGAGGCTACCTAATAGCCAAAAAGTTAAAAGAAGCAGGGTTTGATATTGAATATGAAGAAGTTGCAAAACTAGCCACAGGCACTGTTGGACGCCCTCACTTTGCTTCATATATGTATGAACATAAAATGGTAAAAAGCATTCAAGAAGCTTTTGACAAATACTTTGCAATTGGAAGACCTTTTCATATACCTAAAAAAAATGCAGACTTAAAAGAAGCTATTTTTGCAATAAAAGAAGCAAAGGGTATTCCTGTTTTAGCCCATCCTATGTCGTTATACCGATCTTGGAAATACTTACCTTCAATCATACATGAGTTTAAAGAGCTTTCTCTTATGGGCTTAGAAGCATGGCATCCGGGAGCTAGATATACTGATTGTAAAAGACTAGAAGAGCTTGCAAAAAAAGAAAAGCTAATTGTTACGGCAAGTAGTGATTTTCATGGGGAACGAAGAAAAGACCGCTTTCTTGGGCACACTTGCAATAATATGATAATAGAAGATATCTATTTTGAAAACTTACTTAATGCAGGCTTAAAACTATAACTATTGCAAAAAACTTATAATAACATCAAAATAGGCAATTATGCTAAAACACCTATATTTATTTCTATTGTTTTTATTTCCATTAAATATTGCATGTGAATACTATTCAACTAGCACTAATTCAAGAATTATAAGAGTGCCTGTTTGGGCTTTTTTAGAAGGACAACCGGGCACAATGGCTGGCGATGATGCCTCTCCTTTTATTCCACCAAAAGAAGCCTTACAAGAGGTGTCTAATTTCTTACTTATAGGAATGAGTTATGGTTGGGAGTTTTCGTACACGCCTAGCGATAAAAGACGCGAAGTGAAAGAAACTTTTGAAATAAAACCAATACAAGAATTAAAGATAAAAAAAGAAGAAATAGATATAAAAGAAGTTAGAGTTAAATATCCATACATATATTGTTGGGCAGAATATAACCTTTCAAGTGAGGAAATATTAAGGCATGCAAGTTGGCAAGGCTTAAAATATAAAACCATAAAGGGGCTAGGGGAAGGTCTTCGTAAAAACGAGACAGAAGGAGTTAAAACTGCGTACAGAGAAGCCATAAAAAAGGCAATAATTACTCATGCTAAAAAGATTGAAAAAAATAAGCCAAAAGAAATAATAGGCGAAGTGCTTATAAAGGATTCTCCGCGTCTTTTTTGTGCATCAGGCCTTTTTAAGGCAGAGATAGAACTATACATAAACATTAAAGAAATAGTTCCATACACAGCTTTTTAAGCTATACCCATTGGGCGTCATCACCTATAAGAATTTCAAGTTCTCCCTTGCCTTGTGCATCACGTATTTTTTGCATAAATTTGTTTGTGGCTTCTTTCACATCTTTCTTTAAAAACAACTCTTGCATTTTTTCTTCTTCTTCGATTCTTTTGCCCCTGCCACCAGAAAGATTTGATAATATTTTGTTTCTAAAGCTTTCAGATTTTCCGTGAATAAGTTTGGTAAGAGAATCGTCATCAAAATCAAATAAAAACTTTTGCAATTGAAAGTCGGGAATTGTTATAATGTCGTCTATGGTGAAAACATTTTCTTTTAATTCTTTTGCAAGCATTGCATCACTTTCTGCAATAGAATTAATAATTTCTTCCCCAGCTTTATAGTCAAGGCTTCTTAAAATGTTTAGTAGGGAATTCTTTCCATCAACGGATGTTGTGGAAATCTTAATTTTACTCATCTTTTTACGCATTGCCTCAGCTACTTCAAAAAGAATATCAGCACTAACTTTTTTCATATCCAGCATGGCTTTAATAATATCTTTTTTGTCTTCAGCATTGCTAATATACTTTGCAACTTGTTTTGCAGGTAATTGTGATAAGATTAAGGCTTTAGTAGAAGTCATCTCGCCTTCTAATAGCACCGAAAGCGTTTCGTTATCAATGTCTTTAAGGTATTCAAAACTTATCTTTTTTTCTTCAGGAATGTTATTATTTATAATCTTTTCTGCTTTTTCTTTTCCAAAAGCTTTTTCTAGCATATCCCTTGCAGTCTCTATTCCACCTAGCTTTGCCTTATCATAAAGACCTGAAAATTCTTTTAGTATTTCTTCTGCTTCATCTTTGCCAATAGTTTGTATGGTTACAAGCTCTGCAATTATTTTATCCACTTGATCGCTTGATAAGCTTTTAATAACGCGACTTGCTTGACTTGCTCCAATAATAAACAAAAACTTTGCAACTTTTCTGTATGGGTTATCTTTTTCTTTTTCTACAGGAACTTTAATAAGCCCTTTTTCTTTCATTATCTCATTGATATTAGCCATAACAACCTCAAACTACATTATCGTAAGAAATTAATTTTTTATAAAAAAAGAGGGCTTAAATGAAAAGAGCTTGCCCAAAGGCAAGCCCTAAAGTGCGTTATGCTCTACGCTTAACTTCTATTTGAACAGGTTTTGTGGGTTCTTTCTTTGGAATGTTAACTTCCAAAACCCCATTTTCAAAGATTGCAGAAACAGAAGCTGCATCTATATCATCAGAAAAATTAAAACTTCTATTGAACTGGGCACTGTTTCTTTCTTTGATGATATAGCCACCTTCTTCTTTTTCTTCATTCTTTTCTTTTTTGCAAGAAAGGGTCAAAATCCTATCTTTCATGCTAATATTTATGTCGTTTTCAGAATATCCCGGCAGATCAACTTCCATAATATAAGCTTTTTCTGTTTCCCTAACATCAACAGCAGGATTCATTTCATTTTTCATAATATCTTTAGTCAACATAGTTCTTCCAAAATCATCAAACAACACATCAAACATATTCCTTGTAGTTACAGCCTTATTCATAAAAAACCTCCATAATGTCATGCTTAACCCATGAACCTTAATTTATATTTTTAGAGTCTTGCAACTCTGCTAACCTATATAGCAATATACGTGCCAAACTTTAAAAAATAAAAATAATTGTTAAAAATAGCCTAATTTATAGCAAAATATGCTGTAAATAAGAGAAAAATTTAGGTTAAAGTGTTGGTGAATATGAGAAAGGAGACATTTATTTTGTATCAAAAAGAAACAATAACTATGATTTGAAGTCTTTATAACTAATGTTTGACAAACATTATCTAAAAACTATTCTATTTTGTATCTAATTGACACAAAATAGAATAGTTAAGCCTAGCCAAGCTACTTATTTATTAGGTGCTTTGTATTGAGAAAAGTTAGTGTCTTTTGCAAGATTTGACATTCTTATGGCGTCTCCAATTAAGATAGCTTTAAAGTGCTTTGCCACATCATGCACACGCAACACATTCACCCCATTATAAGAGGCTATTGCACTTAAAAATGCCGAAGCATAGTCTGCCATATTAAGCCCTTCTTCTGTTGCAAGATTAGCTTCAAAGCCTGCATCTTTAAGAATATTGATTATAAAGCGTTTACGAGAAACCCCAACAAAAGAAAGATGCCCCATTTGATGAATAAGGTTTACGTTATGAATAAGTTCTAAGTTTTCGCGCATGGTAAGCCCAAAACCAATGCCTGGGTCAAGCATTATGCGATTTTTTTCTATTTTAGCATTTTTAGCTTTTTCAAGAGTGTGTGCAAAGTATTCTTTCATAAGCTCTAGTATAGGAAGGGTGCTAAAATGTTTTATTTTTTCATCAGAAAAAGGTTTTCCATAGCTAAAAGTTCTAAACACTTTGCTACCTTCATGTTCTGGGCGTGCAATAACAGAATTAAACATAGCAATAAGCCCGCAATTTGTTTTTGCTATCACCTCTGCCATAGCATCATCACCTAATAAGCCTGTAATATCATTGATTATATCAGCCCCTTCTTCTATAGAAGCTTTTGCAACATTTGCCCTCCATGTGTCAACAGAGATAATGAGCTCTTTATATTCTTTTTTTATTGCATGTATTGCAGGCAGAACTCTTTTAATTTCTGCTTCTTCTGTTATTGCAATGCTACCGGGTCTTGTGGATTCCCCCCCAATATCGATTATGCCAATTCCCATATCAACCATCTTCTTTGTTTGGGAAAGTGCAGCATCAAGATTAAAGTATTTTCCACCATCAGAAAAGGAATCGGGCGTTACATTTAGAATGCCTGCCAAAATAGTCTTTTCAGTATTTTTTAGCCTTTTTTTGTTGCAATTAAAAAATAATTCTTCCATGATATACCTCCAAAACAGCTTTAATATTTAATAGAAATATTATAGGAAAACTTATTCATCTTACAAGCTCTTTTCAATGTATAGGAGGCTAATTTTGAATATGCGTACACAAAATACTTTTAAGCCTTTTACCACACACCCAATCACTCCCCTTAATAGAAGTTCAAAATCGTACATTAGCTGGTGTTATAGCCGTACATTAGCTAATGTTATGATTGTACATTAGTTAATGTTATGGCAGTACATTAGCTAATGTACTACCTAAAAGTATCATATATCTGGCCTCGTTAACGTACGTTTTCGCTATGCGAGAACGTACGTTAAGGGGATGCAAGAACGTACGTTAATGGCATGCAAAGTCGCATATAATCGATATCAGAATATTACTATTTTTAACTTAAAATATATAAATATAAAAACATCGTATACTTGCCAATATTTGCACTTTGGTATACCATCAAAATATCTAACGTTTATAGTGGAATAATATTTTAAGGAGTTAAGATGAAAAAGATTGTATTACCATTTATGGTTTTAGCTTTTTTCACTATTTTTTCATGTAGAAATAATCAAAATGAAGATTCTACATTGAAAAAACTAGTGATAAGGCAAGGGGGAGAGCTTGTTAAGACAATCTCACCTGTGCCAACAAATTGCACTATCGAATTGGAAAAAGATATTAATAAGCTAAATAGTGTAATTATCCAAGCAGTGCCAAATAGTGGCAGTGCTGTAGTCCACTTTGGTGATTCAACAGAAAATAAGAGATTTGAAGAATATAAAACTCAAGTACCTAGTGTTGTAATCAAAGTGAAAGATGGAAATAGCACAACTTCATACACAGTCAATATTAAAGGACTAAATGATGAAGTAAAAATTAAGCAATTGGTGATCAAGCAAAAAGATGTTGTTATGAAAGACTTGATGGACCCAATACCCGGTGTTGTGAATGTTGACTTAATGAATAAAGTAAGTGCTACAGATAAAGTTAAGGTTGAAGTAAAAGTTAAGCAAGAAGGAGCACAAGTATTTTTTGATGCTGACACAACTAGCAACACAACAAAAGAATACGTTGCTTTCCAAAAGCCAATTAAAGTAACTATTAAAAGCGGTACAGCATCTAAAGAATACCTAATCAACTTAAACGAACCAGAAGCTCCAGTGCCTCAAAATTATGCTGTAAAGTGTAATGTTGTGGATTCTATTGGTGGCACAAATGTCAAAGATGCAGATATAAAAGTGTATGAAAGAGGAAGCACAACAGAAGTGAAAACTGGCAAAACTGATGCACAAGGAAATGCTTATCTTGAACTTGTTGGAAATAAATATTATGACTTTGTTCTTTCCAAAAAAGGCAGTGCAGCTTCCCGAGTGGAAAATGTTTATGTGCCAGAAAAAGAGCATGTTTTCTTGCCTATGGTGATGAGAAGGGCTTCAAAAGGAGCTTTGGCTATTGCTCCAGAGATTTCTGAGCTTACTATTACTCATTTTGGAAAAACAAAAGCACTTGATCCTGTGCAAGAACTTGATTTTGATAACAATAATGGTAATGTAAAAAGTGGCACAACTATTGATATTACTGTGGTTTCAAAATCAAAAAATATTATTCCTGAAGAAGTAACAGAAGTTGAAAACTATGGAATTGGTATAAATGTTGGCTCCCCATTTAGCAAAAACACAATAGGTTTAATCCAACCACAAAAAAATGATACCGACAATAATATCAAGATAGGAGCAGATGGCGTTGTGACACAAAAGTTCTATTTTATACCTAAAAATCTTGGCTTGAAAAACGAAGAAACAACACTTTATATTGTGGTTTATGACACAGCGGGAAATAGATGTGAAAGACAACAAAGAATAGTAGTTAAAAACTCCAATGCTATAAAAGAAGATGACTTTAAACGCGACAGATTCCAACAATTATTAGCATTTTCAGAACGTTATTATAGGTCTTTAGAAGTTTTTGGAATGCCTGCCGAAGGTGATGTGGAAACATCTGAACGTGTATATTTTTGGTTCTCCTTTAGTAGGGAACTTTCTCCTAAAAGAATTGATATTTTGCGCCGCCCATATCAAGAAGGTGATATTATAGAAAACTGGGAAGTTGTTTACACAAAACAATATAACAAAGATTTTAGTGGAAATAGCAAAAAAATTTTCAAACTTAGTGATGATTCAGGCACCTTAAAAGAAGGGGAAACCTACCAATATAAACTTGAAGCATACACTTCAAGTGGCAAAATCACAAGCAATGTGGCAACACTTAGAATTATGGAAGCATTCCATATAATGCTTACAAAGCCTAAAAAATATTCTGTGATGGAATTAAATGATCTTTCAAAACAAGATTTTGAATTCACTATTAGTAATAAAGCTCTTTGGAACAAAGAAAAAGCAGACAATTTCTATTTTGACATTTTAATTACAGCTGATAATGCAAATGCAGAAGAAGGAACTACTCTTGACCACTATCCTAATATGGTAGCTTCTAAATTGAAATATTGCATTGGTAAGCAAGGAAAAGATGCTTTAGAAGTTGGAAGAATATCAGGTAGTAATGTTCAATATAGAAAATATAGTGAATGGGCAGTAAACACAACAGAGGTTACAGACTATGTAACATATGATAATAACACAGGCACAGTAACTATCAAAAACAAATTCTTAAAAGAAGGCGAATTTAATAATGCTACAAAAAAAGGAATTGCTGAAAGAATAACAAAAGAAGGTCATTATTATTGGGATATTGCAAACTTTGGTGTTAACTTTGGGCAGATTCGAGGAAATAACCCATTATTAGACGATGAAGGTGCATATTTCACAAAAGAATATCCATATTTGCATAGTGAAACAGGTGCACCTGTTGGAACTGAAAAAGCTATTTCTTATTCTTTTTCCAACCTTAAAATGGGTAGCGGTGCTATGAATGGAAAGTCTGTGTTTACAGTGAAGCAATAGTGAGGAAAACATGAAGCGTATTTTATTTTTTATTTTAAGTTTATCTATATTTGCATGTAATTCATCTTATCAGAGTAAGGAAAACCCTAAGAAGGGAAACGATGCTCCTAAGATGGAAAATGCACCTACTTATATAGTGAAAACAGTGCAAAATTTTAATACTGCACTTTTTAGAGAGGCTGGAGCTGTTTATGACGGTGAAAAGCCTATGACTAATCTTTTAATTGATGGCGAGTTTTACACTGTAACAAAGGCTAATAATATAGAAGAAAAAGACTTTATTGCAAAATTAGAAGATGTTGAAGGCGTTTATTATGTTAACCGTGATAGGGAAGTAGCTCCTCCTAAGTTTTTTGAAGGAAGAAAGTCAGGTTTAGAAACTTTAGGGCTTGATGATGGCAACCTAGACGGAGACACTGAAGCAGCTTTATACGAATATGCCCTTAGAATAACAAAGGCACGCAATTGGTATAATGATGATAAACAAGAACAAGAAGGTGCTTACAAAGCTGTAGGTTATGGGACTAAGCCAGTAGTTGTTGCTATTATTGATTCTGGTGTTAATTTTAATCACCATGACTTTAAGAAAAATAATAAAGATAGCATCTGCCTTTATGCAAAAACATTTTTTGGAACTAAAGATGAAAATTATAAAGAGCTGAATAAATTCCGCCTACTTGGAACCAAAGATAATAAAGTTTCTAATGAAGATGCATTAGGGCATGGCACTCACTGTGCAGGCACTATGTGTGCTTTGGAAGGAAATAGCAAAAAAAATTCAGGATATTATAACAAAGGAATTGCAGGTGTTTCTTATAAAAACACTCATTTAATTTCTTACCAAGTTTTTAGCCCAACATATCGCGGAAGCTCTAAAGGTATTTTTACTGCATTATCAGATTTAGCTGAAATTGTTGATATTCTTAAAAAAGAACCAAACATTAGAACTTCAGAAGACAAAGCAAAGATTCCTGAAACTGTGCCTGAGGATTTTAAGATTACACAAAAGGTTGTGCCTGTTAATATGAGTTTAGGTGATATAGTACTAGAAGATTACCAAACTGAAATGTGGAACTTAGCACTTAGTAAGGATATTCTTCCTGTTGTTGCTATGGGTAATGATGGAAGAATTCAACCTGACTACCCACGCTCTCTTTATGGATGTATTCCTGTTGGGGCTACAGACCATCATGATAAGAGAACCACTTTTAGCAATGCAGGTGATGAGCTTAGTGTTGTAGCACCCGGCTTTGATATCATCTCTTTGAGTAACGGGCAATGGGCAGGTCCTAATAAGGTGCCTAGTTCAGATGTTGCAGGCGTTAACTTTAAGTCTGGTACCAGTATGGCAGCACCATTTGTTACAGGCCTTATAGGCTATCTTCTTTCTTTTGATCAAGGACACACTCTTACCCCACTACAAATGAAAAGAGTGTTGGAAGAAACAGCTGATAAGATTGATCAAAATAATCAGCCTTTCGGCAATTATGTTAATGGGCATTCAATATACTATGGTTATGGCAGAGTGAATGTTTTGGAAGCAGCTAAGTGCGTGAAAGGCAATATGGACGGTAAGGCATTGCCTACTGCTGGTAGTTTTTATCTTGAAACTCCGTTTACTGTTACAGTTACACCTCCAGTAGGTTCTACAAAACAAGTAAAAGTGCGTCTTTATGAAGTTACAACTGATGTTGGTTTAATTCCTCAAGGTGTAGCATTCACTGATAAAACAAATAAAAAAGCAATGTTTTATGGTCTTAAAAAAGATGGTAACTATAAGGTAACTTGCTATGTTGATGGCATGCTCAAAGAGCATACTTTTCAAGCTAACACAGGTTCTATGGAACACACTTTTAACTAATTAGTTTTTTTAAGCGGGGGCTCTTTTGGGCTCCTGCTTTTATGCAAAATATTATGAATGTTACGATAATTTATGGTGGCAAGTCTGCCGAACACGAAATCTCTATTTTGTCTGCCTCTTCTGTTGTTAGAAACATTGAAGAAAATATTAATCTTATTGGAATAACAAAAGAAGGTAAGTGGTATGCACAAGATGCTTCAATGGTGAAAACGCTTAAAAAAGATGTAAATGCAAGCTTGAAAATTATTGAAAATGAAGAGTGCAGGGTTTCTGTGCTACCGGGCGAAGGGCGTTGTTCTTTTAAGACGCCAAAAGGTGTGTTGGAAACAGATGTTGTGTTCCCTGTTTTGCATGGTTCTTATGGGGAAGACGGCACTATTCAAGGCTTATTAGAAATGACTTTTCTTCCATACGTGGGCCCCGCAGTTATGGCAAGTAGCATAGCAATGGATAAGGACAAAACAAAGATATTATGGAAGGAAAAAGGCTTAAATGTTGTGCCCTACATTGCAATTAAAAAATGGGAATGGCAAGCAAAAAAAGAAGAGCTTATTTTGTTGGCAGAAAAAGACTTTAAGTATCCGTTATTTGTTAAGCCTTCCAAAACAGGTAGCTCTGTTGGCACCAGTAAGGCAATGGATAGGGATGCACTCATTTCTTCTTGCGAAAAAGCATTTGAATGGGATGATAAGATTTTGATAGAAAAGTTTATTACAGCAAGAGAAATTGAGTGTTCTGTTACAGGCAACAACGAAGCTACTGTGTACACAGCTGGGGAGATTGTGCCCCACCATGAGTTTTATGATTACGAAGCAAAATATATTGATGCTGATGGGGCAACCCTTAAAATACCTGCTGACCTTGATGATGCTATGTATAAAAAGATTAGGGACATTGCAGGCAAGGCTTATGAGGCATTAGAGCTTTCTTCTCTTTCGCGAATTGACTTTTTGCTTGATAAGCTAGATGGCACCATATATCTTAATGAAGTGAATACAATACCGGGCTTTACTTCAATTTCAATGTTTCCAAAACTTTGTGAAGCTTCTGGTTTACCCTACAAAGATTTAATTTCTTTATTACTTAATCTTGCAATAGAAAGAAATAATGCAAGAAAGGCTTATTCTTTTAGTTTTAGGTAGCTTAAAAAGTGTATTATTTTTTTGAGACCTATGGTTGTCAAATGAATGAGGCAGAGTCTCATTCTATGGAACAGCTTTTATTAAAACAAGGTTGGAAAGAAAGCGAAAAAGCAGAAGATGCAAACTTAATCATCATCAATACTTGCTCTGTACGCATTACAGCTGAAAATAGGGTTTTGGGGCGGTTGGGTTATTATTCTGCATTAAAAAAAAAGCGGCATTTTTTTGTGCTCCTTATAGGTTGCATGGCCGAGCGTCTTTATGAAGACATTCAAAAAACTTATCCATTAATAGACTATGTTGTTGGCATGTTTGAACGCCATCTTTTGCCTTTAATCTTTGAAGAAATTGAAAAGCGTGTTGCAGAAAAAGACTTTAAGGGCGAAGAAAAACTACTTTCAAGCTTAGAAGAAAAGCCTACGTCGGGTTATTATTTTGCTCCTTTTTCATATCATGAAGGGGCTTTTCAGTCTTTTGTGCCTATAATGAATGGTTGCAATAATTTTTGCACTTACTGCATTGTGCCTTATGTGCGGGGAAGGGAGATGTCCCGTCCTGTTCAAGACATATTAACCGAAGTGGCAACGCTTTCTTTGCGGGGCGTGAAAGAAATTACTCTGCTTGGGCAAAATGTCAATTCTTATAGGGGAGAAACGAAAGAAGGAAAGATAATTGATTTTCCCACTCTTCTTTATTTAATTGACAAAGAAGCAGGCAAAACTGATGTGATTAAGTGGATTCGTTTTGTTTCAAGCCATCCAAAAGATATGTCAAATGAATTAATTGATGCAGTGGCTTCTATCAAAAGGCTTTGCAAAGCAGTACATCTGCCTGTGCAACATGGTTCTGACGAAGTGCTTAAAAGAATGAATAGGCGATATACCGCTTCTCATTATATGTCTAAAATTGAATATTTAAGAAAGAAGATCCCCAATGTTTCACTAACAGCTGATATTTTAATGGGCTTTCCCGGTGAAAGGGAAGAAGATGTGGAACTAACTCTTAATTTAATGAAAAAAATAGAATTTGATAGTGCTTTTATGTATCATTATAACCCGCGTGAAGGCACTAAGGCATATGATTTTCCCGATAGAATTGATGAAAAAATTAAGCTTGAAAGATTGCAACGAGTGATTGATTTACAACTAGCAATTACGCAAAAAAAGATGCTTTCTAAAGTTGGTAATGAAACTACTGTTTTGCTTGAATCAGTTTCCAGAAACAATAGCAATGAGCTTTTTGGTCATACTGAAGCAAATGAAATGGCAGTTGTGGAAAATATGTCTGATGTTTCTTTAATTGGTAATTTTCTTAAAGTGAGAATTAAAGAGTTAAAGGGAAAGACTTTTAGGTGTGTTGCATTGGATTAAAACATTGCTACCTTTCTTTTTTGTTTTTTCTACATTATAATTAAAAACTATGGAAGATGTTGGTGAAAAAGCTAATAGGGAATATAAAAATTCAGTATTTGTGGACTTGTTTTCTCTTGATGAAAAGACTAGAACCGATGCTGTGATCCCTCTTTACAATGCCTTGCATCAAGAAAAGGTTACTAGTGATGAGCACTTAAGATTTATTCGCCTTGAAAATGTGTTGTTTAGAAAGATACGTAACGACGTGTCTTTTATTGTTAATAATAGGCTTTTGGTTTTATTGGAACACCAATCTACTATTAATGAAAACATGCCTTTTAGGTGCCTAGAATATATACTTGCACTATACGAAACCCAGCTTAACCAAAGGGATAAGTTTGGTCGAACACTGATAAGTTTGTTTGCTCCTGAATTCTATGTTATCTATAATGGAAAAGCACCTTATCCTGCACGAAAAGAGCTACGTCTTTCAGATTTATTTAAGGCTAGTGAAAAACCTCCACAACTAGAATTAATTGTTAATGTAATTAATATAAACCATCCAGATAATAAAGGCTTTTTAGAGTCTTGTTCACTTTTGAATGGATATAAAAAGCTGGTGGAAAAAATAGAAGAATACAAGGCTCTTTATGGAGAAGCTGGCTATGCGATGGCAATAGAAGAGTGCATAAAACAAGGGATTTTAACTGAATATCTAAAACGTAAAATGAGGAAGGTGATGGAAATGTTTACAGCAGAATATAGTTATGAATTAGAATTAGAAGCATCAAAAGAAGATGGCAGAATGGAAGGAAGAATGGAAGGGAGAATGGAAGGCTCTTATGATACACAGATTCAGACAGCAAGAAGGTGTTTGGTATTAAAGATGCCGATTGAAACAATTTCAAATATCACAGGGCTTGCCCAAGAAGAAATATCAAGGTTAAAAGCTTAAAATTAGCATACTTATAAGTTTAAGGAAGGACTATTTATGGAAGATTTTAAGAAGGTAAAAGATTTTATTGAAGGCTTAAAAGATGAAGCTATTAGGATTGAAGAATTACTTACTTCAATTCCTGCTATGGCTCCAGAATCTGATGGTGATGGGGAAGAAAAAAAGGCTATTGCCCTTGAAAAATATCTCATTTCTTTAGGCTTTCCTACACCTGAATATTTTTATGCTCCTGATGAGCGTGTCTCTTCAAAAAGAAGACCGAATATGCTTTTTACAATTCCCGGTAAACAAAAAACATCCCTTTGGATTATTAGCCATTTAGATGTAGTGCCTCCAGGTGAAGGCTGGGATGCTTCTCCTTGGAAAGTGAGGCAAGAAGGAGATAAGATTATTGGGCGTGGCGTGGAAGATGACCAACAAGGTTTAACTTCTTCAATATTGGCAGCTCTTCCATTTATTAAATTAAATATGACTCCAGAATACACAATAAAGCTTTTGTTTGTGGCAGATGAAGAAGTGGGTTCTAAATATGGTGTTTGCTATTTATTAAAAGAGCATTCACTCTTTCAAAAGGGGGACTTAATTTTAGTGCCAGATGGTGGAGACCCTAATGGTGAAACTATAGAAGTGGCAGAAAAAACTACCATTTGGTTTAAGTTTACAACTCATGGTTTACAAACTCATGCATCTATGCCTGATTCTGGTAACAATGCTTTTGTTGCAGGTTCTGATTTAGTGCTTAGAATGCATAATTTACAAAATATTTTTAACAAAAAAGATCCTCTTTTTGCACCTGATTATTCTACTTTTCAACCTACAAAAAAAGAAGCTAATGTACCAAATGTAAATACTATTCCCGGTGAAGATGTTTTTTATGTTGACGCACGTATTTTGCCTTTATATGATCCTGAAGAGATTGTGAAAGCCGTGAAAAAAGAATGCAAAGAGGTGGAAGAAAAATATGGAGTTAAGATAGATATTGAATATGATGATATTGAATACTCCCCACAGACACCAAAAGATGCAAAAATTGTAAAAGAATTGGGAGACGCTCTTAGAAAGGTGCGTGGACTAGAGCCAAAGATAATAGGTATTGGTGGGGGCACTGTGGCAGCACCTTTGCGTGTTAAAGGTTTTGATGTTGCAATGTGGTCAACCCTTGATGATATGGCTCACCAACCAAATGAGTACGCACTTGTAAGTAATATTGTAGATGATGCTGTTATTATGGCAAGCGTAGCTTATGGGGTGGAAAATATTTAGCTTTAAGGAAAAGGTAAAAAGCCTTTTCCTAGAGGCATTTTAGTATTATAAGTATTCTGAATTTCGAGCTATTCCCTTCCGCTAAAAAACACTATTAACCTTGCAATTTATTGCAAGGTTAAAAACCTTCTTACACCCCGTCAGGATGTTCTCCTATCTTGGCATTAGAAAGCAATAGTTTTAGCCTATTAAGCTGGTTCACTTCGCTAGCTCCAGGGTCAAAGTCTATAGGAGATATGTTGACATTTTTATACCTTCGCCGTAGCTCTTTAATCATTCCTTTCCCTGTAACATGGTTTGGTAGACAAGCAAACGGTTGCACACATGCTATGTTTGGCACGCCCATTTTGATAAGCTCAATCATTTTAGCTGTTAAAAACCAGCCTTCTCCTGTCATGTTGCCTAGTTGCAAGATGTCGTCAACACTTTTTGCAAGCTCATATATAGAAGACATTGGGCTAAAACGATGGCTCTTTTTTAATATTTTTTTTGTATATCCTCTGTAACTTTCAATAAACGCAATGCCTAATCTATAAGTTAAACTTTTAAAGAAATTGTGTTCTAGTTTTGTGTTTTTATAAATACCTGAATAAAGAGTGTATAAAAAGAAATCTACTAAATCTGGCACTACGCATTCAGCACCTTCTTTTTCAATAGTAGAAAAGATATCATTATTTGCTAATGGGTGAAAATTAACCAATATTTCTCCCACAACCCCAACTCTAGGCTTTTTAATGTTCTTTAATGGTAGTGAATCAAAGCTTGTTACTATTTCTTTTATTATGCGGTGGTATGAAGCTCTGTTCATGTTTTTTATTTCTTCTTTTATTTTGTTAGCATAAAACTTATATAGGCGGTTGCTTGCTCCTTCTTCTCTTTCGTAAGGACGCACCCTGTATAGAACACGCATTAAAAGGTCTCCTAAACAAAGTGTTTTTAATGCTCTATCTATAAGACGCGGAGTAAGCTTAAAACCGGGATGTTTTTCTATTCCCACATGGCTTAATGCAATAACAGGAACATGAGAAAGATTTGCATCAGCCAAAGCTTTTCTAATAAATCCTATGTAGTTTGTGGCACGGCAACCGCCCCCTGTTTGAGTGATGATGAGGGCTGTTTCGTTTAAGTTGTATCTTCCTGATTGCAAGGCTTCAATCATTTGTCCCGCAACAATAATTGCAGGATAGCACGCATCATTATTGACATACTTTATGCCTACATCAATTGCACTAGGTGTGGCATTATCTAATATTTCCAAATTAAAGCCTGAGCATTCAAAAGCTTTTTCTAATAAGTCAAAATGAATAGGCGACATTTGTGGGCCTAAAATTGTGTAACGCTTTGCCATTTCTTTAGTAAAAAGGATCTTTTTACTAAAGTTTGCAGCAATAGAATTTAAGCTAATGGATGAATCTTTTTTTCGCTCTTCCACACAAGATAAAAGACTTCTAATTCTAATTCTTATAGCACCTAAATTTGCCCCTTCATCAATCTTAATTAGCGTGTACATTTTGTTCTTTTTCTCTAAGATTTCTTGCACCTGCTCTTGAGTAACAGCATCAAGCCCACAGCCAAAAGATGTTAGTTGCACTAATTCAAGATTCTTTTTTGTTGCCACAAAAGAAGCTGCTCGGTAAAGTCTATTGTGATATGACCATTGGTCAACCACTCTTAATGGGCGTTCCACTTTTCCTAAATGGGCAATAGAATCTTCTGTCAAAACAGCCACACCTAAGTCTTCTATCATTTCAGGAATGCCGTGGTTTAATTCAGGGTCTAGGTGGTATGGACGCCCAGCCAAAACAATACCAATTAAGTTTTTTTCTTCTATTTCTTTTAAGACTTCTTCACCCCTCGCTTCAGTTTCTTTTTTAAAGCTTTCAGCTTCTTTCCATGCCTCATCAACAGCTTTTTTAACTTCTCTAAAAGAAAGTTTATATTTTTTTGAAAGCTCTTCAAAAAGGCTTTTTGTAAGGAGCTTTTTATTATAGTATGGAACAAAAAAGTTAAAGAAAGTGACCGAAGAATCTTGCCTTAAAGCTTCTATATTGTTTCTAAGTGTTTCTGAATAACTGGTGACTATGGGGCAATTGTAATGATTGTTTGCTCCCGCATCTTCTTTCTTTTCAAAAGGCACACAAGGGTAAAAAATAGTTTTTATTCCAGCTTTTAAAAGAGCCTCAATTGCTCCATGCGATATTTTAGCAGGATAACAAACAGATTCGGATGGAATAGATTCTAGCCCCATTTCATAAATAGCATGGCTTGAAGGAGGAGATAAGACTACAGAAAAACCTAGTTTAGTGAAAAATGTAAACCAAAAAGGATAGTTTTCCCACATATTCAAAATGCGTGGAATTCCTATCTCTCCACGTAAAGCTTCATTTTTAGAAAGCTTTTTATAATCCATCACTCTTTTAGCTTTCCATTTGAATATGTTTGGTACTTTTTCTTTTGTAATAGAAACTTTCTTTTCTAAGCCTAAATCTTTTTCAACTCCTTCTCTTCCTCTTTCGCATCGGTTGCCTGTAACAAAAAGCCTTTTTATGCTGTCAACATAGAAAGTATTCACTGTTAGCATGCAGTTGTTTTGGCATCTTTTGCATCGTGTTAAATCTAGCTTAACATCAAAGTTTTCAAGGCTGGAAAGCGAGGCTAGAGTAGTCTTTGGCTTTTCTTTTCTTTCCCAAGTGTCTTTTGCAATTAAAGCTGCTCCATAAGAGCCCATAAGTCCTGAAATATCAGGGCGTACTGCTTCTTTTTCTGCGATGAGTTCAAAAGCACGTAACACAGCATCATTATTAAACGTGCCACCTTGCACAATAATTTTTTTCCCAATGCTTTCAGTGTTCCTAAGCTTGATTACTTTGAATAAGGCATTTTTAATTACAGAATACGAAAGCCCACTTGAAATATCCCCAACACTGGAACCTTCTTTTTGTGCTTGTTTTACCCTACTATTCATAAAGACAGTGCAACGACTTCCTAAATCTACTGGCTCTTTTGCAAGAAGGGCTAATTTAGAAAACTCTTCTATTGTTAAGCCTAAAGACCTTGCAAAGTTATCCAAAAAACTTCCACAACCAGAAGAGCAAGCTTCGTTTAATTGAATTGAACTTATCACTCCATTTTTAATTTGAAGGGCTTTCATGTCTTGACCGCCAATATCTAATAGAAATTCCACACCGGGTAAGAAAAAAGAAGCTGCTTTGTAGTGAGCTATTGTTTCCACTTCTCCTATGTCTACACCTAAAGCTACTTGAAATAGCTTTTCTCCATAGCCTGTTGAGCATGAATATGCAATGTATGCACTAGAGGGAATAAGATTATAGAGGGTTTTTAATATTAAAAGAGCTTGAGCTATTGGGTTTCCTTGATTCACATCATAAAAAGACCATAAAACATTTCCTTCCGCATCAATTAACACAGCCTTTGTGGTTGTGGAACCTGCATCAAGACCTAAAAAAAGACTTCCTGTTGCACTTTCTAACATCTTTTTTTTGGCAACATGTTTTTTGTGTCTTTCCTTAAATTCTTTTAGCTCTTCTTCGTTTTTGAAAAGGGGAGTAAGCCTTTTAACCTCTGTTAATTGAAACGATGAAACTTTATAAAGTGATGCCTTAAAGTCTTTTAGTTTTTGATAAGAAGATTTTTCTTTTTCATTGGTTTGAAGGACTGAAGACTTTTCACTTTTTAGAATAAAAGAAGTTTGGGCATCAATCTTTTTTAGCTTTATGCTTAAAGCAGAACCCAAAGCAACAAATACTTCAGAATTTTCAGGTTCTATCACTTCATCTTGCTTTAGCTTTAAGGTGTCAATAAAGGCTTTTTTTAATTCGCTTAAAAAGTGAAGTGGTCCTCCTAAAAATGCTACCTTTCTTCTAATTGGCTTTCCACAAGCTAGCCCAGAAATTGTTTGCACAACAACAGCTTGAAAAATGCTTTTTGCAATATCTTCTCTTCTAGCTCCTTCATTAATTAAAGGCTGAATATCTGTCTTTGCAAACACTCCACACCTTGCTGCTATTGGATATACTGTTGTGGCATTTTTGGCAAGTTCATTAAGCCCCTTTGCATCTGTTTCAAGAAGGGCTGCCATTTGGTCTATAAAAGCACCTGTGCCCCCTGCACAAGAGCTATTCATACGTTGCTCTGTGTTGCCATCTTGAAAATAGGTTATCTTTGCATCTTCTCCACCAAGCTCAATCACTACATCGGGTTGATTTTTTAGCATTTGGCAAGCTTTAGTTGCAGCTGTAACTTCTTGAATGAAAGGAATGCCTAAAGCTTCAGAGATGCCTAAGCCTCCACTTCCTGTTGCAATTACACTAACTTCTGCATTTTCTCCATTTTTGGCTTCTATTTCTTTTAATGCTATTTCAAGCGATGTAATCATTGTGGATCGTATATCAGAGCGATGGCGAGTATAGCTACTAAAAATGATGTTATCTAATGAGTCTAAAACAACAATTTTTACTGTTGTAGAACCTATATCAATTCCAATTCTAAAAGGAAAAATCATTGAGTAATCCTTAATGAGCATCTTAATATAAGACACTCGCAAATGCCTATTATATAGCAATAGTTATAAAATATAAAGACTTATTGTAGAAATATGCTTTATTATTTTTATTTCTTACGGTACAATCAAAAAATATTCGGGGTTTTTATGGCTTATATACTTTTAGTTTTTGCAGTTATTTCATTATTAGTTTCAGTTTTTTCTTTAGGTGTTTTTATTATTGTTAGCATTCCAATGGCAATGATAGTAGCTATTTTAAGCCTTAAACAAATGAAAAAAAATGAAATGCAAAAAAGACTACTAAAATATGCTTTTGCCATTTCTTTAATTAGCATGCTTTTAGGATTTATCTTAAATCTTATTTTTATTACTTTGCACTTACACTAGAATTATTTCCCACTATTTTTTTCACACATTATATTATAAAATAAACAACATAGTTCAAAAAGACATTATAAAATAGCTTATAGGAGGGTTTTATGTCTTGTATCAATGTTACTAGTGAGATTGGTGTGTTAAAAAAAATCATGTTGCATAGACCATCAAATGAATTACTCTTACTCACACCTGATAGTTTGGAAGAGCTTTTGTTTGATGACATTCCTTTTTTAAAAGTTGCTCAAAAAGAACATGACACTTTTGCCAAAGTATTAAAAGATAATGGTGTTGAAGTTTTATACCTTGAAGACTTAGTAGCTGAAGTCATAAAAGATAAAGATATAAAAACTGCATTTATTAATGAGTATGTTGAAGAAGCTCAAATCTCTTCTAACGAATATAAAGAATTGGTTAAAGAATACTTACATAATATAAAGGATGAAAAAGCATTAGTTCTTAAAACAATGGAAGGTTTTAGGCAAAAAGAAATACCAGCTTCTAGGCTTATTGATATTGTTGAAAGTGGAAATGATATTTTAATTAAACCTATGCCAAACCTATACTTTACTAGAGACCCATTTGCTTGTGTTGGTAATGGTGTAAGCATAAATACAATGTATTCTACAACAAGAAAAAGAGAGACTCTTTATGGGGACTATGTGTTTAGATATCACAAAGACTATAAGGGGAAAGTTCCTTTTTATTATGATAGAAATAGCTTTCCTAGCATAGAAGGTGGAGACATTCTTAACTTAACAGAAAAAACAATTGCTGTGGGTTTATCCCAAAGAACCACTGCACAGGCAATTGATGCTTTTGCTAAAAATATTTTTGCAGGCGAAAATAGTGTTAAAAACATCTTAGTTTTTAGAATCCCTCAAAAAAGAGCTTTTATGCATTTAGACACTGTTTTTACACAGATTGACTACGATAAGTTTACTATACATCCAGGCATTTTAGGACCATTATGTGTATATAATATAGAAAAGAAATCAAAAGGTGAAATAAAGCTTTCTGAATGCGACACAACGCTAGAAAAGATTTTAGGAAAATACTCTACATCAGATAAGGTTGAGCTTATAAAATGCGGGGGAGATGATGCTCTTGTTTCTGAAAGAGAGCAATGGAATGATGGTTCCAACACTCTTTGCATAGCACCGGGAAAGATTGTAGTTTATTCACGAAACGAAGTAACAAATGAAATCTTAAACAAAAAAGGCTTACAGGTGATTGAATTGCCAGATTCTGAACTTTCACGTGGACGCGGTGGCCCTAGATGTATGAGTATGCCTTTTTATCGAGAAAATCTAAAATAACAAGATCTTTTATGATAAATCATAGAAGTTGTTTTTTATCATGGATAAATCTTTCAAAAGATAATCATTTTTCTTAAAAGTCTAGCTAGAAGTTATTCAAACCCTAGCTAGAAACCATTTAAACTCTAGCTAGAAGTGCTTTAAACTCTAGCTAGACTATGGTCGCGTTTCTTGT
>JBQNBK010000011.1:0-28559 GCA_052169975.1 Treponema sp.
GTTTGCACGGCTGACCAAGAATACCACTTTCCATCAACCATCACTTCAGGATTTACCCCTCTTTTCACTGCTGTAACATATCCTGTAATATTTTCATCTCCAGCTTGCAACTCCACCTTACTTCCAATAGCAGTTGTAGCAGAAGAACCTAGCAACATTTCATTTAATCGAGAGAAATTTGCATTCATATTTGTTACTTGTTCTAGGGATGAAAACTGTGCCATTTGCCCTATAAACTCAGCATCTTGCATTGGAGAAGTTGGATCTTGGTGAGTCAATTGAGCTATCAATAGTTGCAAAAAATCATCTTTACCCAACTCCTGTTTTGGAAGTCTTCTCTCTCCAAAAGACTCTTTATTAATTAAATCAACTTCAAGAGCCTTTCTAGCTTTTTCTTCAGCTGTCATTTCAAATGACAAGCCCTTAAAAGCATTTTCATAACCAACATTGTTTACATTCATAATATATTTTCCCTCCACCCTATCTTAAGCCAAAACATTAACGTTTTCGGCTTGACCAAACTTGTATATATTTTCGGTAACATTCAATTTTTCTCTTAGAGTAAGCATTGTTTTTTCAGGAGAAAAGTATTTATCTTTCAAATCCTCCCTAACAACCTCTTCTCTTCCACCTTTCCAGTTCAAATTAAAACTAGATGTGTCAAACCCTGCATTCTTAAATGAAGCTACCAACTCTTCCATGCTATCTTCAAAAGCGTTGTATGCTTCTTGAGAAGAAACAGTTACCTCACCTTGCATTTTCTTATCTCCAGTCATTTTAAGATTAATCCTAACAATTCCTAAATGAGCTGGCTTTAATTGCAAGCGAATCTCCCCCACATTACCATCTCTCAAAACAATTTTGCCTCTTTGAACAAGCTCAGCTGAATTAGCCTTAATCTGCTCTGCTAATATAGAAGAAAACTGATTTCCTTTTGCATTTTCAACATTTTCAGCTTTTTGATTAGATGTATTACTAGTAGAAGAAGTGGAAAAGCTTTCCCTATCCCCAAAAGAAGAATCTCCATTAAATGCACTAGCTTCACCTTCTTCTGACACTGTCTCACCAGTTTGAGCTTCAGGTACTGTTCTTAAATCTTCAACAGTGATTGGAAGCTTTTTTGGCATCTTTTTTGTTTTTTGTGCTGAAAGGTTATCCACCATTTCAATATCCACATCATCTTCTTTTTCTTTCTTAGGCTCTACCTTTTGGATACTTTCGTTTTTTGGCTTAGCTAAAGGAACAACATGCTTAACTTCTTCTTTTGGAAGCATTTCAACAATTTCTTCTTTTTCTTCCTTAACAGCTTCTTCTTTTTTTGTTTCTTTCTTATCTTTAACTTTTTCAGTAGAAACTTCCAATTCATATTCAATAACTGGAATCTCTTCCTCTTGTACCACAAAATCTTCATTTATTAATGGAAGAGTAGGAGCTTCATTTTTTAATTCATTAACTAAAACATCTTTCTTTTGAGCCATTCTTATAAGAGAATCCACATCTTCATCAACATTAATTTCTCCATTTAATAAGACTTCAGTTTCCACATCTAAATTTTCTAATTTATCATTAATAGATACTTCTTTTTTATTCATCACCTCTTCAAACATACTGCACATAAGGTCTTCAAAAGAAACATCTATCTCCTCATTGCTTACGGAATCAACAGCTTCTTCCACATAATCTTCTTTTACTATTTTATTTTCTCTCTCAACTGGAGAAGTCTGCACATTTGTTATATCCATAGCATCCATAAAATATTGCTCCTTAAATTAAGAAAAAGGATTTCAGAAAACACATAAAAAGCTCACGCAAAAAAGCCTTTCTACATGTATATACACACTTTTCGGCATCTAATAATTTTTATTTAGAAAATATTATAGAAGGAGCAAAAGAAAGTCTTTTGCCAAAACAAATCTTATTTCAAACATTTTTAACCTTACCCTTTACTTTTCTTGACAGTAAAAAAAATCAATGTCTATAATTAAAGGTAGAGGTTATGATATGCAATTAAAAACCAAAAACATTTTTCTATTATTATCTATAGCTGTGTTATTTCTTTCATGCGAACGCGTTGAATGGAAGCCAAAGTTATTAAACACTGTAGAACTTGAAGAAATGAAAGGTAATTGGGAAAAGCTCAATCTTAAAAACTATTCATTCACTTACATAATTGGCAAAGATATGCCAGGTTTTGTCGAAGGTAAAGTAGAGGTGAAAAATGGAATTGGAACTGTAAGCTTTTCAGGTTCTCACTACACACCTACCCCAACAAATCAAGAAGACAAAAAATATTATATTACCAAAGTGGAAGATATTTTTGAAAACCTTTTGAATGAATATAAGAAATATAAAAAAGAATTAGACTATGGAAAAATAGAAGTTCTTGATTATTCGGTTAGGTATGACAATGTTTATTTCTTTCCAAAGTATGTTTACATTGATTTTCATAAGCCAAAAAATCCACCAGACAAGCTTCGTGGAATAAGTCTTACCATTATAAACTTCAAAATAACAGAGTAAATAGAATGACTATTCCTTTACTTGCAAGTTTTTCAATCAAAATGATATTAATCCAGAATTATATACATTACCTAATTTCAAATATACATTACCTACTATCAGGGTCGTACATTAGCTAATGTTACGATTGTACATTAGTTAATGTTATACCTCGCCATTATCTAATGTACTACCTAAAAGTATAATATATCTGGTCTCGTTAACGTACGTTTTCGCATAGCGAGAACGTACGTTAACGGGATGCAAACTCGCATATAAGCGATGTGAAAGATATACTATTTTTGATTCATAAACTTGTACTGTTTTGCATTGGGTGAATTATCATAAAATACACACTAACAAAGTAGCAAAATATACATTCAAAAATAGCAAAATAAGAGTTTTTTATGAGAATAATAAACTTGATCTTTAGCCTTTCAATAATACTTTTTTTGGAAATTAAGAGATTACTATATTCGCACCAAGTGATTTTAATACATCTATAAAATTAGGGTAGGAAACAGCACAGCATTCAACGTCTTCTATAATGCAATATTCATCTTTTTCTAGGCTTAAGCAAAGAGCAATTAAGGCTAGTGCAATTCGATGATCTTTATATGTGCAAAGCCTTAATCCAGATTTAATTTTTTCCACACCTTCTATAGTTAAAGAATCTTTTTCTTCTATTATATTAACTCCTAATTTACTAAGCTCTCTTACCATAGCTTCAACCCTATTACATTCTTTATACCTACAAATATCTATTCCTTTAAGAATTGTTTTTCCATTTGCAAGACTTGCAATACAAGAAAGAGATGGAAGAATATCAGGGCTATTTGCTATGTCAAAAATTCTACCTTCCATAATAGGAGATGTGTATTTAATTTTTAGTGTGCCATTCTTAAACCTAATAGGCACACCCAATGCTTTTAAATAAGACAACAATTTAGAATCTGCTTGCTTATCTTTCAAAGATAAAGACTTAATTGCAATTGGAGAAAAAGATGCAATGCTAGCTAAAGCTAAAAAAGAAGTGGAAGACCAATCACTGGGAACCATTGCCTGAAAACCATTAATGCTCTGCCCACCTTCGCAACAATAAGATTTTAAATCTTTTGAATATTCTACACGAATGTTTTGCTTCTTTAAATGTTTTAAAGTCATTTCTAAATAAGGTGCTTCACCTGCTTTTTCTAACTTAATGCTTGTTTGTTTATGGAAAAAAGGACTGGTTAATAAAAGCCCAGTAATCACTTGTGAAAACTTACCTTCTAGCTTTAATTTCATGCCTTTTTCAACTTCTATTCCTTTTATATTGATAATGCCATCCTGTGTGCTGGGTATATCATAAGAAACACCCAACTCTTTTAATGCAGCAATGATAGGCTCTAATGGGCGTTTTTTGATGGAAGCATCTCCTATAATGTAAAAATTGGCTGGTAAGCTAGCTACCAACATGCTTAAAACATAAAGGAGAGTGCCTGAATTGCCAACATTTAATGTTATTTCTTTTTGCTTTTTTGCATAGTTTTTTAAGCCTTCTTTTGGTGGACAAACACTTATAGAACTTTGCTTTTTTTCTAATTTATTGAAAGAAACTCCTAAGGCTATTAGGCACTGATAGCAAGAAAGAATATCTTCACTATCCAATATATTAGAAATGATACTTTCACCCTTTGCTAAAGCTGCTAATACCAAAAACCTAATTGAATGACTTTTAGATGGAGGAGCCCAACATATAGGAAACTTTTTACTTGAGCTATTTAGGTCTTTCAAAGAAGAACCAAAAACTTTTACATCCATTTTAATTACTCCCTTGCTAGTTTTTCCAGTTCGATAAACCTATTTGAACTTGTAATATTGCTAGATTTTAATTCTTCTAATACAGACAAGGCTTTTTCTTTTTTGTTGATAGTTAAATAAAGGTTTGCAAGAGCAAATAATAGCTCTTCATCTTTTCCATATTCATCAATAGCTTTAATTAAAGAAACTTCACTTCTTGCATAGTCTCCCATATCTTTAGCTATCACACTTATTAGATGATATGCCTTTAAGCTAGGGGAAATATCTAATGCTTTCACAACATAACTCTCTGCTTCATTCAAATAACCCAACATATAAGCATTAATTGCAAAATCCAATAATAAATCATCATTATTAGGAATTAGCTTTAAGGCTTTTTCATACCAAATATGAGCTTTTTCTATTTCGTCAGCTTGGTGCAATTCATTTGCAAATAGATAATAAGCTTCAGCCCTATTTTGTTCCACAGCAGGGTCAATTGCTAGGTATAACTCATCATCTTTTACACTATCTATTTCTGAGCCACCAAAAAGAACATAGTAATCTTTTAGTTCACCTTTCATTCTTTTAATATGAATATAGTTACCAAGTACGGTTATCTCATTTGGTAAATACATTCTTGCTTTTTCTATATAAAAAATAGCTTTGTCAACTTCATTTTTTTCTAACATAAATGTTGCATATAAATTATATGCCCAGCCATTTTGTTTATCCAATTGTATTGCCTTTTCTATATATTTTTCACAATCTTGTTTTTCTAAATAAAGAGCTTCAGCATATCTAAAACAATAAAGAGATTCATTTGGAGATAAGTTATATGCTTTTTCAAAAGCAAGTGTTGATTTTTTATCTTTTTTCATCTGCAAAATTAAAGCATATAAATACCAAACAGTGGCATCTTTTGAATCTTTTTCAGTAAGTAGCAAAAGGTATCTAATTGCTTCATCATATTTTTCAATTGCATAGTAAAACTTAGCACTGATAGCCCAATATCTTTCATCATCTTTTGCAAGGTGTTCCAAAGCATTTAATGCTTGCCCAAGGTCAACATATTGTTTTGTTTTAAGAAAAGCATTGCAAGCTTCAATATATGAATTGATAGCATCATTGATATTTCCATCACTTTCATATTCTTTGCCTGCATTAAAAGCAAAAAGCCCTTGTTCTGGCGAAATAACAAAAGCTTTTTTATAAAAATGAGCTGCTTCAGCATGGTGCCCCATATAATGTAAGTAATGAGCTTTTATGTTGCATAAGTCAAAAGAAGATTCTATATCTTGAATACCATCTAAAATGTTTTTTATCTTTTTATATTGGTCACTATAATAGTATAAATTAAGTAGCTGTATGCTAGCATCTCTCTTAGTTTTTTCATCTCCTATTTCTATAGCTTTTATAAAATATTTTTCTGCATTTTCTAATAGTCTAGCAGCAAAATATATTTTACCTGCTAACAAGGCATCTTCACTTTCAAGACCTATTTTTTCAATATGTTTTATTTCATTTATGCCAGCTGATACATTACCAATAATATAATAACTATTAGCAAGCCTTCTTCTTGCTTCTTTTTTTATGCTTTGCTCATTATTCACTTCATCATATTTATTTTGAACATCCAAAAGATGCGAATTAATACTAATGCTTTTTAGCGATAAGTTAACATGCGAAACTTGATTATAGTTTTGCCCTGCAAATGCAATTTTTCCACTTGCATTTATTACATCATCTTCGATATTAGCCACCCAACAATCATTTATTAAAATAGTAATGTAAGAATCAAGAGAAACAATAGTAATCTTGAATGCTCCACTTATTTCTTCCTGTAATTTTGT
Organism: Treponema sp.; assembly: GCA_052169975.1. Lineage (GTDB taxonomy): Bacteria > Spirochaetota > Spirochaetia > Treponematales > Treponemataceae > Treponema_B. The sequence continues at coordinate 6,135 of JBQNBK010000011.1, forward strand.
CCATGAAATAAGAGTTTTTGGCGTATTATTAATCACTACATCAAATCTAAAAAAACTAGCATCAGAAACCAAAACTGAATAAAAAGCTTTTTCTATGTTTCTAAATATCCAGCCCACCGCACAAGAGCCTGCCATTGTTTCGTCATTAATATTTGCAATCTTGCTTTTTGTTATTTCTTCGCTTTTAGTAATTTGAATTGTTGCTTCTAATATAAAATCTTTATATCTAAAGAATTTATTCACACACCAAGCATATAAATTTTTACGTTGCAATTCTAAAACAAAATTATTGTTTAAGTCAAAAAAAGCTTGGTAACCATCGCCTTTTTCTACTTCAAATCTAGCATTCAAAGAATTATTATTAAAACTATCACAACTCCATTTTTCTTCGATTGTTGCATCATAATCTACTTTTTCTATGCTTTCTTTATTTTTGGAATTAAATAGGTTTTTAATAAACAAGATAAGTTTAATAAGATGATTTTTGAAATATCCCATAAGAATATCTAGCCTACTAAAAAGAGAATGTTTAATCTAGGCATATCTTTTAATTGCTGTTTTTTTAAACTTTTCAAATTATAAAATTAAAATTTGACATATTATAAAAGAGGTAATAAACTCTAATATATGACTATTATTTAATAGATCTCATAATATTTTAGGAGGATAATATGAAGTTATCTAACTTAAAAACATTGTTCTATGTATTTATTGTAGCTAGTTTTATTTTTAGCTGTAATCATGGGAATAATAAGCCTACAGATCAGCAGTCTATTGGAAACTTAGATGTTTTAAAAGTGCATGGAAAAGAAGTTGATCTTAAAAACTGGTCTGTTATTGTGCCTAATGATAAAACAGAGGTTAAAACTGGTGATGTAGACGTTAGCTATAAAATCAATGGAGCAGGATATAGCGGTAATGTTAGTGTTAAAAACTCACCTGTAATGCTTAAAGAAAATGAGAACGTTGATGTTGAATTAATGTTTGAAGCAGTTGCAGGAAAACATGAAGCATTTACTAGAAAAATTAAAGTAAAAAGAGCACCTAAAGGAAGTGGTGAAACTTCTAGCGATCCTGAACTTGTATTAGCCTCGTTAAGTATTCATGGCAAAGATGTTGAAAATATTAATGATATGGAAAAGCTTTCTATTACATTAAGAAAATCTTATGAAAGTGTTTCAAAAGATAATGTTAAAGCTCAATTCATATTAAAAGGAAAAAACATTGATAATATTGAAGTTAAAGTTATTAATGAGCCAGTGCAATTGGTAGCAGGAAAAGTAACTAATGTTGTGCTCCTAGTTGATACAGTGCCCGGTAAGTATAAGGAATGGAAGCATACTGTAAAAGTAACAAGAGAAGCTTACGACCCTGAACTAGATTTAGCAAGTCTTAAAATTCATGGTAAAGATGTTGAAAACATTAATGATGTGAATAATCTTGAAGTTGATGTTAAAGCTACTAAAGTTGAAAAAGGTGATATTGAAGCTTCTTTTGAACTTGATAATAAACCTGTCACAGTAGAGCTTAAAGTAGAAAACGAACCTGTGCAATTAGAGAAAGGCAAAGAGAAATTAGTAACACTTGTAGTTGATGCAAAGCCCGGTAAATATAGGGAATGGAAGCATGTTGTTAAGATAACAAGATTTGAAGATGGAGAGACTTTAGACCCAAAATTAAAGTTTGTTTCTTTAAAGATATGGGGACGTGAAGTGGATGAAAAAACATGGTCAGTTATTGTTCCTCTCACTTCAGAAAAAGTTGAAGCTAGTAATGTTGAAGCACAACTTAAACTTGGCACAGCCACAAGCACATATCCTGTAACTGTAACAAATGAACCTATTAATTTACCAGAAAATACTCCAACAGAAGTAGAAATAACAGTTGCTGCAAAACCCGGTAATTATAGAAGCTGGACTAGAAAAGTTATGGTTACAAGAAAGAGCCCAGAACTCAAGTTAGTTGGACTTAAAATTGATTTAGGTATTCCAAACCCAAAAGAAGCAATAGGAAAGAAAACAGGAGACAAATGGAGTGTTGAACTTCCAGCTAGTTTTGAACAAATTACAAATGGAAAAATACACGCATTCTTTGAATGGGAAGGAATGGGCAACCCAAAACCACGTGAATTAACAGTAACAACAGAGCCAGCATTGCCTATTAGCTTAGCTACTGGTGAAGAAAAAGAAATTACTCTTAAAGTTGAAGCTAGTTCAGAAGGTAAATATCAAGCATGGAATGGAAAAGTTACTGTTAAAAGACGTGATGCCTCAAAGCTAGAATTAAAGAAAATTAAATTGTTTGGAAAACCATTACAAACAACAGAAATTACAAACTTAACTTCACCAGATGTTATTGAAACTATTGCACAAAAAGTCAATCTTTCATTCTTTAGCGAGATGGATGCAAATGTTGAAGACCAAGACTTAGTTACTAGAATTACAACAGAACCTGAATTGGTAGAAACTAATGGTCAAGGTGGTGCAAAAATTAGGACATGGGAGCTAAAAAATAAAACAAACACATTAAAGATTATGGTTGGTGGAAAGCTTAAATGCACACTAACTGTAAATAGAAAACCTTTGGAAGTTGAAAACATTGCCGTGTTTAGGCAAATTGGTGGTGATGTTGCTAGTAAGGTTGAAGAAGGAAAAGAATATTCAACTGTTTTTGAAAAAATCCTTATCCAAGTAATTGGTAAAGAAGGATTAACATATAATAGCATGAAAGCTACTCTTTCTGGAACAATAGTTAATCTTAAAAAAGATACACAATCCTCAACAAAAATAAAAGAAATATGGATAGTAGATCCTAATAATCCAATTACTCTTAGCCAATCATCTAACCCTATTATTCTTACTATTCAAGATGAAAACAACATTGAAGACCTTAAATTTGTTAGAAACTTTACTTTGAATAAGCTTGCAGACCCATCCACAGGACCAATTGATCCAAGTGTGGCAATTGAAGATTTATGGATTGGCGATGGTGCAATGAATAAGGAAAACACCAATAAATTCAAAGCTTTGAAAAATAGTAGCGATAGTCATAAATACACAGTTCAATTACCAAAAACTGGCTATAACGATAAAAAAGTGTCTTTAATTGTTAAAGGTGCAACAGGAGCAACAAATGCTGATATTATAGATGGCTCTGAAGGTTCTGTTTCTGCAAAAGCAAATGGTTCTAGCATATTCAAATCAGGAAAAGAATTTATTGATGTCAAAGCAAATAGCAATAAATATATTTTCCAATTAAAAAATGCTGATAAGGTGGCTCAATATGAAATTACTGTAAGCTTTACACTTGCTGGTACTGTAACACCAGGTAATTCAAGTGTATTCACAATTACACAACCAGCAAATGGAGTCATAAAAGCCTATAAAATAGCATCAAAAGGCGGAGTACCACAACGTGAAGAAATACCAATACAAAATAACACTATAACATTTAAGAAAGCAAAATATAGTGATATAAAAATCTATTTTGAGCTTATTGCAACAACTCCTCACACACCTAAATCACTTACTGTAGGGGATAAAACTGAAAATACTGTTACAACTAACGACCTAAAACAAACACAAGGAGCAATTGTAATAGAACACAAAATCCCTAAAGGAACTACCCAAACAATTGCTGTTTCTGGGGAATGCAACTAGCTTTATAAATAGTTTTTACTAAAGCTAAAAAGCCCTAAGTAATAATTACTTAGGGCTTTTTTCTTGCTATCTTACTGTTAAAAATAAGTATATTAAGATTCTACTTTAATTCTTGCTTCTGGATAATTTGTAGAAAGCACTTTTAGTTTTACATCATCATTTGGAACAATTACTTGCTTACAATAGGTTGTTTCACGATTTCCAAAGCATTCTTCGCCTAAACTTTTAACAGTTTTTGGTAATTTTATAATTGCATTTGTGGAAAGAAAAAAAGCCTTTTTTTGAATTGTAAGATTTTCGTTTGTACACAATGATAAATCTACCATTTCTAAATTTTCACATCGATAAAAAGCATATTCACCAATTAAAGTTAGATTTTCTAAACCTGATAGGTTTATTGTTTTTAAATTTCCAAGAAGCATAAAAGCACTGTTTGCTATTGTGGTAAGCTTTTTACATTTTGATAAATCTATATGTGTGCCAATAAAAGAAATACTACCTGCACCTATTCTAGTAAGATTAACACAATCTGAAAAATCTATGTTTATTAGCTTTCCACAAAGCCCAAACGCACGGTCTTCTATTGAGGCAAGGTTCTTGCAATTTGATAAGTTAACAGTTTCTAAACCTTTACATTCATAAAAAGCTTCTTTACCAATTGTTGTAAGTGCCAAGCACTTGGAAAAATCCAAATAAGTTATCTCGCGGCAATCTGCAATAGCTCCCTTAGCAACTTCTGTGACATTTGCAGGAATTATTATTTTTCCCTTAGGTTTATTCGTTTTATTTCCTTGATACCCTACAAGTTTAGAGCCTTCCATCTTAAACTTCATATAATTAGTTATTGCAAAGACTTTCATTTCTTTTGTTATTGGAGTGTTTTCTTCTATTATCTTTCCATTTTCATCATTTTCTCTCCATTCATATATGCCATAATCCCCGTTATTCCAGTCTGCTTTTAAGGGGGCTTTAGCTATAACTTCTGCTTTTATTAAAGCCCATGTTTTAGGAGAATCAAATTGAACATTAATTGCTATATCATCTGTAATATCAATTCTTTCATCCCCATTTATATACACAAAAGGCTCTTTTTCTTTCCATTGTGCAACATATACTTGACTATCATCTTCAGCAGAAAACTTTTCGGGAAGGCTTGGCTTCCATTCAACAAAAGAGTAATTTTCTTTTTTAGGATTTTCAACTTTTACTTTTGATTCAAACTTGCCTTTTAGTAGCTTTTTCTTTCCTTCTCCAGCTTCAAGAGGTGTAGTAGTCTCCCCTCCATCTAGGTCAAGAATAATAGAGGTAATCTTTCTATCATATTCAATTTTAATGAGCGTTTTTCCATCAGCTTTTACTTTTTCTTGTGTAATACCTTTAGCCTTAAAGCCAGAATATACCTTTGCAGTTGCTTCTGTGTCTAAGCCAATTTTGCTAACTTTTGTTTCTTCTTCTTTTTTAGTGTAGCCATCATCTTCTATGTTTTGTATCCAATGCTCCACCTTGTATGAAGCAGTGGTTATGTTTTTCTTAGTTAAAGCAAAAACTATTGCATCAGATGTAAAGATTTTTTCATCATTAATAACCTCACCATCTTTATTTGTTATTCGCCATTCAATAAGCTCATAATCATCTTTTAACTTAATATTCTTATTCACATCTATTTTTATTTCTTTCCATTTTGTGTTTTGCTTTACTTCAATTGCTTTTTTGTTTTCAACAATAATTCCTTCGTCTCCAGATATAGCAATTTTAATATTGTTTGGTGTGTTGTTAACATTATTCTTGCAACTAAAAATCACTACAAAGAAAACACCCAATAGCTTATAGATAAGCTTCCACTTCTTAGATGATAAATATTCCATAATTTCTCCTTAAAAAATAAACTTTTATAAAAATAATAAAAACTATGATTCAACTCTGATTTTTTCTTTGGGATACTTTGAATTAATTACTTTTTGTTTTAGCTCTTCATTTGGAACAATTACTTCTTTTACTATGTTGTAATCAAAACTTCCAAAAGCTTCCTCAGCTATTTCTTGAATATTTTTAGGAAGTTTAACTATTGCATATTTACAACTTTCAAACGCTTTAGAGCCAATTTTTGAAAGTTTATTACATTGAGATAGAACTGCATCATCAAGTTGTTCGCAATAACCAAAAACATCTTTACCAATCACAGTAAGTTCATCACAACCTAAAAACTTGATAGTCCTTAATTTATTGCAATAATAAAAAGCCCCGTTTTCAATTTTACTAAGTTTTTTACAAGCAGATAAATCTATATGCTTAACACCTCTACAAGATCTAAAACTCCATTTTCCAATTGTATTAAGTAAAAGACATTCTGAAAAATCAATCTTTTTTATTTCTTGGCAATCATTAAAAGCATATAAGCCAATACTAGTAGTATTTTTAGGAATAATTATTCTACCTCTAGGTTTTTCACTTCCATCATAACCTTTAAGCTTATCATCTTCGAATTTAAACTTAGTATAATTTGTTCTAATATATATTGTTATATCTTCCTTTATTAAAAAATCATCAGTTATTTTTTCACCTTCTTCTTTCTCCAACTTAAAGTCATAAACGCCATAAAAATTATCATTCCATTCAGGAGTTTTTAATTTAACTTTGCTCATCAATTCATTTTTAATACTACCAAAAGTCTTTCTTGGCAAAATGTTTATGTAAGTATCTTCTAGTTGAATTCGTTCATCAGCTTTTATATTAATTTTAATGTTTGTTATTAACTTCCATTGTGCAACATATACTTGACTATCATCTTCAGCAGAAAACTTTTCGGGAAGGCTTGGCTTCCATTCAACAAAAGAGTAATTTTCTTTTTTAGGATTTTCAACTTTTACTTTTGATTCAAACTTGCCTTTTAGTAGCTTTTTCTTTCCTTCTCCAGCTTCAAGAGGTGTAGTAGTCTCCCCTCCATCTAGGTCAAGAATAATAGAGGTAATCTTTCTATCATATTCAATTTTAATGAGCGTTTTTCCATCAGCTTTTACTTTTTCTTGTGTAATACCTTTAGCCTTAAAGCCAGAATATACCTTTGCAGTTGCTTCTGTGTCTAAGCCAATTTTGCTAACTTTTGTTTCTTCTTCTTTTTTAGTGTAGCCATCATCTTCTATGTTTTGTATCCAATGCTCCACCTTGTATGAAGCAGTGGTAGGAGCTTTCTTTTCTGAAACTACCATCACAATGCTATCTTTATTAAATTGATATGAAGATTCCAATACCATGCCATTAGCATTATCTAAATGCCAGCTTTTAATTTCAAAATCATCATCAGTTCTATCAATCTTAGATATTGCTATGGCTTTTGCTTTTTTCCATTCTGTATTTTTTTCGATTTGAAAAGTAGCAGGTTCTTTTAGTTTTATGTGTTCATCAGATTTTAATGTAATAGTAATTTTCTCAATATCTTTTTTTGTATGCCTACAAGTAAAAGAAAAAAGAACTATTGTTATTAAAAATATTCTGCCTATTATAGCTTTTTTATTAAACTTCATATATTCTCCGTGAAATAAATGCTTTAATAGACACAAAAACTATTAAGGTGGTTGCAAAATAATATATTTATTTAAGCATTATATTATTTCCTTCCATATATACTATTCTATTTTTATAAATTGAACCTGCATATGTTGCTCCTTCTGAATAAACCATATTGCTCTTTCTTTTATCTATTTTGGCAGTGTATGAAATTGCATTCCCATCAGCTGAAAACATTAAATGCTTCACCTCATCATAAGGACCTAATTCTTCATTTCCTAAAACAATGTAGTATTTTTTATTCATTTTAATAGTATAAGCTATTTTCTTTCCATCAGCAGAAAATACCAATTTTTCCACATCATCATAAGGCCCCATTTTATTCATTCCAAAAAACACATAACGCTTCTTATCCATCTTTGCTATGTATGCTATTTTTTGCCCATCAGGGGTAAATGTTAAATCATCTACATCTTCATAAGGTACTAACTTTTCCATACCTAAAAAGACATAATGAGCCTTTCCAATTTTACCAACATATGCAACTTTGTCTTTGTTTGCAGAAAACGTTAAGCCTTCAACATCCCTATATGGTACCATTCTTTCTTGCCCATACAAAACAAAAAAATCTTTGCCCGTTCTTCCAGAATCCAGCAAAACAAAGGGAACAGAATCTCCTACAAGAGTGCAATACACAACATCTTCTCCATCCATTATTGAAGCAATTAGATTATCAGAAAAAGCATAAAAGCTAATCAACACAAAAATAAAAAAGAATAAATATTTTTTCATATTAAAGCCTCCTACATAGCATTTTAAACATAACAAAAATAAATACAGTTACGAATAGCTTATTTGTAATGATAATTCCACAATAAAAGTCTTTAAGACCTCATCTTATTCTATTAAAACAAAATGCTTACACTTACACTAATAACATGTTATAATGAGTTAATAAAAGGAGGTTTATTATATGTTTCAGATACACAAAAAACTAAAATCAACATATAAAGCTCTTGCCTTGCAACAAAGCATTGGAGCTATATTTTTATTTCTTGATGAATTTGCAGGTGTGTTGCCAATTTATTTTGTGGGTCTAGCATTGGATGAGTTTAAAACAGGAACAATTACAAGCACCTTTCTTTTTAATACAATACTAAAAATAATTGGCATTTCACTATTTAGCTACACAATTTCTGTTGCATGGATGTTTTTTATTCACAATGCTGGCAACTATGGAGGCTATTTTTTAAGAAAAAAGTTTTTTGCAAGCCTTTTAACCAAACAAATGAACTTTTTTGAAAAGTATACAGCAGGTGACCTATTGGCAAGAGCCTCTAATGATATAGATTTTGTTGATGGATATTTTGGTGGTGGTTTTCTTCTATTAATGGATAGTTTTGCATACCCTATAGTTTATATAGGACTCATGGCATATCTCACTTCGTGGAAACTCACCCTTGCAACCATCGCTCCATTCCCAATAATCACAATTCTATACTTTTTCACCGCAGATGAACTAGAAAAAAGAGCAGATAGCACATACCAAAAGTTTTCACTTGTTTCGCAAGAAATATTAGAAATGGCAGAAGGAATAAAATTGATACGCTCTTTTTGTAATGAACAGGTAAGGCTAAATAAGCTTTCCTATAAGGTAAAACTATATTTTGATGCTGTATATTTTAAGGCTCGCTTAGATGCAATATTAAATCCAATTGTAAACTTTATCACAGAAATTTCCACTATTATTGCATTTTCTTATGGTAGCTTTTTAGTGTCTAAAGGTGAAATTACCTATGGTAATTTGGTCTCTTTTTTCATGTTTGTTTATATGTTCACATGGGCTGCAATGGCTTCTAGCTTTTATGTTCAGCTTTATAAATCTGCCCTAGCTTCTGCAGAACGTATAGTAGAAATACTTAATGCAAAAGAAAAAGAAAACACAGGTACAAAAGAACTTAAAACTATTGAAAGCATTGAATTCAAAAACTTTAATTTTAAGTATGGAAACGAAATGCAAATAGTGCTAGAAAATCTTTCATTCAAAATGAAAAAGAAAGAAAAAATTGCAATTGTAGGAAAAACAGGTTCAGGCAAAACAACACTTATTCGCTCTTTATTAAATCTATATGACATGAAAGAAGGATTATTCATAAATGGAGAAGATTATCGCACCTTCTCACCTAAGTCTTTCAAAAAACAAATTGCTTATGTAAGCCAAAGAGAGCAAGTATTTTCAGATAGTATTTATAACAATGTTACTTTTTTTGATTCTAGTTATACTATAGACGAAGTTAAAGAAGTGCTAAAAATAGCACACCTTGACGAAAACTTTCCACTAGGAATAAAGACACAAATTGGAGAAAGAGGCTTAAGCCTTTCTGGTGGGCAACGCCAACGCCTTTCCATTGCACGAGCTTTAATCACTCGTCCATCTCTTTTACTATTAGACGATGCTTTTTCAGCAATTGATTCTAAAACTGCCACAAAGATTATTCAATCTTTTAACAAAACCTCTATGTTTGAATCTCTTATTGTTGTAACCCACAAACCAGCAATTGCAAAAGAAATGGATAGGATTGTAGTTATAGAAGATGGAAAAGTAAAAGAAGAAGGCACTCATGCAGAGCTTTTAGAAAAAGGTGGATGGTATGCAACTGAATTTTCTTGCCTACAAGAGAAAAACATAGAAAAAGAGGAGGTATAAAAGATGAACAAAAAAGCTATTTTTAAGTTTTTATTATCATATCTAAAAGAAGCAAAACTCCTTTTATTAGCTTCTTTTATTACCACCCTCATATATTCATTTTGCACAGCTTATATTCCAGAAATTCCTGCAAAAGTAATCGACCAAGATATTAAAAACATACCAAACTTAAGTCAGTTTTTATTCAACAATGCAATGTTATTGCTTGGGGTAGTGATAGTTTTTTCAATAGCTATTTATGCTCGCTATCTTTTGTTTAATGCTTTGGCAAACAAAGTTTCTATGCGTATGCAAATAGATTTAGCAGCACATTTACTAGCCCTTAAAATGAATAACTTTGATGAAATATTAGCAGGAGATATTACAAGTAGGTTTTGTAGAGACATAAATAGAACTCGCTATATTTATGAATTAGCCCTTCCTGCCATTATGGATAGCGTTGTTTTAATTACAGTTTTATATGTTAGGCTAGGCTTTTTAAACATCTATATTTGTGCTATAGGCTTAATTTATTTTCCCCTAATATACTTACTCGGAAAATTATTTCTAAGAACCACTGTTCCACACATAAAAAACTACATGACTCACATAGGTGAAATGAGTGGTTTTTTAAATGAAAGCATAAAATCTATGGAAAGTATTCAATCTTTTGGAAAAGAAGAAGAGGTATCAAAACAATTTGATATACGTTCAAAAGGAATATACCAAGAATACCGAAGCAATCTATTTTTTACTGGCTTTTTTTCGTGGAACATTGTTGTGAGAATGAGGCATTTAGTTGACATTCTATTACTCGTTGTTTTTGGCATGTTATATTTTAAGGGAATAAAAGCACCTATAGGAGCATTATTTATTGCAACAGCATATAATGGCAGGGTGTTCAAGCATTTTTTAAATGTCTTTATGCAACTTTCCACCATACAAAACGCATTTGTTACAAGTTCTCGTGTTTGTCAATTAATGAATTTAGAACATGAAAGAAATGATGGAAAAGAAATACGAATTGAAGAAGGAAAAGTTGAGTTCAAAAATGTTAGTTTTGAATATAAAAAAGGTGTCCCAGTTTTGCATGACATAAGTTTTGTTGTGCATAAGGGAGAAACTATAGCATTCATAGGAAAAACAGGTTGTGGAAAAAGCACATTGATGAATCTATTGCTAGGTTTTTATGAAATTAGAACAGGGGATATCCTTATTGATAGCAACAATATAAAAGAAATGAGTTTGAATAGTTTAAGAAATGCTATAGCAATTGTCTTGCAAGAACCATATTTATTTGAAGGCACTATTTTTGAAAACATCGCTATGGGAAGAAAAGAAACAACAAAAGAAGATGCCATAAGATATTTAGAAGCAGTTGGAGGCAAGAATATCATAGAAAGAGATGCAAATGGAATTATGCAAAATGTAATTGAAAACGGCAAAAACTTTTCGCATGGAGAAAGACAAATCATCTGCTTTGCACGTGCATTATCTTTTAATCCAAAAATCTTAATCTTAGACGAAGCCACTTCTAATATTGATATTGAAACAGAACGTCTTATTACACGTGGTATTGAAGTGTTGAAAAAGGGGCGAACAACATTGATTATAGCTCATCGCTTAGAAACAATAAAGCATGTGGACATGGTTTATCACATAAAAGATGGCACTATTATAGAAAAAGGCAAGTTTGAACAGATTAAAGAATATGAGATGAATTAATCAGTGCATAGCTTTAATTACCAGCCAATAACGCATTTTGGAAATTGCTTTTAAGTATAGAACATCTATAATAGAATTTTTATAATAGCTCAATGTCTACAGTATCTTGGAATGATATATTACTTTCCTACCACAACACTAAAAGCAATTTTCCAAAACCATACTATAAAGATTAAAGTAATACAATTTTTAATACTAATTGCTTAAAAATATTACCACTATTTCCTGAAAACTTTGTTGATTTAATATTTGTTGACCCTCCATATCGTCTATCAAATGGTGGGTTCACCTGCAAAAATGGACGAGCATCTAGTGTTAATAAAGGTGAATGGGATAAAAGCGAAGGCTTTGCTTCAGACATAGAATTTTATTCAGCTTGGATTGATGAATGTAAGAGGATTTTAAAAAGCGAAGGCACTATTTGGCTCAGTGGAACATATCACAGCATCTATCTTTGTGGCTTTTTATTGCAACAAAAAGGCTTTCATATTCTAAACGATATTGCATGGTTAAAACCTAATGCATCCCCAAATCTAAGTTGTCGTTTTTTCACAGCATCTCATGAAACACTTATATGGGCAAGGAAAGCACAAAATGCAAAACATATCTTTAACTATTCCGAGATGAAAAATGGAAGCTTTCCTGAAGATAAGCTAAAAAAAGAAAACAAACAAATGCGGTCCGTATCGTCAATACCTACAACTCCATCAAGCGAAAAAAAACACGGAAAACACACCACACAAAAACCACTAGCTTTATTAAAACGAATATTAACTGCTTCTACAATTGAAGGCTCGGTTATTTTAGACCCTTTTAATGGAAGTGGAAGCACTGGAGTGGCTTTTTCTATTCTTGGAAATAGATATTATTTTGGAATAGAAATGGATAAAAAATATTGTGAAATCACAAAAAATAGGCTAACTGATATCACCATAGAAAAATGGGAAGAAATAAGTAAAAGCTCCTAGCTTTAAACCATAAGTATTTTTTTTCTATTGTTAGTTCCAAGTATTTTCAAGTTTTCTGATAAACTCAAAGTTGCATCATAATTTGTTTTTAATTGCTTAATAAAGCAATTCATAGAAAAATGTTGATATAAAAAAAGATTAGATATAGCTTTTTCTTTTATTTTTGTCTTAATTGTTTTGCTATAATCTTTGAAAAGACCTTTTTCACCTAACTCACTATAACCTATAATCCACAATGGGCAATTAAATACTTCTTGTAAATTTAATGCCAATTCAGCTTGCCATATTTGATCTTTTATAAAAAAGTTTTCAATACATTTATCTTCTTTAATTAGCTTTTTTAAGTTTAATGTTTTAGGTGTGTGCAAAATGCTTTTGTTTAATATAATTACATTTTTCCTAAAATCAATTTTTAGCTCCTTGTTTCGTGCAAAAAAGCCTTCTGCAATTCGCCCCGCTTGCCCAACTAAATAACGCTGATTTGTATGTTTTTGTTCTTCTTTACCAGGATTATCACCTACTAAAATAAGACTGATCTCATCTTTTTCTTCTATTAAATCTAAACTATGGTTATATACTATTGGAGTTTCTATTTCATAAGAAACATCTACATTTAGACTATTTTTTATGTGCATTTTTAGAGCTGTTTTTGAATTAGTTGGAAAAATAGAAGGCGGTGTATAACTTTCTTCAAAATGTTTTAAGGATTCTATGCAATAACTTTTAAAACTATTTCTAATCTTAGTTAATTCTTGCCATTCGTGATTTGTCATAAAAAAAAGACCGACAGGTAAAAGGAGGTCAAAACCTGTCGGAAAAAACTATAAAGGAGATTTGTAGATAAGCCCCTACTACCCCATTAGTCGCTTATCTATGTCCTACAACATTTATGCTTATTCAATAGTTACAAAATAAATTGCCATGTTTTAGCTCTTCTCAGAACATAACTATCTAAAAAAGCTTTTAAAGATAGGCACAAAGCTATTGGTTTTCGTATTTTTCTATTGTGTCTGATAAATGCTCTAATATTATACCTGCATCTTTAAACATTTGAATTGTATCGTTTGCGTCATGATATCTTTTTTCTGCCACAACACGCACAATTCCACAACTAATTATCAACATAGCACATGTACGGCAAGGGGTCATCTTGCAATAAAGCGTTGCTCCATCTATAGAAATACCTCGCCTTGCAGCTTGGCAAATTGCATTTTGTTCAGCATGAACAGTACGCACACAATGCTTTGTAACTGAACCATCTTCATGCTGCATTGTCTTAAAAAGATGCCCCACCTCATCACAGTGAGGCAATCCTCTAGGAGAGCCCACATAACCTGTTACCAAAAGCTGATGATCTTTTGCAATTACACAGCCAGAACGCCCTCTATCACATGTGGCTCGCTTTGCAATTGCACGGCACACTTCCATAAAATATTCATCCCAACTTGGACGATTATACTTTTGTTCTTCCATATCTTTCATAATTAAGGATTGATTAAGATGGTATCACTTTCCACTTCTTTTGTTTCAATTAAGTCTAGGTAAGTGTTGTTAACAAAAAAACGTGAATATTCAACAAGAGCAAAAGGATAATAAAAACCTGCTGTTAAAGTGGTTAAAATAACTTGCCCTAAAATAAAACCTGCTCCTTTATTAGCTGGTTTTGCAAACCTAAAATGCCCTGTAATATTTTCATCTGTTTTTTCAACAATACGCGAAACAAAATATTCATAAATATTAATCATATAGGCACCAATATAAAAACCAAATGTTACTAAAAGAAGCATTACCTGCCCTAAATAAAAAAGTACTGCACTAGAAATATTAATATTTAATGTGTATGTAGCATTCTTTTCTGCTGATGCTATTTTAATGTTAATTATCCAATTAATCATAAAAACTTGCATTGCACAAATAACAGAGATAAAAGATAAAAATAAAATGATAGTTATTGGAAAAAACATTAAATTAATTATTCCACCAAAGCCAAGCACAATAATAAATGAAAAAGCCATTACAAAAATTAGCACAAATATAATAACAAACGAAATTAAAATAAAAGCAAACAGTGGAAAAGGTAAAGAATTAAACTTAAAGCACTTGCTTCCCTGATATTCTACATTATTCACAATCTTATCTATAATTGCTTTGTATGCCCAAGGAAGATATAGCCCAAGAGTGAAAACTATAAGAAATGTATTTGCCAGCATAACTGAAAAAAGCGAATTATAATCCAAGTTAGTGCTAAACTTTTTAGTGTCTAAAGAAAGTGTATTTATAAATACAAGAATAGCTTTAGAATATGCTGCAACCATAAAAAAGAGCATAACAAATAATTGAAGGACAGAGAATAAAGCTTTAATAACACCAGCCATTAAAGCATCACCAATCAAATAGGATAATGGTATTTGCAGTATATTCACAAAAATATTGACCACCATAGCAGCCATATACAAACCTAACCATCCATCAGTACCAAAACTTGTATTAAATTTCTCGATCTTATAACCACTTTTAATTTCCATAAATACTCCTAAATACTAGGTTATACCTGAATGAGTATAAAACAATGGGCTTTTTTAATCAATGTAAAAGAAGATAGGCTTAAAGAGATACCTTATAATAAAGGATGTAATAGAAAGCCTTTTATAAGATAATTTTATAGCATTTATAATGATAAAATCCCTTTTCTATTTTTAGTTTAAGATAAAATATTTTTCTTAACGCTTAAAGCTAATTTTCATAGTTTAAGATGGAAAAATACTGTATAATTATTAGCAAATGAGCCCGTATTTTTATCTTGAGTTTTCATCTATATCAACGCGACTTTCTCTTTATTCATCCTTACAAAATAACTTACCCACAAACCACACTTTAAGCATACGATTTTTGTACATTAGCTCATGTTATAGTTGTACATTAGCTAGTGTTATGATTGTACATTAGTTAATGTTATGGTAGTACATTAGCTAATGTACTACCTAAAAGTATCATATATATGGTCTCGTTAACGTACGTTTTCGCATATCGTTAACGTACGTTTTCGCATATCGTTAACGTACGGTTTAGCATAGCGAGAACGTACGTTAACGGCATGCAAACTCGCATATAATATATGTGAAAGGTATGCTATTTTTGATTCATAAACTTATGCTGTTTTACATTGCATGTTATTCAAAATGGCTTTTAGAAATTAGCTTACAATATCACCACAAATATTTATAATGCAAAACCCCTGATATAATAATTATTGATAATTGACTTTATTATAAATAATTGATAGCATAAACGTGATATTTTAATGCTTTTATACCGATATATATTAGAGTTTAATGAGCATAAATATTTGCATAATTGGAATTCTTAAACAAAAGGGGGTGATTACATGGCATACGTTGCAGTAGAAGACAATGAAAATCTTGAGAAAGCATTAAAACGTTTTAAAAGACAAGTTGAAAAAGAAGGCATAATAAGAGAATGGAAAAAAAGAGAATTTTATGAAAAGCCTTCCACTATTCTAAACCGAAAGAATAAGTCTTTAAGAAGAAAATTAGTCAAAAAAACAAGACGTTCTCACGATTCAAAGTCTTATTAGTCACTTCTGTAGCCGACTTTATAGTCGGCTCTTTTTTTCGCTAAAACATATTTCTATTTTGCAAAAGCCAAGCATCTGCAATTGTTATAAAACACATAGCTTCTATTACTGGTATTATTCTAGGAAATAAGCAAAAATCATGCCTTCCGTTAATGGAAATATTTGTTATCTTTCCATCTTTTGATAAAGCTTTTTGTTCTTTTTGAATTGAAGGAATGGGCTTTAATGCAACAGAAAAGTTAATAACATTTCCATCTGATATGCCTCCAAAAATTCCTCCATTATGCTTTTGTGAAATATCATTGTTTTCACTACCCTTCAATCTTGCACAATCAAAGCCACTGCCAAATTCAATACCTTTAACTCCACCAATAGACATCACTGCTTTAGAAAGCTCAGCTTCCAATTTTGAAAACACAGGTTCTCCTAAGCCTTGAATAACATTAAAAATATTACATTCTAATATTGCACCAATAGAGTCTCCTACATCTATTATTTTTTTTATTTCATTAATTATGTCATTTGGTAAATCTTCTTCTTTATGCACTAAAGACAAAACTTTTTTTCCTGCAATTTCTTTTAATCTTGTATCTATCATAATAGGAGCAATATTTTTTTCTTCTGACATCTTCATAATCAATTTTTTAGCAACCGTTCCCGCAAGCACCCGTCCAATAGTTTCTCTTCCAGAAGCACGCCCACCACCTTTATACAAAGAAGAATTAAATTTTTTTTCATACGTATAGTCTGCATGTCCGGGTCTATAAACATCTTTTAATGCTTCATAACTAGAAGATCTTGCATCATGATTTTCCACAATAACAGCTATAGGACTTCCAAGAGTTTTATCTTCAAAAATGCCAGAAAGAATCTTGCATTCATCTTTTTCCCCTCTTTTAGTTGTAAGAGAAAACTCTTCAGCATTCTTTCTTAATTTTGCTCGCCTTCTATCCAAATCTTTTTGAAAATCTTCAATAGATATAGGTATATTTGAAGGGCAACCATCAACTACAACACCAACCGCAACCCCATGACTTTCCCCAAATGTCATAACACGAAATATTGAACCAAATATATTACCGCTCATATAAACATTATATAATAAATCGAAAAATATATTCACTCTTTTGTTTAGGTAATTCTTATATATTGAAAAATACTTTTGTATTGGATAATATCAATAAACCTTATGAAAATATTAATGTCTGCAAATACCTCAAAAGAAATTCTTGCACGTAAAAAGCTAATACTAAGGCTATTAGATGAAGGGCATTCTATTTATGCAGTATGCAATTTAAACGAAAAAGATGCTATTGCACTAAAAAATCTAAATGTAAATGCACTGCCAATCAAAATGAATCCTCGTAATAAAAATCCAATTAAAGATATTGCTTTATTTTTAACATACAAGAAACTTTTCAAGCAAATAGTTCCAGATGTTGTCTTCAGCTATAATATAAAACCAAATATATATGGAGCTATGGTGGCTAAAAAATTAGGAATAAATATAATTGCAAACATAACAGGCTTAGGAAAAATATTTGATAGAGATTCTTTAATACAAAAGTTAGTATGCCATTTATATAGAAATGCTTTTAATTTTGAGCAGTGTTTTGTTTTTTTTCAAAATGCTGATGATAAAATGTTGTTTTTTGAAAAACATATAATAAAAAAAGAAGAAAGTACTGGAATATTGCCCGGTTCTGGAGTAGACCTCGATTTTTTTAAGCCTGATAATGCTTACATAACACATCCTTCAAAACATGTTCAATTTTCATTTTTTGGGCGTCTTATGATTAGTAAAGGTTTAAGGCTATTTATAGAAGCTGCAAATATCATTTCACAAAAACATGAAAATTGTCTTTTCAATATTGCTGGTAATTATATAGAAGGAGATCCTGATTTCATTCAAAAAGAAGAATTAGATTGTGCTATACAAAACAAAGCAATAATATACTATGGTCAAGTAGATAATGTTAGAAAATTCTTAACTGAACATACTGACTGTGTAGTTTTTCCTTCATATTATAGAGAAGGAATACCACGCGTGCTATTAGAAGGAGCTGCAATGGCTAAGCCACTCATTGCTTCAGATAGTGTAGGCACACGTGAACCATGCAAAAATAATGAAAACGGTTTTTTAGTAAAAAGTAATGATGTTAATGATTTGGTAGAAAAAATGTGTGCATTTTTAAGTCTTGATGAAAAAGCAAAAGAAGAAATGGGAAAAGCTTCCAGAAACATAGCAGAAAAGTATTTTTCTGATGAAATCATCATAGAAAAATACCTATCTAAAATCAAAAGCCTAACTTAAATTACAAAAATAAAAAGTTTTTAAGATATTTAAAAGATTATAAAGAAAAAGCTTAATATGCTTCCATTTTTTCTAGTTCTTCTAATGATATAAAAGTTCCTGTTTGGCACGTTAGTTTATTTCCACAACTACATTCACCGCAAAGACCTATGCCACACATTGTATTCTTTTCCAACGAAAGATATATAAGTTCCTTTTTGGCTCCCTTTGAAACAAAAATACTTGCAAGCTTTTGCATAAAAACCATAGGTCCTACAATATAACAAGCCGTTTCAGCATTTAGTGATGCAATATTATTTTCAATCACATTAAGCACTCGCCCCACAATGCCATCATCATGCACTAAATTAAATTCACCATACAAAGAAACTTCATTTTCAATAATATTATTCTTATAATTAAGAGAAGGAAGAGAAGAGCCAACATAACTCACCATTTCCACATTCATTTCTTTTAATTGTTTTGCTAACGATGGAAGTAAGGCAAGCCCAGTTCCGCCCGCCACCAAAATTGCTTTTTGGGTCTTAGGCAATATTAAAGGGCTTCCATAAAGACCTCTAATATAGACCACATCACCTATTTTCTTTTTGAAAAGAGCTTCTGTAAAAGCTCCACGTTTTTTGATTATAAAAGTTATGGGTGAAGTTAAACATAGAGAAAAAGGTTTTTCTCCAACACCGGGTAGCCACAAAAAGACAAACTCACCTGCTCTAAAGTCCATCTTTCCTTCAAGCTTCAATATAATTACATCATCACTAATATATTCAATGTCTACTATTTTTTTTGCTTCGTACTTCATTCGTACATCTTTAATAATGTACTCATCTGTAGTATTTTCTTCTATTTCTTTATGTCGCAAAGCTATAAGTGAATCTTTTCTTAATGAGCCAATATAAGAAGCCCAGTTTTGTTGCTTTATAGTGCCAAAGGCAGAACCAATTCCCACAACATTAGCACCTGCTTCCACCATCTTTGCAACATCACTTCCTTTAGAAACGCCCCCCATGCCTATAATAGGAACATCTTCTCCAATAGCATTTCTAATTTCTTTCACACATTCAATAGCTCGCTCAAAAACCCAAGCCCCACTCATGCCACCTTTACCACCTATTTTGTTCTGTAAAATTGGCTTATTTGAATGTGGTTCAAGATATAAAGAAGGCCCAACTGTGTTTATTGCAACAATACCATCTGCACCAGCATTTATGACAGATTTTGCAATTTCTCCTATGTTGTCAACATTTGGTGTTAGTTTAACAAAAATCAATGTTTTTGAAGGAGCAACTGCATCCATAATTTTTCTTACATATTCTGTTGCTATTTCTAGGCTACAACCAATGGAAGCTCCAAATCCTGCACTAGCATGAGGACAAGAAAAATTAAGTTCCACTAAATCAGCTAAATGTTCCACTCTTTTAATTAACGTGATAAAATCTTCATAAGAAGATGCAGAAAGAGACACATTCAAAAGAGAAGGTAGCTCAAAGTTTTCTCTTAATGCTTCAAGTTCTTTCACTGCAACATCAATACCGGGATTCCTAAGCCCTACCGAATTGCCAAAACATAAAGGTTCTGGTTGACAAATAATTGGTTCCCTATTGCCAGTATTAGGAACTACTTGAAAGCTTTTAGTTGTTACAAGGTCAAAACCTAATTCAGAAGAAGCATATTTCACGAGGTTTGTTTTTGTCGAAAGAACACCAGAAACTGTTGCAAGAGAAATAGAAGAGCCCATCAATGCAAGCTTTCTCATTTCTTGTAATTTTTTCAATGTAGCTTTTTTATCTTGAACCCATCTCATCAATTAGCCTCCACCAAAACATTAAAAAAGCTTAATCTATTCTATCAAACCCACAAATAGGAACTAAAACATCAGGAACTTTAATACTTCCATCTTCCATTTGATAGTTTTCTAAAATAGCAATTAATGCACGAGAAATTGCAATAGCAGTTCCATTTAATGTATAAACAAATTTGTTTTTACCATCACTATCCTTATAACGAATATTAAGGCGTCTTGATTGATAATCAGTACAATTAGAAGCAGAAGTAATTTCTCCCCATTCCCCACCATTACGACCAGGCATCCAAGCTTCCAAGTCCCATTTTCTATAAGCAGGTGCACCTAAATCTCCAGTACATATTTCCACAACTCTAAAAGGAATACCTAAGCCTTCAAAGATTTTTTCTTCCGCATCTCTTAAAATTTGATGACACTTTTCACCATCTTCTGGCAAACAAAATATAAACATTTCAAGCTTATTAAACTGATGAACACGATATAAACCTTTAGAAAACTGTCCAGCAGCTCCAGCTTCTTTTCTAAAACAATGTGAAATACCTGCATATTTAATAGGAAGCTTTTCTTTTGATAAAATCTCATCCGAATGATATCCACCTAAAGTAATCTCTGCCGTAGCCACAAGACAAGTATCTGTATCTTCAATTGTATAGACATTTGATTCATCACCTCTAGGATTAAAACCAATGCCTTTAAGAATTTCTTCTTTTGCAATATCAGGTGTGGAAAGTGGCATAAATCCTAAATCCATCAAAATATTAAGACCATAAGTTATTAAAGCTTGTTCTAGCAAAACAGCTTTCTTTTTCAAATAATAAAACTTAACACCAGAAACTTTAGTTCCAGCTTCAAAATCTATAATATCCAAAGCCTGTCCAAGTTCTACGTGGTCTTTAGGTGTGAAAGTAAATTCTCTGATTTTTCCAACACGTTTAATCTCAATATTTTC
Source organism: Treponema sp. (assembly GCA_052169975.1). Taxonomy (GTDB): domain Bacteria; phylum Spirochaetota; class Spirochaetia; order Treponematales; family Treponemataceae; genus Treponema_B. The sequence goes on from JBQNBK010000011.1 coordinate 27,336, forward strand.
TTGGTCATCTTTACCTGTTGGGCTTGAAGGATGAGTCATATTTGGGATTTTCATAGCTTCACGGTGCATTTCTTCTTCAATCTGTGTTAGCTTTCCTTCAAGAGTTGCTATTTCATCTTTTATAACTTTACCACGTTCTACCAAGGTATCTCTTTGTTCATCCGAAAGCTTACCACTCATTTGCTTGGAATTATCTTTTTTTTGCTTTTGCAATTCCTGAATCTTTGTGGTAATTTCAGATCTTTCATTATACAACTTAACAACAAGGTCAGCATCAGCGACTATGTTCCTACGAATAATATTTTGCTTTACAGCTTCTAAATTGCTTTTAACAAATTTATAGTCTAACATAATGAGTATGAGTATATAGCTAATAATTGGTATGTACAATAGAGGAAGACTACATAATCTTAATTTCTTCTTCGGTTAAACCATAGAGCTCGTATACAATAGTATTTATTTTAATAATCAAATAAGTTCTTGTTTAGAAGTTATTTTTAAAGTATAATATCGGCGAACCAGTGAAAAAGCGAATGCTTCGTAGGTGGTGTTTTTATTTAGGATAAATAACAAGCCCAAAGTTGTTATGCTTGGATGCTTTAAGATTAAGTTTATCACTATTTTTTAGTTCTTCAAGAATTAATTCTATGAATTGACCATCCAATAAGTTTGCTATTCTATTTGGTAAAGGCTGACCTTGCATAATACATTTATAATATAAGTGTGCAAAGTACGAAATAAAATCACAATTTTGAATAAAATATGATTCTTTAGAATCCTTTTCTAATATGTCTTCAATTAGAAATTTTATTGGTTAATTATTGCAAGTACTAGATATGCAAGATTGATAAGTTTATCATATGGCTTCCATCCATAATTTCGATAAGGATTTTTATCCGTCAAAAAATCTTTTGTATGAAACTCTTGTGAAACATGCAAACCAAACTGATTTTTTAAAGATATCCGTAACTTCTGCATAATATCGAAATTATTTTGCCAATCATTTACATCCATATACAAACTAGTAAGAACAAAATCATCACTAGCACTATTAACGAGGCCATCATCTCCACTTTCATCAAAATAGACAATATAAGTTCCCATTTTTTCTATCCTTCCACAATCTTAATTTCTTCTTCGGTTAAACCATAGAGCTCGTATACAATAGTATTTATTTGAGCATCCAAAATATCTATACGTTGCTGTATAAATTTCTTGTCTTGC
>JBQNBK010000012.1:0-27768 GCA_052169975.1 Treponema sp.
CAATAGATTTTGAGTCTATCGTGTATACCATTTCACCACGCCGGCAATAATGAACTAAAGCGATATTAGCAAATATCTTTTGTTTTGTAAATACCTATTTTTAGAATTAAGATGCCATTTTGATAGCTTACTTGAAATATATGCCCTTATTGTAGTAGATTACCCGAACCTATTTATTTTGGCTACCTCCATGCCGATATTCAAGAGGAATACTTCATTTTTCTTTGATGCAATGAATTAAAAAGAAAAATGTACTATAATATAAATTGTTGCATGGGGTGGTGTGGGGATGTAACATTTAAGGGTATAATTTAATGAGAGAATTGCAATACTATAAAAAAGCAAAAAAGTCTGATACACATAACCATCTAAACCTCAGTATGTCCTACTATTGCTATAAAAAATGGGCAGGGTTTTCTATACCACATTTCCCTCGTAAATTAAATGGTCTTGCAGAAATGCACGAAATTATAAGCGAATACACAAGACCTAGATGTCAAACATCTACTGATGTGGTTCAGCTAATTGAAATGTCAATACAAAGTGCTATGCGTGATAATGTTGTATTGCTTGAAGGTTCTGTTGACATGAACTTTATCAAACACTTTGGTGAAGACCTTGATGCTTTTTTAACCCAGATTGACTTATTATTGAAAAAATATAAAGATAAAATTACAGTGGTTCCAGAGCTTGGAATAGCTAAAACTCTTGATAGAGATTTTTTAAAAAAATGGACGAAACCTCTTATTTCTAGCGGGGTTTTTAAGAATATTGATTTATATGGACCAGAAGTTTCAGAAGGTATTGAAGACTTTGTTTATATCTTTGATATGGCTGGAAAATATGGATTAAAGAAAAAAGCTCATGTTGGGGAGTTTTCTAATGCAGCATCGGTTAAACAATTTGTTGAATGTTTTTCTCTTGATGAAGTGCAACATGGTATTGGGGCTGCTAGTGATGATAAGGTTTTGCAATTTCTAGCTGATAGAAAAGTTAGGTGCAATGTTTGCCCTGCAAGTAATGTTGGACTTGGTGCTGTCAATAGCTTAAAAGAACATCCAATAGGAAAGATGATGAGAGCAGGGGTGCCTATTTCACTTGGCACTGATGATTTAATGTTTTTTGGTAAAACAAACAGTGTGCAGCTTTATGAGCTTGTAAAAGAGAATGTCATTACAGAAAAAGAAGCTGATATTTTGTTAGATGGAAAGTAGTTACTGGCATTGCTTATATGGCAAAAATATGTTAGACTTAAAAAGTCTTTATTTAAGGAGTTGGAAGTGTCTCGCACAGGTGGGTACAAAAAAATAGAAAATATAATAGTAAGATTTGTCTCTAATTTTTTTAAAGGAGCATTTAAGTTAGTAAAAGCTTTTTTTGTGGCTTTTTTTAATGCAGGGAATAGGAGGCTTACTATTATGATAGTGCCTCATTCGCAAAAAGGCACATTTAATTTTCAGACAAATATTTTTTCTATTGTTTTTACACTTTTCTTACTAACTTCACTGGTTTCTTCCTTTATATACTTCTCTATTGCAGCTTCTTCACAAGCACAAAAACTTAAAATATTAAAAGAAGAAACATTAAAAACCCAAGCAAACTTGGATTCGCTAAAAAATGAGACAAATAACTTAATGAAAAATGCAAAAGATTTTCAGTCCACTCTTTCCACAACACTTACTTCTTTGGGCTTAAAGTCTGTTATGCAATTGGATGGCGAAGAAGAAAAAACTGGGGACTTAATGCACATTTTCGACTTCCATGAAGGGGATCAGGCATATATAAAAGAAGCTGGAGAATTGCGTTTATTTTCTGACTACTTACAAAATTCAATTTTACCTGTTCAAGAAATGGGAAAATTACTTGATTCACAGGCTACATTTTTCTCTGATATTCCTAGTTTATGGCCTATAAGAGGTGGTATTGGTCATATTTCTATGGCATTTGGGCAAAATAGGCACCCTATTACGGGACAATGGTATATTCATACTGGAATAGATCTTTCTACCTTTAGACAAGGTGACCCAATCATTGCAACTGCTGATGGTCAAGTTGTTGCAGTGGAGTATGATCCTGGTTGGGGAAATTATATAATTGTTAAACATAAGCATGGTTTTTTTACACGATATGCACACTTACAATCTCATAGAGTTTCACGTGGAGAACATGTTCAACAAGGGCAAATTATTGGCTATCTTGGCAATACAGGAATTTCTACTGGGCCTCATATTCATTATGAAGTGCATATTGGTTCTGATGTTGTAGACCCAATAAAATATTTGAGCATTAAAGGTATTAGTAGAAGATAATGGCTAAAGTCTTTGATGATGTCTCCATTAAAACGATAATAGGGCGGGGCAGTTTTATTAAGGGCGATTTGTCTGTTTCTGGTGTTATGCGAATTGATGGAGATGTAGCTGGAGATGTTCTTTCTAATAGTTGTGTTATGATTGGGGAAAATGCACGTGTTTGTGGAAACATAACAGCAACTTCTGTGGTTTCACGAGGTCTTGTAAAAGGTGATATTCTAGCTGAAAATGAAGTGAGATTGTTTTCTTCTGCTGTTGTTTTGGGAGATGTTTTTACAAAAAAAATTAATATTCAAGATGGTGTTTTGTTTGAAGGAAGATGTTTTGCCATAAATGATGCATCGCTTTTTGATAAAGTGAAAAAAGAATATCTTGATGGAAATGCGAATTTAGCATAGTGGAGGAAAAATGGCTGGCATCAACAATGTGAGTAATTTTGATTCTCCTACTGTATCTTCTTATTTTTCTCTTGCTTCTTCTCAATTTTTTAAGACGAAGGATGAGAAAAAACTTACAGATTCTAAGACAGAAAGAACTAAGCACTTTAAGGATATAATAAAAGAAAGTTTTTATTATGCAAAACAATCTTCTTTGGATAGCATTAAAAATGAAAAGCTTACAGAAGAAGAATTAATTGAAAAGATGCAAGACGAAGTGTATGCTACTGGTGATGCACTTTCTGATATGATTTCTGCAGAAAATATTTTAGCCTACAAAAAAGCAATTAAAAACTTTGTTGAATATATATTGGATCATGCTTATGATGTGGAAAATGTGATTACTGGAGGGGTTAATCCTTTAAAGAAAAAAGCATGGACAATAGTTAAAGTGATTAATACAAAGCTAGATAAATTAGTTTCTGATTTAATGTATAATCAAGTTAAAAAATTAGATGTGCTTAGACGAATTGATGAAATAAAAGGTCTGATTGTTGATCTAAGAGGTTAATTTGTGGAACAGATAATAGAAATTGATATAAATGAAACTGAAGAAGTGATGCAAACTGATGCAAAGTCACTCAAACTTTATTTATTGAATTTAGATTATGCTAGTGATAAATTTTATGCCTTTGCACCTGAAGAATTGGAAGTGAAAAGAGGGGATTTTGCAGTAGTTCCCACTAAATACGGTGTCGATTTAGCCCGAGTCTGTGGGGAGGTTTCTAATAATGCCCTTACATCTAATGAAGATATTGTAGAAATTATAAGGCTTGCTAATGAAGATGATCTTTTAATAGTTAATGATAATAAGCTAAAAGAAAAAGAAGCAGGTGAAGTATTTAAAGAAAAAGTAAAAGAGAATAAGCTTAATATGAAGTTTATTTTAGCACACTTTTTGCTTGAAGAGGCAAAAGTTCTTTTCTTTTTTAGTGCTGATGGTAGGGTGGATTTTAGGGCATTAGTGAAAGATTTAGTTGCTGTTTTTAAGGTGAGAGTTGAGCTTCGTCAAATTGGTGTTAGAGATGAGACACGCTTTGTTGGTGGGCTTGCTTCTTGTGGTAGACCTTTTTGTTGCAATTCCATAACAGATAAAATGACAGGTGTAACCATCAAAATGGCAAAAGAGCAAGATTTGTCTCTTAATTCTAGTAGGATATCAGGGCATTGTGGAAGGCTTTTATGTTGTCTTTCTTATGAGCATGAATACTATACAACTGAAAACAAAAAGACACCTCAAGTTGGTAGCAAGGTATACTATGACGAAAACTTGTTTACTGTAAAAGAAATGAATCACATCACCAATACTATTTCGCTTATAGATGCTGATGGAAGAATGATTAACCTTCCATATACAAGGTTTAAAAAGACTGGTGATGTATGGAAAATATTTTAAGCTTCTTTTGTGATTGTTTCTAAATATTTATACAATCTTTCTGCTGTTTCTTCGCTTATTGCATGTTCCATTTCGCAGGCATCAACATCTGCCACTTCAAATGAAACACCTAATACTTCTGTTAAGAATTTGCGAAGTGCATTGTGCCTTTTTCTGGTTTCTTTTGCAACTTCAAAACCCTTATCAGTTAGGAAAATTGTACCATAAGGTTCTTGTTCAATATAGCCATCTTGCTTTAAGCCTCCCAATGATTTATTCACACTGGCACGTGAAACTTTTAAGGCTCTTGCAACATCTATAGATCTCACTTTTTCATTTACAAGGGAAAAGTCATAAATTCGTTCTAAATAGTCTTCTTTTGAAGCAGTTATATCTTTTTTTCTAAACATGTTAGCATAGTATATCATTTTTCATTATGTCGTCAAGAAGTAAGTAATATCCATAAAAGTTTCTTTTGAGTTTTTGCATATTTTTGCTTTTTTATGAGGCAAAATGATGTAAACATTTAATATATTAAATTGAAGAAAGAACTCTTATATTGGAAAATTGGAGGTGTAATATGAATGGTTTGAATTCACTAATTATTGAAGGGAATATGGTTCGAGACCCTGAGTTTAAGGAGACAGCAAAAGGGACTAGTTTTTGCAGTTTTTCTATTGCAACTAACAGGGTGTACATACAGAATAATGAAACAATGCAAGAAGTTTCATATTTTGATGTGGAAGCATGGACTAGTATGGCATTATTATGCAAAGAAAATGGGTCTAGGGGTAGGGGAGTGAGAGTTGTGGGAAGGTTGAAGCAAGATAGATGGGTTGGTAAAGATGGGAAAAATTATAGTAAAGTGAAGGTAGTGGCAGAGCATATAGAATTTAAACCCAAGTTTACGAGTTCTAAAACTAAAAAAAGACAAGCATTATATGCTGCTAATTGATGCTTTTTTATCTTATTTATAACATAATGAGTTTAATTTTAAGCCCTTGAAAGTTTTTTTGTTTTACATTAAAGTTAAATAAATAAGCTTTTAAGGGCTTAATCTTTAAGGATAGACAAAATGTGTAGATGAGTATTTACCCTAGAAGTAGTCTTACTTCAAAATAATTTACATAAAAAATCAGAAATATGTAAGATTAGAAGGGTAACCTCATATTATGTTTAATCCCTTCTTTAATAATCCCACTTAAATATTTTTCAATTTTAATTATCTTACGTCTTTCTCTTTTTTTTCAAATAATTATGTTTTAATTGTAAAACTTATTTTAGATTAAGTATACAAATTTTACATGGTTAAAATATTGTTTAGATAAATCTTTTATACATATTAGTTTTTAGGAGAGTGTATGAAAAAGCATTTTATGGTTATTCTAACAGGTGTAATAATTGGTATTGCTGCACTTGTTCTAGTGAAGTTTGGGAATCCGGGTAATATGGGCTTTTGTATTGCATGTTTTTTGCGAGACATGGCAGGTGCTTTAAAGCTACATAATGCAGCAGTGGTTCAGTATATGCGTCCTGAAGTTATGGGACTTGTTCTTGGGGCATTTATCATTGCTTTTGTTAAAAAAGAATTTAAGCCACGTGCTGGTTCTGCAATATTTACACGTTTTGTACTTGGCTTTTTTGTAATGATAGGTGCTCTTATGTTCTTAGGTTGTCCTTTGCGCATGTTTTTACGCTTAGGTGCTGGGGATATTAATGCAATTTTTGGTCTTATTGGCTTTGTATTAGGAATTGGAATTGGTGTAATTTTCTTAAATAAAAACTTTTCACTTAGTCGCTCTTATAATCAGGCCAAACAAGAAGGTGTGCTTCCAATTATTGTTATGCTAGGTTTTCTCATATTATTAATTGCATTCCCATCGGCTCTAATCTTTAGTGAAAAAGGACCAGGATCAATGCATGCTCCTATTATTATTTCTCTTGGCATAGGGCTTATAGTTGGAGCTTTTGCTCAACGTAGTAGACTTTGTACTGCCGGTGGAATTAGAGATGCAATTATGCTTAAAGACTTTCATCTTTTATGGGGGAGTATAGCAATTGTTGTTACAGTTTTTATAGGTTCTTTAATATTGAATTCATTTAAATTAGGTATGGAAGGACAGCCTATTGCACATACTGATGCTTTGTGGAATGCACTTGGCATGGTGCTTGTCGGTTGGGCAAGTGTTTTGCTTGGAGGATGCCCACTAAGGCAGCTTATTTTGACAGGAGAAGGAAACACAGATTCTGCTATTACTGTTGTAGGTCTAGTGGCAGGAGCTGCCTTTGCACATAACTTTGGTCTTGCATCTTCTGGAAAGGGACCTACAGTTGCAGGCATGATTGCTGTAGTCATTGGTTTATTAGTAACTGCATTTATTAGTGTTTATTATTTAATAAAAAACAAATAGTTTAGGAGAATAGATATGTTAGAAGTTGATGCACGCGGGCTTTCTTGCCCAGAACCAGTTGTTCGTACAAAAAAAGCATTTGAAGCAAATAACTCTTTTAGTGTTTTAGTTGATAATGAAACTGCAAAAGAAAATGTTACTCGCTTTTGTAATAATATGAAGGCAAAGATAGAAGTTTCAACTATTGGTGATGGTTGGAAGATTAATGTTTCAAAATGAACCAAGAATACGTTATTACATTTCATACACATTATGAAGCATTGGTTTGCAAACGTAATTTTGAAAAACAAGAGTTTAAAGACGGTGGAGTGCTTACAATTAAGCTTATTCCAGTTCCACGTGAATTAAGTTCGAGTTGTGGCACTGCACTTAGAATTGAAGTTGCAGATTCTTTTGATGTTGGCAAATTTAATGATGTTGAACATGATGAAGTTTTTAAACTTAGTGGTTATGGTGTTTATTTGTCTTGTAATGTATGACATAAGCTCATTTATTTATAAGGGATTGAATGAGCTTAAGGAGTTTTATATTAACTTTCCTATTTTATTAGCATTATGAAAACAATATAGTTTTAAGCAGGATGCTAATATTGTATGTAGGGGGAGGTGAGCTTATTAGGTCTTCCCCTTCTGTAATCTAAAGTCAAGTTTTAAACCTTATTGAAAGACTTTGTTTTTTTGATGAGGTTAAGGAGTATGTATGGCTGACAATAGAAAGATGTGGGAAGATCTTGGGATGGATCTTCAAACACATGATTTACTGTGTGCTGCATTGCCTGGTGCATTCGGTGATGTGTTCTTATCGCAAAGCGATAGACCAGACAGCATGGATTATTTTAACATGGTTGTGGCTGATATTCATGGAATAAGACCAGCTGAACTTGTTGAGTTTCAAAAAAAGGGTGGAAAGGTTGTAGGTTCTTTTTGCATCCATGTTCCCGATGAAGTGGTTGTTGCAGGCGGAGCAATTGCTACAGGTCTTTGTAGTGGCTCTCAATTTTGGGTGCCCGGTGGAGAGAAGGTCTTACCTACAGCAACTTGCCCTCTTATCAAAGCATCTCTTGGAGCTAGGTTTGATCGCACCTGCCCTTTTTTTAGGATTTGTGACTTATTTACTGGAGAGACAACTTGTGATGGTAAGAAAAAAGCATGGGAAATATTAGCTGAAGATGCTCCCATGTATATAATGGATATTCCACAGTTGAAACGCTCTGAAGATTATGAAAAATGGTCAAGAGAAATAAAAAACTACATCAAACGTATTGAAGAATTGACTGGAAACACAATCACTTTAGAGTCATTAAAACAAGCTATTATTCTTATTAATAATAAGAGAAAAGCATTGCAACGCTTGAATAATTTTAGAAAATTAGAACACATTCCAATTTCGGGAAAAGATGTTTTACTTATTCATCAAATTGCTTTTTATGATGATCCTTCTCGTTTCACTTCAATGGTTAATAAACTTTGTGATGAACTTGAAAAACGTAAAGCTGAAAAGATTGGAGTTTTCAAACAGGGAACAAAGAGGATTCTTTTGACAGGTACGCCTCTTTCTATTCCAAATTGGAAGATGCACCATATTATTGAAACTTCTGGAGGAGCGGTTGTTTGTGAAGAAATGTGTACTGGAATTCGTTATTGTGAAGCTCTTGTTAATGAAGATGGAAAAACAATGGATGAGATGGTGAATAATTTAACAGAACGATATCTAGGACATATTAATTGTGCATGTTTCACTCCAAACAAGGGGCGTATTGATGATATTATTCGTCTCGCAAAAGAGTATAAAGCAGATGGTGTGATTGATCTCAATTTGAAATTTTGTAATATCTACGATACTGAAGGCTATTTTGTGGAACGAGAACTGCAAAAAGAAGGAATTCCTTGTTTAGGTATTGAAACAGATTATACTGATGAAGATGCCGAGCAATTAAAGACTAGAATTGGTGCATTTATTGAAATGCTAGCGTAGTTATTAAAAGAGAGGTAACTTTGTGTTGCTTCTCTTTTAGTAATCTTTTGAAAAGATGCTATGAAAAACTATTATGTATTATTTGAAGATTCTAAAACAGCTTGCTCGCTTTATTCTGAGATAAAGAAGTTAGGAATAAAATGTACACCTAGCCCAACGCCACGTAAGGCTGATGCTTGTTGTGGTGTTAGCATTTTATATTATAAAAGTGAAGATGAGAAGCTTATAGAAGAAACTTCAAAACGAACAGGCTTTGCTATACAACGCTTTTGGGAATGTGAAAATGAAGATGACCCAGAAAGAAATCGCTTTTGCTAGAAGTTTTTCATAGTTTACAACTTAGTGCTTGACACTTTTTATGCTTTACACTAGGATTTTTTTGTCAAGTTTTAATGAACTTAAATTTAACATAAGGATGAATAGAATGCGTAGATGAGTATTTACCCTCGAAGTAGTCTTACTTCAAGATAATTTACATAAAAATGCAGGAATATGTAAGATACGAAGGGTAATTTCTATCATCCCTTATCGGCATCTTAAATAAAACTACCAGTCATTTATAAATCAACAATCTTACATATTTCTCTTTTGAAAAAATTAATTGTAAAGCTCGTTTTTACATATTGGTTATTTATGCAAAATAATAATTAGGTATAGTCTTGCCATGTGGCAGGATAATTTTTCATAGGAGATAAAAATGAAAAGTAAGTTTGTTGGTTTAATGTTAATGATTGCTTTAGTATTGGCTGGATGTTCTAAAAAAGAAGAAATGAATAGTTCAAATGCCAATGAAGATTCTTCTGCAAATAAGATGACTATTGCAGATGTAGATTTGAACGATCCTAATTTGGAAGAAATGTGGAAAAAAGAGCCTCGCTATGGAACTCCAGTGCAATTGGCTTTTAATGGGGGGCTTTGCACATCTGCTTTAGGTGTTGGTTCTGCTCATGGCTTTTTTGCAAAACAAGGTTTGGATACTGAAATTTCAGATATGCCAAATCCTTTTGATGCTTTAGGAACAGGCAAGATTGATGTTATGGCAACTCATATTTCAGAATCTGTAGTTCCCGCTATTAATGGAATTAATATGGTTTTTACTAGAGCTGTTAACACAGGTTGCAAAACTCTTTTTGTTCTAAATGATTCAGATATTAAAACCACAAAGGACCTTGAAGGAAAAAATGTTGGAATTCATGATGCAATAGGTGGTTCGGATCATAATATTATTTTACGATTTTTAGTAAGAGATGGTGTTGATTATAAAAAAGTTAAGTTTACAAATATTGACACAATTGCTTCTATCCAAGCTTTGAGTCGTGGTGAGCTTCATGCAACTCTTTTAGGTGATCAATTTGCTCAACAGTTTATAGACAATGGAACAATAAGAGCAATTCGTTCTATAACTTTTGATGATGATTTTAAGACAGAGCCATGTTGTGTTTTGATTTTGAATAAAGATTTTCTTGAGAAAAATCCAATTACTGCAGCAAAGATAACTCAAGCACATAAAGAAGCTAGTTATTGGATGGAAGATCATAAAAAAGAAGCTGCAGAGATAATCACTGCAAACAATTGGGGATCAGGTAATACCCAAAGCGATCAATACTTCTTGGAAACATATAATCTAAAAATTACAGACGACACTACTGAAAACTCTTTGTTGGATGTAATTAATGCTTATAAACACCTCAATTTAATTACTAGTAATCAAGATTCTCATGAACTTTTAGACAAGATTTGGAAGCCTATGAAAAGGTCATAAAGAGAGGTTAAAAATGCGTATAACTAAAATCTTAAATATAATTATAGCTATTTTTAGTATTGTTTTATCTTTGACACCATTTATTATTGCACCTGTTTGTCCTGTAATGAATAATGGGATGCACATGGCTTGTCATTACAGTGGAATTTTAGTGGTGTGTATAGGAATTGCAATTGCAATAATAGCAATCATCTTGCTTTTTATAAAACATAAGTATGTTTCGGTTGGGTTATACGCATGTATTACATGTATATCACTTGCCGTACATTTAATTACCCATAGGATTATAAAAATTCCTTTTGGTGTGAATAAAGAAGGTATGAAAAGGTTTTTTGGCTATTGTGGTAAGGATACGATGGCTTGTATACAACATCACACTTTTACAATTACATCCGCTTTGTTGATTATTATTGCTGTATTATCTTTAGTTTCTGCTTTATATTTATTGATAAAAAATAGTGCAGGTGAAAGAAAATGAGAATTGCAAACCTAACAAAACAGCAACTACAAGAAATTGGAATTAAACAAAAAACAAAATTTCAAAAGATTGTTGATATATGTATTGTTTTTTTGCCTGTAATCATTTTATTGTTTTCACTTTTTGAATATTATTATATACCTAATTTTGGTGATAAAAAAAGTACAAATGTATATGGCTTTTTTTTAAGTGTTCAACTGTGCATTTTTCTTTTTCTTGGGGTGCTTTCTCTTTTTATAAAATTAGTATTTTATAAGACAAGAAATATAGCTCCATTTGCTTCGTTAGTGTATATATTGCTTATCATATATGATTATGCTGCATTAAAAACTAATGCTATGTTGCTCCCTTATTTTCCATGGCTTGATAACATCTTTAATGCAATGATTGAGGATAGGGTCTATTTGCTTGATTGCATAAAAAATTCGTTAATTTTACTTTTTACTGGATATTTTTATGGTGTGGTAATAGGGCTTATTACAGGAATTGCTTGTGGATATAGTAAGTTTGTCAACTATTGGATTTCTCCTTTTATGAAATTGCTAGGAGCAGTTCCTTCGCTTACATGGATTCCTGTTATAATGGTTTTTGCACAAACATTGTTTCAAGGAGCTGTTATTGTGCTTGCTTTTGGTGTTTGGTATTCAGTAACTATGGCAAGCTATGTAGGCATAAAGAATATAGACAAGTCTTATTATGAAGCAGCAAAGACACTTGGTGCAAATGAGTATCAGCTCGTTTTAAAGGTTGCAATACCTTCGGCATTGCCTCATATTTTTCAAGGGCTTGTGCTTGGAATGTCTTCTGCTTGTCTCGCTCTTTTGGCAGCAGAGATGATGGGTGTGGAATCAGGTTTAGGCTGGTATATTGCATGGCAAAAAGGTTGGGCAAAGTTTTCTAATATGTATGCGGCAATTATAATTATTTGCATAATTTTTGTTATTGTAAATTACACTTTGAATTATGCTAAAAGAAAGGTTTTAAAGTGGCAAGAAGGAGTTATACAATAATGAAAAATGGGATATTGGTTTTAAAAAATATATCTAAAGTTTTTCCATCGTATGATAAAAAGGGTACAACTGAGGCTTTACATGATATTAATTTGGATGTGCATTCAGGTGAATTTGTTTGTATTGTAGGTCCTTCAGGTTGTGGAAAATCTACTATGCTTCGTCTTGTTGCAGGACTTACTCCTATTACCCAAGGTGAGATTACACTTGATGGAAAAAAGATAGAAGGAACAAGTGTAAATAGGGGAATGGTTTTTCAAAAGCACACTCTTTTTCCATGGCTTACCTTGAGGCAGAATGTGGAATTTGCTTTTAGGCTTAAAGGTAACTTAAAAGAAAAAAAATTAGAAGTTGATAGATTTATAGACATGATGGGAATGACAGAGTTTGAAAACTTTTATCCACATCAGCTTTCTGGTGGAATGGCACAAAGAGTTGCGTTGATTAGAACAATGATTACAAAGCCAGAAGTGTTTTTGCTTGATGAACCACTTGGAGCATTGGATGCTTTTACACGTATGAGTATTCAACAAGAACTTATAAGCTTATACAAAGAAAATAAAAATATGATGTTTATGCTTGTAACACATGATGTTGATGAAGCTATTTATCTTGGAACAAGGGTTATTGTAATGGCACCACGTCCTGGTATAGTAAAAGAAGATATAAAAATAGAACTAGATTATCCTCGTACTAGAAATGATGATCAATTCATTGAATACAGAAAGCATATATTAAATGTTTTAAAAGATTCTTCTAAAAGTCTTAATTTTTAGAGCATTATGGATATAGTTTTTAGATGATTGGATAGGAAATTATGGAAAGGAAAATAGATTCTATGTTTTTAGCAAAGGCGAATATTGGTAAAAACCCAATTAGAAGCCTTTCACTTATAAGTATAATAGCAGTTTTTGTTGTTTTTTTATTTTGTGGCAGTATGTTTTCTGTAAGTTTATCAAATGGAATGCATAGCTTATCAGATAGACTTGGTGCAGATGTTCTTATTGTTCCAGAAGGATATAAAGCTAATTTTGAAAGTGTTTTGCTTAAGGGGGAGCCAAGTGAGTTTTATCTGCCACAAGATATAAATGAAAAAGTAAAAGATATAGAAGGAATTAATGTCTTTACTCCACAACTTTATGTTGCAACATTAGCTGCATCTTGTTGCTCATATCCTGTCCAAATAATTGGCATTGATTATGATACAGATTTTGTAATTAAGACTTGGCTTGAAAAAAATAAAATACAATCTTTAAATGATGATGAAGTTATTATTGGGAGCAAGGTTATAGGAGAAAAGAATTCCAAAATAAAATTCTTTGAACAAGGTCTTGTGATTGCTGGTAGATTAGGGCAAACAGGTATGGGATTTGATTCTTCAGTGTTTGTTAATATGAAGACTGCAAAAAAAATTTCTAGAGCAAGTGAAATAATAAAAAAGAATAAGGCTGCTGAAGGAGAGAAATTATCAGTTTTACTATTAAAGTTAAAACCTAATTATGATTCTCTTAAAGTGGCAAATTCAATAATAAAAAAATATCCAAATGGAGAAATATACGCTTTATTTGCAAAGAAATTTGTAGGTCAGATTTCTTCTCAATTAAAAGTGCTTTCGGGTTATATGTCTATATCTATTATTGCTATTTGGATTATGTCTTCAGTTTTGCTTAGTGTTATTTTTTCTACAATTATAAATGAGAGAAAAAAAGAATTGGGGATATTAAGGATATTAGGAGCTTCAAAAAAACAAGTATTAAAACTTATCATTGTTGAATCTTTGATTATAGGTGTTATAGGTTCTATCATAGGTGTTTTAGCAGGAATATTATTTGTAGTAAGCATTATTCCATTTATTCAGCAAACTTTAAATCTTCCATTTTTAATGCCAAATATTTTTAATTTCATTTTGATGATAATTTGCAGTGCTGGTGCAGGAATTGTTTTAGGAAGTGTTTCAAGCTTTTTGTGTGGTAAAAAGATTATAAAAAAGGATGCTTATATACTTATGAAGGAGAATGAATAATGCTTATAAGATTGGAAAACATTTATAAAACATATTTTCGTAAAAATGAATTTAATGCTGTTGACAATATAAATATGAATATTGATGAAGGAGATTTTGTAAGCATAATAGGAAAAAGTGGAAGTGGAAAATCTACATTACTTAATTTGATTTCTGGTATTCTTACTCCAACTAGTGGAAAAATATTTATCATGGAAAAAGAAATTACACTTCTTGATGATTTGAAACGTTCTGCTTTGCGTAATGATGTTATAGGCTTTATTCCTCAAACACCTGTAATGCTTTCTGCTTTGACTGTGCTTGATAATATTTGTTTGCCTTTTTATTTATATAAAAGAGACGGAGAACCACAAAGCGAAGCAAATCGCTTATTGAAAGATTTTGGAATTGAGTACTTAAAAGATTCTTATCCTAGAGAGCTTTCTGGTGGTGAATTAAAAAGAGTTGCAACTATAAGAGCTTTGATAAATAAGCCTAAAGTTCTTTTGGCTGATGAACCTACTTCTAATTTGGATATGCACAATACAAAAGAGATGCTTAAAATCTTTAAAGAAATAAATACTCTTTATAATATGGCAATAATTTTAGTAACACATGAATTTGATTCGTTGGAATATTCAAAAAAAGTTTACACTATGATGGATGGCAAACTTACAGAAGGAAAACAATTTGCATTATAAAAAATATGTTTATAATTTTGGAGACTTCTAATTGAAATGAGTAAAGAAAAATTCCCATTACCTAAAGCTTTTGAAGAGTTTACAGGAGCAAGGCGTGAAGGCTTTCTTAAAATGAAAAAACTAAAAGAATCGGGAGCTAAAGTAGTTGGTGTGTATTGCACCTATACGCCACTTGAACTCATATATGCAGCAGGTCTTGTTCCAGTTTCTTTGTGTTCTTCAAGCAACGATGCTATTCATCATGCCGAAACAGATTTACCAAAAAATTTGTGTCCTCTTATTAAGGCTAGTTATGGTGTTGCTGTGAGTGATACTTGCCCATATTTTTATTTTGCTGACTTAATTGTAGGAGAAACTACCTGTGATGGTAAGAAAAAAATGTATGAACTTATGGGAAAAATTAAAGACACATATATTCTGCATTTACCACAAAATTATAACGATGACTTTTCTTTTAAGCTTTGGCTTAATGAGCTTTATAAATTTAAAACCGAACTGGAAAATAGATTTAATGTAAGCATTACAGAAGAAAAACTACGTAAAGCAATTAAGTTTGGGAATGAAGAAAGAGAAAACTTAAAAAACTTTTTTGAATTAGGGCGTCTTAATCCTATTCCATTAAGTGGTGCTGATATGAGTGCAATTCAAGAAGGATTTAGTTTTAATTTTGAAAGAGAAAAAAGAAATATTGATCTAAAACTTAAAACAGCAGAGATATATCAAAAATGGGAAAAAGAGTTAAAAGGAACTAATTCCAAGCATCCACGTATTTTAATTACAGGTTGTCCTGTTATAGGAGTGAGGGAAAAGATTTTAAAAACAATTGAAAAAGCTGGTGGTGATATTGTCGTCTATGAAAATTGTAGTGGAGTTAGGGAGAAAATGGAATTGATAGATGAGAATATTGATCCAATGGAAGCAATTGCAAAGAAATATCTTAATGTGTGTTGTTCTGTGATGAGCCCAAACCCAAAACGTTTTACAGAATTGGATATATTAATTGATGAATATGAGGTTGATGCTGTTATTGAAATTGTTTTACAAGCTTGTCATACTTTTGCAATAGAATCTACATCAGTACATAAATTTGTTAGTGAGAAAAAAGGAAAACCATATATGTACATTGAATCTGACTATTCAATGGAAGATTCAGGACAAGTTTCTACACGAATTGAAGCCTTTATGGAAATATTATAGTTACGTATAGGAAGTTGGAGTGATAGGAATGTATTATGTTGGAATAGATATTGGTTCTACTGCAAGTAAAACTGTGATTATGGATGATGAAAAGAAAAGTATTCTTTATAAAAAGATTGTTCCATCTGGTTGGAATAGTAAAGAAACAGGCTTGGCTATTCTTGAATGGATTAAAGAAGTTTCTGATGGTAAAGAATTTGTCATAACTGCTACAGGATATGGAAGAATAAGTGTTCCATTTGCAAACAAAACTGTTACCGAAATTACATGTCATGGAAAAGGGGCTTATTTTTTGTTTGGAAATGATGTAACAGTTATAGATATTGGTGGACAAGATACAAAGATTATTATTATAAAAAATGGACAAGTTGTAGATTTCATTATGAATGATAAGTGTTCTGCAGGAACAGGAAAGTTTTTAGAGATTATGGCAAACCGTTTGGGATTGAATCTTGAAGAAATGTTTTTGTTTGCAAAAGATGGGAAAGACATTAATCTTTCTTCTACGTGCACTGTTTTTGCAGAATCTGAAGTGATATCTCTTATGGGAAAAGGGACTCCAAGAGAAGATATTGCAAAGGGTGTTATTAATCAGATTGTTTCAAAAGTAATTTCATTAGTAAATAGAAAGCAACCAGCCGAACAGTATTTTTTGACAGGAGGTTTTAGTAAGAGCCCTTTTGTTATAAGCGAAATAGAAAAGAAATTGAAGAAAAAAGTTCTTTCTAGTGAAGATGGAGTTTATGCTGGTGCTATAGGTGCAAGCATTTTAGGATAAATAATGAAGATTGATAAAGATTTTTTAGTTGAGCTTAGGCGTAATGCTTATATTGAGTGCACTGAAAATTATTTAGACACTAATACTATGGTAGGCATTTTTGGTGATGACTTGCCAGAAGAGTTATTTTATGCTTGTGGTGTTGTTCCTGTTCCAATTGAAGGAGTTGATTCCCATATCTTTAAATTTGGAAAAGCAGGAGAAGGGATAGGATTTTGTGATGTTATTAGAAGCACACTTATTTACCTTACAACACAAAAGTGTCCTATTTTATATTCTTGCAAGATGTATGTTTTGGAAGATTTTTGCACATCTTTTATTAATGTTTTGAAGGCAAATACAGAAAAAAAAGTTTCTATATATAAAAATGACAAAGAATTAATACAAACATTGTGTAGTGTTTATGACACTGACTATGATGAAAATATAATGCAAAATGCAAAAGCAGATTTGGACTATATTAAGGAAGTTTTAGAAAAAATAAAATATTATTCTGATGTAAGTATGGAAGAACTTTTTTTACTTGAGTTTTATTCAAAGTATATGACAAAGTTATCAGATAGGAAAAAATATTTTGAATTATTAGAAAAAAGTTTGAGCTTTAAAAAGAGAAAAAATAATGTTGAAGAGGTTTTTGCAGTATGTCCGCGTGGGAATTATAAATCTATTTTTAATGATTCTCCAAACACAAAGATATCTCGCTTATTTAACAATGCTGATTATGGCTATTCACATTGTATTTTTGGATGCAAAAAAGAAAAAAATTATAAAGATTAAGTTAAGCTTTTTTCATACCTTGAATTGAGACTTTTCTTATGTTATAGTTTTGTCATTATGCAAGTTAAAGTTAGATATGCACCCTCTCCTACAGGGTTTCAACATATAGGTGGAGTAAGAACAGCTTTGTTTAACTACCTATATGCAAAGGCAAATAATGGTAAGTTTGTTCTACGAATAGAAGACACAGATAGAACTAGATATAATGCAGAATATGAAAAAAACCTTTATGACACCATGAAATGGTTGGGTCTTGAATGGGATGAAGGTGGGGACAAAGGTGGTCCATGTGGTCCTTATGTTCAGTCGCAAAGATTTGAACTATATAGAGAATATGCACACAAATTGGTTGAAAAAGGTTTTGCATATTATTGTTTTTGTGATTCAGAAAGACTAGAAAGAATTAGAAAAATCCAAACAATGAATAAGATGCCTCCTGGTTATGATAGGGAGTGTAGAAAACTCAGTGAAACTGAAGTTAAAGAGAAACTTGAAAGTGGTATTCCTTATGTTATAAGGCTTAAAGTGCCACTTGAAGGTAGTACTAAGTTTAAAGATCTGATTTTAGGTGATATTGAATGGAAAAACGAAGATATCAACCCTGACCAAATCTTACTAAAAAGTGATGGCTTTCCAACATATCACTTGGCAAATATTGTTGACGATCATCTAATGGGAATTACCCATGTTATGAGAGCCCAAGAATGGCTACCTTCCACACCTATGCATGTAATTATGTATGAAGCGTTTGGTTGGCAAGCTCCAACTTTTTGCCATTTACCTATGGTTATGGGGCAGGATGGACAAAAGCTTTCTAAAAGGCATGGAGCAACAAGTTGCAACGAATTTAGGAATAATGGTTATTTAAAAGAAGCAATAATTAATTATGTTGCAATGTTGGGTGCCTCTTATGAAGAAGGGCGTGATTTATATTTATTAGAAGATTTAAGTAGACTTTTTGATATTTCTCATCTAAATAAGGCGCCTGCTGTTTTTGATTATAAAAAGCTAGATTGGTTTAATGGTCAGTATATAAGACAAAAAACTGATGAAGAGCTTTTTAATCTTACATGGCCATTTATTGCTAATTGCCTTTTTAGAAAAGAGATTCAAGAAGAGCCAGATGTCGATGGTGTTAAGCCTGTTGTTTTTGCAGATGAAACAGATATTGAGCCAACAGTAGAACAAAGAAGAATATTAATGGAAGCTATGCCTTTGATTAAAGAAAGACTTCATCATCTTACTGAAGCTCCTCTTATGGTGAAGTTTTTATTTGAAGATGTGCCTTCATTATCTAAAGAAGACTTAGTTCCTAAAAAATTAGATGCAAAAAAAACGCATGAGGTTTTGGATATTGCAAAGAGTTTATTAACAAAGGCGATTCTATTAACTGAAGATGATGCTTTTTTACTTTTTAAAGAAAAAAGTGAGAGCATGGGAATTAAGACTGGGGACTTTATGATGCCTATTCGTATTGCTGTTACTGGTAGTAAAGTAAGTCCTCCTCTTATAGGTTCAATGAAAATATTGGGTTTAGAGGAAGCTACAAAAAGAATAGAAAAAGCAATGAAAATATTAATTGATTGATTTTCTGCTTATTGAGTGCTATAATGGAGATGTTAGAGACAATATAAGTGTTTTACTATTGGTAATTCAATGTAGGAGGGGTCTACATGGCTAAGAAAAATGCTTTAGGCTTTTTATTATTTTTGCTGTCTTTTAGTCTTTTTGCTGAGGGCTTTAAGCTTTCTGGTGGAGTTGGCTTTTCTTACATGAATCACTATGCACTTTCTAAATATAAGATTGATAGTGCTTTTACTAAGATGCTAGAAGCTGAGCTCGGTGTTTTGGGGAAAGGAGAAGCTATTATTGAAAATGCTTCTTCAAAAAAAATGTATAACTCCATGATGGTAGGTCTTGACTTAAAGTTTGGTAGAGACTTCACATATAATGAATTTGGTGGTTATGTTTCAATAAATGTTGGCTTTCCTTTTACTGTTTCAATTCAAACACCTTCTCCTATGGATATTATATTACATGCTTCATCTTTAACAAAACTAAATTCTTCTATAATCACAGACACCCAAGCAGGTCTTTATATTAATCTTTTTTCAAATTCTTCTGTTCAACTCTATATTGGAACAGGTGTTGCATTTAATTGGGCAAAAACCCAAAGAGACTTACCAATAACAGCTCTTTCACACATAAAAAAGAGTGATGGTACTCCTATTGATACTTCTTTAATAGACAGTATTAGTGAAGTAAGTGTAATAAAAATGCTTGGGCTTGGTGCTGATATTGGTTTAACTTGTTATTTTTCTGATAGCATAGGAGTGTTTTTTTCAGTGCATAATTCATTTTATTTTTATGATTTAGGCAGTGATTTGAACCTTATGGGAAAGCTTAAAAGTGGAAACACATTCACTTATAAAATAGCAAAAGATGGAAAGCTTGGTAATAGTGATACTACAAGCTTTGGTCAAAATGCACTTTCAAACAACTTTGGTATAAAAACTGGTTTCTCATTTAGAATATAAAAGGGCTTAAACCTAGTAATGGGATGTAAAAAACTATTTTTTGTTTCTTTTTATACTTTAATATTTTCGTTGCTTTTTTCTGCTAAGAATTATTTTGCTGTTTCTCCTGTTTTTATAATGCATTCTTTGCACACTAAGGTGCAACAAGATGAATCAAAAATCACGGAGGATTATAAAAAACTTATTCGCTCTTCTTCGGATGATATTTATAAAACACATTCATATAGCTTTGGTCTTTCATTAGATTTAAATGCTGACTTTTTATATTTCTCTTTTCAATTTGCATTTCCAGAAAATATTCAAACTACTTTTCTTAACTTTTCACCTACTCTATCAAAATATCGCTCGGTTATTTCGGACTTACAAGTTGGTTTAACTTACAAAACATTTGAAAATAAACCATATAATTTATTATTTCAGCTTGGTTTAGGTTTTGGTGCCACTCATTTCAGTATGAAAGGAAATATATTAGGAAAAGGTGAAGTAGATTATACTAAAACAGACATGATGTTAGGACTTGGTGGAAACATTGTGTTTACCTATGCTTTTCATAAAATTTTTGGAATGTATTTTGGCATAGGAGACATGTTGTATTTTATGAACATAAGAACATATCGATTGTTTGAATTTACTGATGATCAATTTATTTTTGAAGAAAAACTTAAAAGTGAAAACTTTAATGCAGTAAACACTTTTGCAAATAGTTTGAATGTGAAGATGGGGGTATCATTTTTTTTCTAAGGTGATGCCCTAATGTTTGTCTAGTCCCAAAAGTTTGACATATAATTTTGTTTATCAAGGTTTTTAGTATTAATCTTTGGATTTTCAAGAGAGATATTTTTTCCATATCTTACTCTCCTTTACTTGGAGTCAAACTTTTGGAACTGGTGTAACTCTTCAGAAATAGCTTTTAAGGTTTAATTATAACAATCCCCAGTTTTTGCCCATAGAAATAGAAGTGCGTAATGGCACAGAAAGTTGATATGCTTTTTCCATAGTTTCCTTTACAATGCTTGCAGCTTTTTCTGATTCTTCTTCAACACTTTCTAAAATTAATTCATCATGCACTTGTAATAATATTGAAGTTTTTAGCTTTGCATCTTTTAAGGCTTTTGCAACATCCAACATTGCTTTTTTCATTATGTCGGCAGCAGAGCCTTGAATTATTGTGTTTACTGCAATGCGTTTTCCTAATTCTTTAATTGTTCGCACACTGCTTTTAATTTCTGGCACATAACGCCTACGTGCCATAAGGGTTTCTACATAACCTTTTTTTTCGCATTCTGTGTATGTATTTTGTATAAAGCTTGAAACTTCTTTGTATGTTTCAAAGTAAGTTGAAATAAAAGATGCAGCTTCTTTCCTACTTATATGAAGGTCTTCAGAAAGCCTATAAGCACTCATTCCATAGATAACCCCAAAATTAACCGCTTTTGCAATTGCCCTCATTTCTTTAGTTACGTCAGCTTCACTCACTGAAAAAATAATACTAGCAGTCCTTTTATGAACGTCTACACCTTCTTTAATAATTTCATTTAACATCTTGTCTTTAGAAATATGAGCCAAAACTACAAGTTCAATTTGTGAATAATCTGAAGAAATTAAAACATTGCCTTCTTCTGCACAAAATGCTCCTCTAATTCTCATTCCTAATTCATCATGAGAGGGAATATTTTGTAAGTTTGGGTTTTGGCTAGAAAGACGACCTGTAGCAGTGCCTGTTTGAATAAAATGTGTATGAATTCTTTTTTTTTCATCCACTAAAGCAATAAGAGAATCTGTATATGTTGAGTGTAGTTTTGAAAGAGTTCGATATTCTAAAACAAGAGAGGGGAGCACATCAAAGTCTTTTAATTTTTCTAGTACTTCACTAGAAGTTGAAAAACCTTGCTTATTCTTTTTTTCAGGTTTTAAATTCCTTTCTTCAAAAAGAACTGTTTGCAATTGCTTATAAGAGCCAATATTAAATTCATGCCCAACTTCTGCTTTTGCTTCTATTTCAATTTGAGTAATCTTACTTTCCAATTCTTTAGAGAAATTAAGTAATTCTTCTATGTTTAATTTTATTCCTTTTATTTCCATCTGACTCAACAAAACCAAAATAGGCATTTCTATGTTGTTGAAAAGATTAATTCTTTCATCTTCTTTTAATGTCTTTAAAAATAATTCATATAAATTTAGTGTGTAGCTAGCCTTTTTTTCTTCAGTGAGCGTGGAAGAAAAAGAGTCATCAATGTAAGTTTTAATTAAAGAAGTAAGCTCATAATCTTTTGAATCTGGTGCTATAAGATATGCTGCAATCATCACATCAAATATCTTATTTGGAAAGTTGAGATTGGGGCAAAAAGAATTGATTGTGTGATACATTTTTTTCCCATCATATAGCACAAATAACATTGAAGAAGAAAACCATTCATTAAGTATTTTAATTATGCCTTCATTAAATGTAATTTGATAATTCTCACTTTCAATATTTACATGTAAGAGTTTTCCATCTTCTTCTATAGAAAGAAAAACAAAGTTTTTTGCTTTTTGGATAGTTTTTTCTAGCAATGTTGCATCAGTTATAACTTCAAAACTCTTTGTTTCTTGGCTAAATAAATCGATTTCTTCTGTTTTCTTTGTTTTTTCTGTGGCTTTAATAGGCATTACATCTTCATTGTATAATTTTGCAAGAGATGGAAGTTGAACTTCCTTAAATATTGGCACTGCATTACTAAGTTTTATATTACTTGAACTAAATGCTTCTATATTTTCTATTTCAAGACTACTATTTAGCTTTATGAGTTCCTTAGAAAAAAAGGCTTCTTCTTTTGCATCTATTAGCTTTTGCTTTAATGCTCCTTTTATGTTTTCTATATTTTGATATATTTCTTCTAGGCTTCCATAGTCAGCTAATAGCTTTTGAGCTCCTTTAATGCCAACACCTTTAACACCGGGCACATTGTCTGCACTGTCTCCTGTTATGGAAAGAAGGTCTAGGATTAATGAAGAAGGCACCCCCCATTCTTCTTTCACGTTTTCTTCATTATATAAGTTCCATTTTCCATGTGTGTCTTGCCTAATCATTTCAACATCGGGCGAAGATAATTGCAATAAGTCCTTGTCTCCAGAAATTATACGAACAGCATAACCTAGCTTTGTGACTTTTGTAGTGATTGAAGCTATTATGTCGTCTGCTTCGTAGCGATCAAAATAGCATGTGGCAAAACCAATAGCTTTTAACACGTCTATGATGATAGGAATTTGAGCATGCAAATCTTCTGGTGTTTTTCTTCTATTTGCTTTGTATTCTTTATACATTTCATGCCTAAATGTTGGCACTTTAGAATCTAATGCAACAACAAAATAAGAAGGCTCGTATGTCTTTATTAATGAATGAAGACTCTTAAAAAAACCAAATATGCTAGAAACATTAAATCCTTTGTCATTAACCAAAGGCTTATTTTGAAAAGCATAATAAGAGCGGTAGATAAAGGCGTATGCATCTAATATATAGATAGTTTTTTTCATAAGTGAAATCTCCTTAAAACTTGATTTTATACTTTATTTTTTGCATTTGCTATACAAAAGGATATAGAAAGTAATTTATAATTTTATTGAAAATATTTGTTATGCTTTTGTGTAATGATAACGTAGACGCCCTTATATTTTTATAAAACTCTAGCTAGTTCTTTTCAAAATATAGGAGGCGTCTACTTTGTCATTACACAAAAACAAAGCCTCGACGTACAGCAAGTACGCCTACGTTTTATTTTTGTTAATTCCTAGTATCCGCCACCTCTATTTTGAAAAATATTTTTATAAAACCCTAGCTAGAGTTTGAATCACTTCTAGCTAGACTTTAGATGACTTCTAGCTAGAGTATTTTTCAACTCTAGCTAGACTATGGTCTCGTTAACGTACGTTTTCGCCTATCGTTAACGGCCGTTCTTGCTATGCGAGAACGTACGTTCTAGGCATGCAAACTCGTATATAATTGATGCAAAAAGTGCACTATTTTCATATCCATAAACTTGCATTGTTTTACATTGCAAAATATAAAGATTTTCTTACTATTTATATGTGTGTTTTTGAAGTGTATTGGCGACGAGATTTTAGAGTGCTAGCCACCAACACCATTAAACTTATAATGAAAACATATGAGTAGACAAAGAAATTAAAAAAGGCTATCATTTTGGTAAGTTCTAGCGAATAATAGATAATAACAAAGATATTAGGGAGAATATTAATAAATGTATATTAATTTATCGATAGGGGGGGGGGTATACGCTTATTAAAGCACGGTAACACCGAGCTTTTTTCAACACACTCACCTTTTCTTTCAAGACATTTTCAAGCATTAAAATATCTTTATCTTCTGCCCCTTCTAAAAACATTACAAAACAAAATTATTTTTTCTCTTTTCGTAAACGGAAAAGGCTTAGAACCTTTTTCGATTTTAATATTTTTGGCACACAAAAAAGCATTGTTTTTGTGCCAAACTTTAGGAGGTTTCTTATATGAAACAAAAAAATTGGCTTAGGAGTATTCTCCTATTAGGTTCTGCATTGATGTTGTTTTTTTCTTGTAACACAGCAAACGATCCAAAAGATGATGGAAAAGATGGTTTTGCAATCAATTTTAGTGTGGAGCAACCATCTGGTAGCACTGCAACACTAGAAGCAAAAGATGGCACACAAGCTATCACATCAGGTGCAAAAGTTGCAAAAGACACAACAATAAAATTCACATTAAAAGGTCTTGCTTCTGGTTATAAAGTGAAAAGTTGGGAACCAGCAGATTTAACTGCTGCAGCAGACAAAATGAGTGCAACTCTTAAAGTTTCTAAGGCTACCAATGTTAAAGTTATTTTGGAAGCTAATACTCCTGGGCAAGAAAAAGTAACACTTAAATTTAGTGTTGAAGGCAATGGTGGCACATTGGAAGCAATGATTGGAACAGCAACTCAAACTACTAACACACAAATTGATAAGGGTGCAAGTGTTGTCTTCACAGCAAAGCCAGCTCAAGGCTTTAAAGTGAAAGAATGGAAAGGTGTAAATCCAGCTCCAAGCCAAGCAGATGCTACAACAGTAACAGTTACAGCTAGCACTGATCTTGATGTGAAAGTAGTATTTATGCAAGATACCAAAGACAAAGTAACACTTAAATTTAGTGTTGAAGGCAATGGTGGCACATTGGAAGCAATGATTGGAACAGCAACTCAAACTACTAACACACAAATTGATAAGGGTGCAAGTGTTGTCTTCACAGCAAAGCCAGCTCAAGGCTTTAAAGTGAAAGAATGGAAAGGTGTAACTCCAGCTCCAACCACAGCAGATGCTACAACAGTAACTGTTACAGCTAGTACTGATCTTGACGTGAAAGTAACATTTGAAAAAGAAGAAAAGAAATTAACACAAGTTACTATTACAAAGACAGATGTTCAAAAAGATTCAGGAGCAGATGCTGCTAAAAAGAGAACTTTTTCATTCACAGTAAAGTATCCTGAATTTACTGTTTCAAATCCAGCTGAATACATTGACACTGTTATAACACTTGATGGAGATAAGGCTTTCCCACAAAACACAAAAATCACTCTTACTTATACTAAAAACAAAAAAGGTGAAACAGGAACTCCGCAATCACCAGTTGTCTATACTGTCGCAGAAACAAATGTTAAAAAGATATTTGCTAGTAAAGCATTTAATACTGGAAATACTAGAAATCAATTAGTGGCAGACCTTAGCGAAGCTTCAGAAGTATCTAAAATCGATATTGAATTTCCTACTAGTGGAGCAGATGAAGATAAATACACCGCAATGATAAAAGTTGCATTATTTGCAGATGCTAGCACTGAAACTCCTACAACAGAATTAGGAAGCACAAGCTTTGATATACCTGGATATAATAAATAGTTTTTCAAGATAACAACCTCAAAAATTATTACCCCTTGAGCTATTGGAATCATTCCATATAATTCAAGGGGGTTTATTCGTTTTTACTATCTTTCAATATTTTTATTATCATTTATTATCATCTATTATATAATCAATTGTAGTAAAAAAATAAGCAAATCAAACTAAAACTATTGAACTTGAAACATTAGCTTTTTAAGTGTATATTATATAGCGAAACTCACAGCAATTAAAGCTTTTTTTAAGGAGGCTAATTTATGGAGTGGTTAAACAAAAAAGATTCATTTTTGGTTAAAGATGTGCGAAACTTGCAAGGTAATTTTTTACCTTTAATATTGAAGCTTGCAAAAGATACAAAAAAGGATGAAGGCTTTTGCATCGTTCAATCTTTTGAACCAATTCCTTTATATTCTACTCTTTCAGAATTGGGTTATGAACACCATACTGAAAAGGTTTCTGATTCTGAATGGAAAGCCTATTTCTATAGAAAAGAAACACTTGAAGCTTCTTTACCTAATGGTATGGATATGCCTTTAAAGCCTACAGCAATGCTTAATTTTAATAAGATTGATGCAAAGCTTGCAAATATAATTGTTAATTTTTGGCATTTAATATGGCAAGATGAAGATTGTGTTTTGGACATGAAAACAAGGCTTCTTCTTTCTTTAGCCAATGGTGTTGGGGCAGGTAGAATGAGGCAAGCTACACGCGAGTTTATTAAGGCTTATTCTATTGGAGTGAGCATAAAAGAATTTGATGAAGTTTTCTCTATGCTTGTGTGGAATCAGGGAGTGGGGTATTTTGCTTCAGAGATTGGTCCTTCAACATTGTTTGCTGCATATTCTTATGCCAAAAGCGAAGAAGAAAAGGGTGAATCAAAAGAAAATATTCTTAAAAACCTAATTGAAAAATTTGGAGAGAAAAACCCTGAAGTTAGCACAATATTTAAAGGTAATCACTAAAAATTATTATTTTTAATTATATTAGAGATTTATGCTTGAATTGAATTTTCTGTATTGATTGACATTGAGATAGCAACTACTATATTATGTCAAATGTACATTAAGGAAAGTTTTAAACAAGACTCTACTTTTTAAAACTTTCCATTACGATTTTTTAAGGAGTTAATCATGAAAAAAATTATTGGACTACTATTATTCTTAATGATACCTACTTTAATCTTTTCTGAGGTGGTTTTTGTGCCACGCATTGGTTTTGATGTTCATAAAGGAATTCAAAGCCAAATGTTTGACAATATGTTGGTTAATTGGATTAACAAAGCATTGGAAAGCGGAAAAGCCCCTAATGAAAGTGTAACTCATATTAAAACAGGTGATTTACCACACTCAAAACCACTCATCACTATGATTACACTTGGTCTTGATATGCAATTCATTTCTCATGGCAATGGATTCACATTCTTTTGGAACAATGAATTCTCATATGCAGCAGGTTTTCAAGCTTATGAAAAGTTTACTTTTTTAAGAAAATTTACTCCAGCAAACACAACTTCTGAGGATAAAATTAGTAAAGAAGATCAAACTACATATCAAAAGCAAAAGATTATGATGATTTCAACAGAGCTTTTGTTTGGTGGAACATTTAGAAGAGAATCAGCTTTTAATATTAATTTTGGTTTAGGTTTTAGAACTTCCATCACTCCACAAACACTTACATTAATTAGTGGCTTATTAAGGCAACAATTCCCAAAAGATAACACTGTTATCGCAATTCTTCCAGCTATTGGTGGAACATTCGGAGTGACATACTACTTTAACGAAATAGTTGGTATTTCAGCTTCTGTTAGCGACTTTATTTCTTTTGGAACATTTATCGCTGGTAAGGTTGACGTGGCTAATAGCAAAATTACAAGAGCAGATGCTTTTGCTTCTTTGGGGCTTAGCAATAGCTTTGCTATGAAATTAGGTGTAAGCTTACGTATAAACGGGGTTAGAAACTAGTTTTTAACTTTTGAAAGATGCTGGTGTTTTTGCATCAGTCTCTATTGCTTTATTTTGATACTTTTAATATACTGGTTTACGAGGTTATTGCCAACTTAGCTCATTTGGCAGAGCAGCACCCTCGTAACGTGCAGGTACTCGGTTCAAGTCCGAGAGTTG
>JBQNBK010000013.1:0-26975 GCA_052169975.1 Treponema sp.
ATAATGCCCTTCTATCATAGAAGGAAAGCTTTGAATCCCTATCGGCATGTTTCTTTCTTGCATGAAAGTGATTATAACATTAACGCAATAATTGTTGCAAATAGCTTATTAATAGACAGGTTTCTCTAACATACAAAAAAAGCTGTGCCATAACAGACACAGCTTTTAATAATCAAAATAAAGGTCTTATTTCTTATATCTTAAAATAGGTTCGCGAGCGGCCTTTGTTTCATCTACTCTGGTAATAGGCTTGGTGTACGGATAACCATGCACCTTCTCAGGGTTTTCATAAGCTTCTTTTTTGAGGCGTATCATTACTTCAGCAGTGTAGTCAAGTGTTGCTTTGCTTTCTGTTTCTGTTGGCTCAAACATCAAAGCTTCATGCACAATCAAAGGGAAGTACATCGTTGGTGGGTGAATGCCTGCGTCAATCAATCCCTTAGCAATATCCAAAGCAGTAACTCCATGCTTATCTTCACCTTCTGTTTCATACTTGATATTCTCTAAGCTCAAAACAAACTCGTGCATACAAGTCCTATCAAAAGCCACCTTATAGTCTTTTTCAAGTAGTTTTTTAAGATAGTTTGCATTAAGAACCGCATAGCCAGAGCTCTCTTTAATACCTTCAGCTCCGAGAGTAATGATATAAGCATAAGCTCTAAGATACACAAGGAAGTTTCCATAGAAGTTTCTTACGCGACCGATACTATCAGGGCGATTAAAATCAAGTTTGAAAGCACCTTCTTCACCTACAACTACTGGAGTTGGCAAGAATGGTTCCAAAAACTTTTTACAACCAATAGGCCCACTTCCTGGTCCTCCGCCGCCATGTGGAGTTGAGAAAGTCTTGTGCAAGTTAAGGTGTACGATGTCATACCCCATATCACCTGGTCTTACACGTCCCATAATTGCATTTAAGTTAGCACCATCATAATACAAAAGTCCACCAGCATTGTGCACAATGCTTGCAATTTCTTTTATGTGCTTTTCAAAAAGCCCTAGCGTATTTGGGTTGGTGAGCATCAATGCAGCTGTGTCTTCTCCAACAGCTTTTTTAAGCTCTTCAATATCAACATTTCCGTCTTTGTCAGAAGGAATATTAATAATTTCACATCCAACCATAGCAGCACTAGCTGGGTTTGTTCCATGTGCTGAATCTGGAACTAATATCTTATTGCGTTTATTATCACCTCTTTTTGCATGATATGCTCTTATAACAAGCAAAGCAGTAAACTCACCATGAGCTCCTGCAGAAGGTTGCAAAGAGAAAGTATCCATACCAGTAATTTCTGAGAGCTTCTTACCTAAATCTCCTATCACTTCAATACAACCTTGCATAGTATGTTCTGGTTGCAATGGATGAATATTTGCAAAATTAGGTAAAGCAGCAACTTCTTCATTAACTTTTGGATTATATTTCATTGTGCAAGAACCCAATGGATAAAAACCATTATCAACACCATGTGTTTTCTGGCTTAATTCCATATAGTGTCTTACAAACTCAAGCTCAGAAACTTCAGGTAGTTCTGCATCAATTTTTCTTAAATATTTACTATCAAGCTTATATTCTGGCACTGTAAGCTTACTTTCATAAGCCTTATGACCCTTAACAGATTTTTCAAAAATCAATTGACTCATTACAATGCCTCCTTAATAACTTCAATAGCTTCGTTTATGCAACACTTACAAAGCTTATCTGTAGCACACCACAAAATATTATCAGCACAAAGCCTCAAGCCACCTAGTATTCCCTTTTTCTCTAAAGCAGAAAGAATTTTATCTGCTTTATGATCTGTGCTTGTTACAAACTCATTAAAGAACTCTCCATTATTCACAACTTTCAAGCCAATTTTTTCTAGTTCACTTGCTAAGTAGTGTGCATTACTCAAAGAGTTTCTAGCCAATTCCTTAAACCCAGTTTTGCCATAAAAAGCCATAAACATAGAAGCTCTTAATGCACACAATGCTTGATTGGAGCAAATGCTAGAACTTGCTTTTTCTCGCCTAATATGTTGCTCTCTTGCTTGCAAAGTAAGTACAAAAGAACGCCTGCCTTCAGTGTCCACAGATTGACCAATAACACGTCCTGGAATTTTTCTGATATTAGCTTCAGTTGTTGCAATATAACCTAAATAAGGACCACCAGCTCCTAAAGGAAGCCCTAGTGCTTGTCCTTCACCAATAGCAATAGTTGCACCACATTCTTTAGGTGTTTTCAATAAACCTAATGCAACAGGATTACAATTCATAACAAACTGAGCTTTAGTTCCTTCTAGCATTTTGCCTACAGCTTCACAGTCTTCAATTGTTCCATATCTATTAGGTTGTTGCATAATAACAGCTGCAACACTGTCATCAAGTAAGCCCTTTATTGCATTAATATCTGTTTTGAATTGATCTTTTGGAATCATTACAAACTCAACAGGTGCATTTCTCAAATATGTTTTTGCCACTTCAATATAACTAGGTTCCATACATTCTGAAATCAACACTTTTGTTTGTTTTTTGCCCAAAGACATAACGATAGCATCAGCTACAGCAGTGCCTCCGTCATAAACAGAAGCATTTGAAATATCCATACCTGTAAGCTCACAAATCATTGTCTGGTATTCAAAAGCTGCTTGCAACTCACCTTGATTCATTTCTGGTTGATATGGCGTATAAGCAGTTAAAAATTCTTCTCGAGATGCCAAATGACGAACTGCTGGAGGTGTGTAATGATCATATACACCTGCTCCACGCATGATAGTTCTAAAAACAGTGTTTTTTGCACCTAGTTTATTAAAATAACGTTCAACTTGTAGTTGAGTCTTTCCCTCACCAATATTAGGTAATGCACAATCTTGGCACTGCCCTTCATAAAGATCATCAATAGAGTTAACCCCGATAACCTTTAGCATTTCCTTTGTTTCCTCAACTGAATGAGGAATGTAGTTTGACATAAAGCCTCCAAAATATTGATATCAAAAGAAAATAAGCCTTATGATATCAAAAGGAAATCTCTAAAAAACCAACAAGCTTTTTAGAGATCACCAAAAAGCCATCTAAAACATATTATTTGCAAAACTTTTCGTATGCTGAAGCATCCATGAGTTTTGCAGATTCTCCTGAAACCTTCACTTTAAAGAACCAAGAACCAAAAGCATTTTCATTAATCTTTTCTGGTGCATCTGCAAGCTCTTCATTCACTTCGATAACTTCTCCAGAAACTGGGCTAATAATGTCAAAAACAGCCTTAACAGATTCTACTGTTGTGCAAGATTTATCTGCAGTAACTGTATCTCCAACTTCTGGAAGCTCAACAAATACAATATCCCCCATTTCACCTTGAGCATAGTCGCTAATTCCAACTGTCCCTGCCTTAGCATCAAACCATTCATGTGATTCCAAATACTTCAAATCTTTTTTAATTTCCATAATTCAATCCCCTTACAATATTATTAGTTCTCAAAAAGAACTCTATCAAAATCTAAACTCATCCCAACTATGAGATGCTTTACACATCATGCTCCTAAAAGCATGCCTCACCTACAAACCTAAAACTTTCACCCTATGAAATAATATCTAGTTTTTTCTTTCTATTAATACAAGCTATTACTCACCTCTAATTTCTTTTAAGAAACTAGTAGGACAAATTACAGCCTTTAATTTTTTACCACGAACTTCAATAAAGATATCAGTTTCTTTAACGCCCCTATCAATTCTGATGTGCCCAATACCAAGCTTATTCAAAGATGGAGAAGATGTTCCTGTTGTTACATAACCAATTTCTTGGTCACCTAAAAATACTTTGTCACCTTGTCTTGCAATTCCCCTATCCAGCATCTTAAAGCCTTTTCTAATTTTCTTAGCTTCGTTTTCAACCAAAGCTTTCTTTCCAATAAAGTCTTCTTTTTCTAGCTTAATAAATGGCTTTAATGTCAACTCTGTAGCAAGAGTTCCTTCATTCATT
Organism: Treponema sp.; assembly: GCA_052169975.1. Taxonomy (GTDB): domain Bacteria; phylum Spirochaetota; class Spirochaetia; order Treponematales; family Treponemataceae; genus Treponema_B. Next base: position 3,953 of record JBQNBK010000013.1, read on the forward strand.
TCGTGTCCATAAAGAGGCATACCAGCTTCAAGCCTTAATGTGTCACGACAACCCAAACCACAAAGCTCAATCTTATATTCTTCACCAACTTTCATAATCTTATCAAAGATTTCCACAGCATAGTCTTTTGGGCAATACACTTCATAACCTTTCTCACCTGTATAACCAGTTTGAGAAACAATCACTTCACCTTTTGGGCTTTGGAAAGTCTTAAATGTGTAATATTCTTCTGGAATGTCTTTAGCTTCCAAAACTTTTTTCATTAATGGAATAGAATTAGGCCCTTGTATTGCAAGCTGTGCAATTTCTTCAGAGCGATCTGTAAACTTAACATCTCCTTTTAGATTTTTCTTAACAAATCCAAAATCTTTGTCATGGTTTCCAGCATTCACAACTAGCATAAACTTTTCTTGGTTATATCTATACACAAGGAGGTCATCAACAATACCACCTTTCTCGTTACACATTAAAGTATATCTAACATCTCCATCTTTCATGCCTCTAATATCATTTGCAATAAGATAGTTAATAGCAGATTCTGCATCTTTACCTTCAATGTAAAACTCACCCATGTGGGACACATCAAAAACTCCCACATTGTTTCGCACTGCTAAGTGTTCTTGCACAATCCCAGCAAATTGAATAGGCATCTCATAACCAGCAAACTCAACAAACTTGCCACCCTTTGCAAGTAGAGTCTCATAATACGGTGTTCTTTTCATTTCTTCCTCCAATTCTATAACTAAAAAAGTATAACTCAATGTGTACTAATTACTTATAGAACACTACAATTATCATAATTGAAAAATGCAATTTTTTCAATTAGAGGATAAAAATTTATTTTAATTGCTTTTATTAAATAAGCTAGTTTTTAACTATATTTCCATGTTATCATAAGGCCTCAATTTTGAAAAAAATAAGGTTGAATATGGCAAAACATAATGTTGAAAATCAAGACATGCAAGAAGGTTTTATGAAGCCACAGCTTCAAGTAGGGGATGAAAAAGATGCACCTTTACGCCCTCATTTATTAAAAGAGTTTCAAGGGCAAAAAAAAATCAAAGAAAACCTATCAGTTTTTATAAAAGCAGCAAAAGAAAGAGGTGAAAGTTTAGACCATGTTTTTTTAATAGGCCCGCCTGGTCTTGGCAAAACAACTTTAGCTCAAATTGTTGCAAACGAGCTAGGCGTTGACTTTAAGGTTACAGGTGCCCCAGCATTAGAAAAACCAAAAGATTTAGCAGGCATTCTTACAACGCTCACTCCCCATTCTCTTTTTTTTATAGATGAAATCCATAGACTAAAACCTGCTATAGAAGAAATGCTATATATTGCTATGGAAGACTACGAGCTTGACTGGGTTGTGGGTCAAGGGCCAGGTGCTAGAACAGTTAGAATCCCACTTCCTTCATTCACTCTTGCAGGGGCTACAACCAGAGCAGGTATGGTTTCAAGCCCATTAATTAGCCGCTTTGGTATTGTGCAACGCTTTGAATTTTACACTTTTGAAGAACTTTCTTCTATAATAATACGCTCCAGCAAAATATTAAACATTAAGATAAAAGAAGATGCTGCATATAAGCTTGCAAGCTGTGCTAGAGGCACTCCGCGAATTGCAAACCGCCTTTTGAAAAGAATGAGGGACTTTGCACAAATTGCAGGAAAAGACACAATAGATAGCCAAACAATTGAAACAGGCTTAAAACAACTAAATATAGATAGCTTAGGGCTTGAAAACTATGATAGGCAAATCTTAAAAGCAATTATCGAAAACTATGCAGGTGGGCCAGTTGGTGCAGAAACACTAGCAATCTCCATAGGCGAATCTCAAGACACCCTTGAAGACTACTACGAACCATATTTAATTCAAGCAGGGCTTTTGCAAAGAACATCTAGGGGACGCATTGTAACAGACAAAGCTTATAAAGTGCTAGGAATGACTCCCCCAACTCTCACAAAAGAAACAAACATGACCTTATTCTAAAAATAAAAAGAGCTAGTGTTTAAGATTCTTAAACACTAGCTCCTTAAAACCACTGAAAGGCACATAAGCACCTTCCAGACATTTCAAAAATTAAAATTGTATTTCTACATCTTTGTCCTTTCCAATAGTTACTTCTTGTGAATTTCCTTGGTATACAACATTGTACACACCAGGTCTTAAGCCTCTTATATCAGAATGAATATTAGGTGCAAAACCATAAGGAAGACTCATATTAACCAACACTCCAGTTTTTTTGTCATAAACATGTATAAGTGAATCTACATTTTTAGTTTTAACTTTTAAAACTGTTTCCACATATTCTTTTCCCTTTTCTGGCACGTTTCCTTCTTTCACCATCTTAGCTGCTTTAAGAACATTCACTCTTCCATGTCCATACCAAAGAGAAAAACCGTTATCATCATATTTAGCCATAGGATGCTTATTATTACTATCAATCTTATCAGCTGTTTTTTCCAAAATACTAATAATTTGATATGGAGTCAAATGAGGATTAAAAGAAAGCAAATAAGCAATTGTGCCTGTAATAAAAGGAGCTGCTTGAGAGGTGCCACTCATATGCTTATACTTATTAGTGTCAGTAGCATCCAAACTGATAATCTCGAAACCTGGTGCTACTATATTTAGCCAAGGACCATATGTACTAAATGTTCCTTTCTTATCATTATCTCCAGTTGCCCCTACTGCTAACACACCTGGATATGCTGCAGGATAAGATGCAATAAGACGCCCATCATTTCCATTAGCCACAACAGGCAATACCCCCTTAGAAAGTGCATAATTCAAGTTTTCTATGTCAAAATTTCCAGCTGTTAGCCTACCTAAAGACATATTAACAGGAACTGTTGCTTGTTTCTCTTGTGGCACCATTTTTCTAACAGTATCAGTTAAATCTTTTAAAGAGCCATATGTAGTCAGTGCGTTTCCTGCCCCATTATACGAAAGAAGTTTTACGTTTTTCCAAGCTACACCAGCAATTCCCTTATTGTTGTCTCCCAAAGCACAAATAATTCCAGAACAATGTGTACCATGTCCTCCTGCATCAGGATCAGTGTCAGTATTACCAGTAGTCACATTGTTATAATTCTTAAAAGCATCTTTTAATACTTCAACTATGGTTGTACCACTAGAATTTTTAAAATCTTCATGATTTGCATTTGTGCCAGTATCTATAATACCTGCCCAAACTGTGTTTGTGCCATAGCCTAATTCTTTATAAGCCTTCAAAGCTTTTGTAATTTCTAAAGAATAACCATGAATGTTTGCTTCAGAGTCTTTTGAAAGGTCACCACCACTAGATAGGTCAAATGGGTTTAAGCCATTATTTTGCTTTCCTTCAAAAGAACCTATTACATCCATCTTATAGTTAGGTTCTGCATAAAGCACACCTTCCATCTTTCTAATTTTTGCTAATGTTTTTGGATAGTTGCCATAAGCCTTTAAGTGCAAAAACATTTCACCATCTGCAAATGCCTTACTTCTTCTTATTTCTTGAACTCCTAAGCCTTTTAATGAAGCCACAAATTTATCAAGCTCTTTGTCATTAGAAGCTACAATTTTTGCATTAATAGAAGAATCGTATACTAAATCTTCATTATAACCATAAAATACTTTTTCTTCTTCTGAAAGTCCTGTTTTTTTGTTTTCTATATTTTCTTGTTGAATATTACCGTTGCAAGAAAAAAGAAAAAACATACATATTGAAATATATAAATATTTTTTCATACCGTCTCCTTACTCACTTTTCACACTAAATTCAGCACGTCCATTCACTGAATTGTTTCCATTCATACCATCGTTAACAGGAACAACAACGCTAGCATTTGCTTCAGAATTCATAACAATCTCGCATGCATTATCAGTATCTGCTTCTGTCAGGCTTCCCCAGTCAACAACATCCCAATAATAAGTCATACCTTTGTCATACTTAACTTTTTTCTCTTCTGACTTTGTAATTGCAAGGTTAGTTTTTGTAATAGAAATAAAATCATTTGTGATTTTTACAGTGCCACGTTCCCTATCCACAACTATAAGCTTTTCCACAGGATTAAGCTTGCTTTCAGGTGCTGTTTCAGAAATATAAAGTGCTGGTTTTCCACCTTCATCAAAAACATATTTAATCTTAGTGCCATATACATATTTACCAGCTCTATTAACAATTAAAAATCCAAGCTTCATTTCTTTTGCTTCTTTTAATGCATCTGGGTTAGAAAACCTAAAAGAATAGCTTAAATTTTTAGTTTCGTTTACAGAAACAGAGCTAAAGAAAGGATATTCCAATACCAAGCTTGTGCTCTTAGGCACTGTAACTGAAACTTCTGGTGATGAATCTTTCTTACTTTTCTTATCTTCTGTATAAGCTACAACCTTATAAGTATATTTTTTTCCATCCTCCAAAAGTCCATCTGTGTCATAAATATTATGTGTCTTTCTCTTTGCATCTGTAGGGTCTGTATCTGAAGCTTCTTTTGCAGTTTTGTATAACATGTGCTTAACAAGAGTGAAATCTCCATTTCCTTCTTCTTTTCTATAAAGGTCAAAGCCCTTACACTTAACAGAAGCATTTGATTTTTTCACGTCAAAACTAAGTGTAGCTTTATAATGAGACCCTGTTCCTGTTCCTTCATCTTGCCCAACAGAATAAAGTCTAGATTGGGTTGGGTATCTTTCAAAAAGAAGCTTCATGTCAGTTACACTAACATCAGCATCTTCATCTATTTGATTAGCACCATTGGTATTCTTTAAGCGAATGTGTTGTTCAATTCTGTTGCTTGCAACGTCATAAGCCACAATCACAACATCAACATATTGTTCAGTAAGCAAAGTAGCTGTGCTACATTCCCACTTCCAACTAGATGTATATTTTTCACCACTTACAGCATTTGCTGTTGTTTCTTTTGCATAAAAGATATTATCAGAAATAACCTTACCAGTCTTATCTGTCTTTCCATCAGGTGTTGTAGGCACAAAACCAATACCAAGCATTGGGAAAGGAGATGCATAAGTAAGTTTTTCAACAGGAGCCGAAGCTGTTATTTTCATAGAAATATCTTTCATTCCTGTGACATCTTTCTCTTCTCCAGCTTTTAATTCTTGAGTATCAAATTTCAATTCACTAATTACAGGTGCTTCAGCTTTTTTAGTGATGCGCTGTAATGGGCGTTGCACCATAGGCACAGTAACAGCACTTTCCCCAACATAATAAGAAATTATGCTAGATGCTGCATAACGAATAGGAGAATATTCTTCGTTTTGCCCTTCTATTTTAAAGTCATAATATTCTTTCTTTTTAAGGTTAGCCTCTGCTTTTCCATTCCTTATTAAAACTTTTTTAGGAGATTCTGAACTTGTATTTTTTGTCTTAGATATAGTTAAGTATGAACCATCAACTGGGGAACCATTAACACCATCAGAAACAACAAAGCTCACTTTCACTTCATCAGTTTCCGGAATTTGAGGTGTAGCATCTTGTGGGTACCTAGTAATAAAAATCTTATATTTATCAGTTTCACTTCCACCTTTAGAAAGAATCACATTAATCTCATTTTTATCATCTTGCAATGTTGCATTATACATACCATCTGTAGCTTGAACTTCTGTATTATTGCATTTAACTGTAAGAGTGTATTCTGGTGTTGCTTTTATGTTTAATGGCAATGTATTCTTATCATGGTTGCAAGAAGGAAGCACTAATGGAGTCTCCTTAGAAATAGCTGATAGGTAGTCAACCTTATCTGCTTCTAGCTTAATAAGCCCACCATTAAGAGTGTTTTGTGAAAGAAGCACAAAAGTCACTGTATAAGGTCGGGTCCTATTGCCCAAACCTTCCACAATCACTTCAATTCTATTATCACCTTCTGTTAAAGATAAATTATAAACACCAGCAGCACCCATAATCTCTTTTCCATTATGCCTAAACATTATGGTTGTTGGGCTACTTTTTGCCATAGCAACAACTTTCACTGCTTGGCTTCCAGCTGCAAACCTTAAAGAATTCTTAATATTTATCATTCCATTAGCGTCGCAATATTCTTGATCGTTCACAGTAAAATTCTTTAAGCTTAAATCTTGCACACGGAAAACTCTTATTGCATATACTCTTTTTCCTTCTTTTTCAGACTCAATTTCAACATGCACCTCGTTTGCACCATATTCAAGAGGCACTTTATATGTATTTGCTCCCGCATCAGTAGCATTTTTATCCCCATTTGAAACTTTAATTTTTGCACTTGAGTTATGTGCCTTAGCAACTACTGTTGCTTCAGTTTTTCCTTCTTCAATATCCCCAAATTCAGCAATGTTATCAGTACTAATTCCATTCAAAACATCAACATTTTCAAATTTCAATTCTTGCAATCTTGAAGACTCATTATCATTAACAGTAGAAGGTTTTTTATTAATTGTTACTCGGTATACCTTTTTCTTTGAAGGGTCTTTTTTTGATGCACAAGTAATTAAAATAGTGTTAGGACCGTTTGTTAAATAAGCAACAAAATTTGGAGCACTTCCTGAACCATTATAATAGTTTGTTGCCACAGAAACCGAAGCAACATTTTCATCTTTTGGCACTGCCACAACATCAACAGAATATTTGCTAGAGTCAAAATCACCAAAATCAGCAGAGTTTCGTTTGCTCATTTTTTCCAAAAGAGAAACTCCATCAACCATTAGTTTTGCTAAACTAAGATCTTCCCCTTGTTGCTGTGCTTGTTGCCTACAAGCAAACAATAAGAAGATGCTTAAAGTAAATAACCATAAAAGTTTTTTCATACTTCCTCCTAAATTATGAGTATTTAAGTATAGTATCCTATCATATATTCGGATCACTTTACAACACAATCAAATATACCAAATTCTTCAGCACCTATTTCTATTTATCTTAAACCTATGGGTTTATAATTGTGAAAGTATTTCTGTATGGTCTTCAAAAACTGCCACAGTATGTTCCATATGGCAAGAAACAGCTCCATCTGCTGTCAGCACTGTCCAACCATCTTTTTTATGCACCACATCATCAGTACCTAAATTAAGCATAGGTTCAATAGCAAGCACCATTCCCGCTTTTATTCTTGGGTTAAACATTCTTTTTTCGGGATAGTTTGGAATTGAAGGCTCTTCATGCACGTCAATACCAACTCCATGCCCAGTATATTCATACACCACGCCATAATTATTTGCTTTTGCATGGTTATAAACAGCTTTGGAAATATCCGAAATCCTATTTCCTGCCTTACACGCTTCTATTCCTTTATATAGGCATTCAGTTGTCACTTTCAATAATTTTAAGTTTTCTTCTTTCACATTCCCCACAGGATATGTAACACAAGCATCACTTATATATCCATCTAAGTCTATGCCTATATCCATAGAAACAAGGTCTCCATCTTTCACAACACGCTTACCGGGTAATCCGTGAATAATTTCTTCATTTATAGAAATACACGCAGCTCCGGGAAAGTTTTCCCTATACCATGCAGGCTTTCCCCCATGCTTTTTCATATATGCAACACAAAACTTATCCAATTCTTTAGTTGTAATTCCTGCTTTCATTATAGGCTTTAACTCTTCAAAAAGTTGAGCCAATAACTTGCAAGACTTCCTAATACCATCTATTTGTTCTTTTGTCTTAATAATAATCATAATCTTTCCTTAAAATTCATCCCTAAAAAGATGTTACAATCTTATAACTTTAATATTTATTTTTCTACACACCTTTTCTCAATAAAATAAAAACATTCTAATTATGCGATTTTGCTTTTCTTAAAAACCAATAATACTAACTAATATTATATAGAAGATAATAAAAAATCCTTTCCTTAACTATTGTTTATGCAATTTTTTCCGATAATTCCTAATAATTCTCGTTGTAGAAGTCTAATTGTAAAAGTTTAAAAGTATGAAAAAGATATTTTATTTTAGTTTATATGCGATCTGTTTGGCATTTGGAATGCAAAATCTTCATTCACAAGTTGTTGCAACAATATGTATAGAAAATAAACATAGTGAAAGCCTTCCAAATTATGCCACTTTATATATAGAAAACAAATTGATGGATTCTTTTTTTAATGAAGGTTTTATTGTTACTAATTTACCCTATATAAAGGAAGAAATTGATTCTTTCAATTCTTATAAAAAGAACCAATATGCTTTTGATAGTGAACCTGACTATCTTATTCTATTATATTTTTCCTACGAAGGCAGGAAAAAATATGATGAAACTAGAAGAAAAAACATTTTGCCTTGCAAGGCTATTTATTGCAAAGTAATTAAAAGAAATTCTTCTAATATTTTATATGAAAAAGCATTTGAATTAGAAAAAATATTAAACGATTCAAACATATATAAAAAACTTGATTTTTGCTTATCAATGCTTAATGAAAAAATAGTTGAAGCAATTAGGGGGAGCAAATGAAAAAATACATATTCATTCTCATAAGTTTATTTATTTCAAACCTTTGTGTATGGAGTGTTTGGGAAGGAAACGGAATAGCAGGTATTGCTACAGACTTTCAAGAAGATGGAATGTTTGTTAAAAGTTCTCTTTTTCCAAAATACACATTAATCGAAATTGTCAATCTTGAAAATGATATTAAAGCACGTGCAATTGTTTTAGAAGGGAAAGAGGTACCCGGTATATTAGTAAGCTTTTCTCCTTCTGTTGCAGAAGCATTAAAAGTGCAATATGGTGAAGTAACCAGAATTAGAATCTCTAGCCCATCACTAACATCAGATGATGTAGCTTCTTCTCTTTATTTACCAAAAGAAGAACCCACACCAGAACCTGCTATCAATGAAGCTAGCAAATTAGCTATGAAAGAAAGAATGAAAGAAAAAGAAGAAATGTCTAGTAAAGATGCACATTCCGTCTTAAATGATGATGTCATTTTATACGATTTCAAACCAATTGCTAAGCCTACTGAAAAGATAGAAAGAAAAGATGGCACAGTCTCTTTTGACCCTGCATTTATAGAAGAAGATGTAAAACTAGACCTTCATATTCCCGCAACTCCAATAGCTCCTGCAAAAGAAATGCCAAAAAAAGCTCCTAGCATAATTCCTGCAAAAGAACCTATGCCAGCTCCTAAAATTGTGGAAAAGCCTAAGGCAAGTTATATAACACCACCTAAAACAATCACAACTCCTTCAAGACCAATATATCTTGAAGATACCTCTTTACGTCCTCCAAAAGAAGTTTCTTCTATTATTATGAAAGAAAACAAAACAAAACAAGAAGAACCTGTAAAAGATGTCGTAATGATTGAAAAAAAGAAAAAAGAAGAGCCTCGCCTATTTATCAATGTTGACGAAGTGGATTCCATCAAAGAACCTAGCAAAGAAAAAGATGAAAAAGTAGCTCCTGTTGGTGAAGTTAAAGATGTTGAAAAAAAGCCTACTGAATCACCTAAAAAACCAGAAAAAGTGCAAGAAGCTTCTCAAATTAAAGAACCTGTAGAAGAAAAGAAAGAAGAAATCAAAGGTGTAGGAGAAGTTTCCATTCCTAAAGAAACAGAAAAAGAAAAAGACGTTGTTTTACCCACTGTTATAGAACTTCCTCAAGTAGTACATGCTCCCGATGAAGAAAAAGAAACTGTAGAACCTGTTTCCACAGTTGATATTCCTAAAAAACCAGAAGAAAATAATGAAGGTAAAGAGAAAGAAGTTCCTCTAGTGGAATCTATAAAAGAAAAGCCTATTGAAGATACTCCAGCAGAACAAGAACAAAAAGAAGAACCTGCTGCCGAAGAAGAGCCCGCAATGGAAGAAACTCAAGAAGACTTGCAAGAAGCAGAGCCAGAAGAACCAATAGAAGAAATCCAACAAGAGCCTTTAGAAGCAGAACCCAAAGAATTGGACGAAATGCCTTTGCGTGAAATTAATGTTAGAAATGCTATTGATGACATCGAAGAAGAACCAAGCAAAGAAACAACTGTTTTGCCAAAAAAACAAGAGATTAATGCTTTAGACGAAACAACTATTGAAGAAAAAAAAGCAGAAGAAATTGCAAAACAAACAGAAAAAGAACCTATTTTGCCTAAAGAAGAAGCTCCAAAAACAGAAGAACAAGCTCCTAAAATAGAAGAAAAACCTATTGTCACACAAACTCCTCAAAAGGCAAACACAAAAGAAAACTTTTCAACAGGTAAAACAGTAAAGGGGGCTAGCTATGTGCAAATTGCAGTTTATGGTAACTCATTAGCTGTTGAAGACCTCTTAAAAAAATATTCAGGACAATACCCAATTACTGTTGAAAAAAAAGAAGAAAGAGCTGGCACTAAATATATAGTGTTTATTGGGCCGTTGCAAAAAGATGAAATAGGTGCAATTCAAGAAAGATTTCAAAGCTTTGGTTTTCAAGATTGCTTTTTGAAATAAACTTAAATATGTGCATAAATAAGTATTAAAAACCTTGTATTAATAGTAAAGGAAATCATAATTAGCATTGCTAAATATTTTTCCTTTACTATTTTTTTAAATATATATATACTCTAGCTTACATATTCAATTTTTAAGGAGATAAATATGAAAAAAAACATATTAATATTCGCATGTATTGTTTTTCTCTTTTCTTGTTCCAAAAAAGAAGAAATGAGGTCTGAAAGTTCTATGCAATATATTGATGGCATATACAAGGCAGTCTCAAGCATTAAAGATGAATGGGGTGGCAGTGCTGAAGTTGAAATCATAGTAAAAGATGGAAAGATAACCTCTTGTGTTTTCGTTTCTTATGAACAAGATGGAAAAATAAAAGATGCAGAATATGGAAAGAATGATGGTGTTATTAAAAACATGGGACTATACAAAATTGCACAAAATGCTGTCTCACAGTCAAATAAGTATGGAGATATGCTAGTGCAAACTCAAGATATAGAAAAGTTAGATGCTCTTTCAGGAGCAACTATTAGCTTTGCACTTTTTAAAGATGCTGTAAACCAAATTGTTGAAAAAGCAAAAGCATGTTATGATAGTTGTGCTGATGAAGAAGGCACTTGTAGACGCTGATTTTAACTTATATATAGCCGTGTGTTAAAAAAACTAATATGCAAAATACAAACTTAAATCTTTTTAACATTGCAAAAATGAATATTAAGAGGCAACCATTAAGAACCTTCTTTTTGGGGCTTCTTATATTCATTTTAGCATTTGTACTTTTTTCTGGAACATTCCTTGTAAAAAGCCTAAATGAAGGGCTTTCTTCTCTTTCTGATAGGCTTGGTGCAGACATAATTGTTGTGCCACAGGGATATGATGGCAAAATAGAAGGTGCTCTGTTAAGAGGAGAACCAAATACCTTCTATTTTGATATTGAAGCTGTTAATAGACTAAACAAAATAGAAGGTGTAGCAAATGCTTCTCCACAGCTTTTTATTGCAACACTTTCTGCAAGTTGTTGCTCATTTCCATTGCAAATTATTGGTATAGATTTTGAAACAGACTTTAATGTAAAGCCATGGCTTTCAAAACACTTAAGCCACCAACTAACAAACAATGAAATTGTCGTAGGAAGCAATATTGTGGGCAATATTAAAGGTGAATTAAAGTTCTTTAGCCAACCTTTTATTATTGCAGGACGTTTAAGCAAAACAGGAATGGGTTTTGATAACTCTGTTTTTATGACAATGGAAAACGCAAGACGCCTTTCAAAAGAATATGAACGAATAGTGCAGCACCCAATTGCCCATAACGAAAGGCTTATTTCAAGTGTAATGGTAAAGCTTGAAGCAGGTTACAATGCAAAAACAATAGCAAGAAAAATAAGCGAAGAATTTAAAGGCGAACAAATATATCCTCTTCTTTCAAAACAAATGATGAGTAATGTTTCTTCTGGTATTGAAAGTCTTTCTTTATACATTAAGCTTTTAATCATTGTGCTTTATATGCTTTCATTTGTTGTGTTAATAGTTTCATTTTCTTCTATATTTAACGAACGAAGACAAGAATTTGCAATGATGCGAATAGTTGGGGCTACAAAAACATGGATTGCCATTTTAGCAAGCTTTGAAGCTTTTATCATAAGCTCAATAGGTGCTTTTTTAGGAACTTTAATATCCTTATTCATCATAATTCTTTTTAATCAAGCTATAGTACTGTACCTAAAAATGCCATTTCTTTCTCCTTCTATTTCATGGGTAGCATTAAGTGCATTAGGCTCATTTTTAATAATTAGCTTAATTGCACCTCTTTCAGCTATAAAAACAGTTTTTGATCTAACTAAAACTGAAATTGCACTTGGAACTAAAGGAGTCTAATGTCAATCTCTTATATTCCTCAATATCCTCTCTTTTCTCCTATTAATATGGAAATGAGGGAGGAGCTTGATTGCTTACTTTCCGCATTACCTGATGGTATTTCAGAATTTACTTTCTTAAATCTCTATCTTTTTCAAAAAACTTACGATTACACAATTAGTAAACATAAAGAAACGATCATCATAAAAGCTTCTTATAAAGGTGAACATTTTTTTATCATCCCTACAGGAACTTTAGAAGCAGAAATAGTGCATAAAGAACTCAATGAAGGCTTAAAATGGTCGCATATTTCTCAATCTTTTTTAGAAGAAAATCAAACAATCCTATCAAAAATTTTTCCCAGCCTAACAATTGAAGAAGATCGTGATAATTTTGACTATATTTACTTGCGGGAGCACCTTGTAAAACTAGAAGGTAAAGAATTACACAAAAAGAAAACACACATTAATAAATTTGAAAAGACCTACACAAATATAGCAATAAAAGAACTCACAAAAGAAAATATCCATGAGGCATTTCAAATCTTAGAAGAATGGAAAGAAGGAAGAGAAGATATAGCAGACTATGAAGAAGCAAAACAAGCTCTTAATCTTATTAATAACGATAACTTTGAATTAAAAAGCATTATTCTCTATGTTGAAAACCAAGCCATTGCATGGACTCTTGCTGAAATATTAAAAGACAAGAAAACTGCTGTAGTCTTGTTTGAAAAAGCACTTTCTACTTATAAGGGGAGTTTTCAATATATCAACTATGCTTTTGTCTCATTTTTAGACGAAGAAATAGAATATATCAATCGTGAACAAGACTTAGGCGATGAAGGTTTAAGGCAAGCAAAAATGACCTATCGCCCAATAAAATTCATCAAAAAATATAAGGCTTATTCAAAAGAATAAGCCTTAAAAACCCAAGCGAAACTACTAGTTCACTCTTCGTAAATCAATACCTACCACCAAAAGCCAGCCCATGTATTTGAAAAATATTCTAATACATGCTCTCCTACACTACTTGCCTCACTACAACTAGTAATATTTAATGTTACCTTTCCATCTTTTGTATCAGTAATATTTGCCACCATTTGGTGTGCTTCTTGGTCGCAAGTGAATACATTATTTTCAACTATTCCAAAGTAAGTAAAATATTTTTTATCTTCAACTTTAGCAACAATTTTATTATCACTAGTATGATGCAATACTTTCAAAGTGTAATCATTATTTTTTCTATAAACCTCACCTTGTTCATCCCATCTTTTATTACTTTGATAATTTTTACGTGCTTTAAATTTATACCCATCAAGATATTTTGAATTATCAAAAGTTCTTTCTATAGTATAGTTAAATATACTTTCTGCAAATAAATTATCCACCAAAGCTTCAATACTTAGCTTGTTATTGGTAAGAATTACATCTAAAAATTCATCATCAGATGTGTTTTTTGGCACATAAACTTCACCAGTTGCATTAGCTCTTATTGCTTTTAGACCCTTTTTAATTTCTTCTGTAATTTCACTTTCACTCTTCTTTTTAAAATCTGCAAAAGTTCCTTTAAATAAAGGTTGTAGCTTTTCTGCCAATTTTTCAAAAAGCGATTCATCTGTAACTTCTTGTGGTAACTGACCATAATATAAAAAGTTAGTTGCAAATGGCATTAAATATGCCTTAAACTCTTCCCATGTAATCTTACTAGCTTTCACAAAACTCTTATAAGCTTGCCCAAATATATCTTTACAAGATTTGCTTGAAGAATCAATTATCAATTGCTTATATTCTTCCTTATTAAGTAGTTTTGTTTCAAAAGTTTCTTTGTTTTTAGTAAGTTTTAACTCTTTTTTTGCTAAATCAATATCTTTTATTTCATATTGAGCTACAAGTATATCCTCATCATATATATTCAACATACCAAGAGTTGAAAAATCTAACATCTTGCTTTCATTAGAAGGATTTTCCTTCTCTCTTAACTTTTTAACACGTCCAACAGTAAAATTATATGTTGCAGTTTTTCTCTTTCCTTCCCATTCCACTTCTGCAGTAAGTTCCACATTCACGTCAATAATATTTCTGTGAATCTCTCCAGCCTGCGAAATAATCTTGCAAGCATCATTTTTAGAAGTCCATTTAACAGTTGAACCTGCAAAACCATCAACAGAATCTGGCAATTTTATATCACTTTCTGCTGTTGTGCCATTCCATGTCAACAAACCTTCAAGAGTTGCAACACAATCATCTATTGTTTTTTGCCCACTATTTTCTTTTTCACGTGTAACAGCAACATCAAAACTAAATGCTTCATACTTTTCAGTTTCATCAGTAGAAATGGTGAGCTTCATTGTTTCACCTGCCGCAATATTAAATGTACTAGGATTAATCTTGAAAGTTTTTGGTGCTTCTGTCTGGTTAAATTCCAACTCAACATTACCATTTTCCACTTTTGCCTTATCATGAGGAATATTCACTTTTCCACTACTAGCAGAACGTCCATGTATAGTAAGTTTTTTTAATGTTGGTTTTTCTTTTTTAATTGGTTCATAAACTATAGTAATAGTCCGACTAAAGCTTTCATGCGTTGCTGTTTTATCTGTGCTAATTGTGAATTTGTGCTCCATTCCAGCCTTTAATGTTATTGGGAGCCCCGAATATTTCACTACATGAGTACCACTTTGATTAAATTCCACAACTACATTTTTTTCTTCAACTTTTTTCAAACTTGCAGAAAGATTTACCTTATAATCACTATCAATTGGAACACCATACACTGTAAGAGTTTTTAATGTTAATACATTTAATGTTGTACATGTAATTGTTACTTTTCTAGTAAAACTATTATATTTTTGTGTTTTAGGCGTGCTGATTGTTATATCTTTTTTTTCTCCAGCCTTAATTGTTATTGGTAGGCTTGGGCTACATTCAAAATCAGTAGGGGCATCTTTTTGATTAAATTCAAGCTTAATATTATCTTTATTAATTTCTATGCTTGAAGCTTTTAATGTTATGTTTCCACTTCTTGCATCTTCATCTTTTATTGTAAACTTTTTAATTATTAATCTTTCAAGCTTTTCATCAGTGGAATTGTCTGAAGGCTTTTTTTTAGAACCATTACCATGGTTACAACTAAGAATAACAAACAAAATAGCGCTAATAGCTACTATTTTTAATAGCTTCTTAAAATAATTTTTTCTCATAATTAAACTCCTTAAAATATCAAGTAAATGTGGAAACCCATAAACTAGTTATGGGTTTCACACATAATCCAAAGAATTAAGAAGCTAATTAACGTAAAATCTTAGCTATTGCTTGCCTCTACTATTGCATTTCTTTCTTGTTCCAAGCGTTCCAGTTTCTGTAACAACTTTATTTCAGCTTCTTTTTTACATATAGGACATTCAAAATGCTCTCCATGAATATAACCATGAACTCGGCAAATTGAAAATGTAGGTGATATAGAAAAATATGGAATCCTATAGTTAAATGCTATAGACTTCACTAAATCTCTACATGCCTTCCAATCTTTTATTGCTTCGCCTAAGAACACATGAAAAACTGTTCCACCAGTATATTTACGTTGCAAGCTTTCTTGATGATCCAATGCTTCAAAAACATCTGTCGTAAAAGAAACAGGAAGTTGACTTGAGTTAGTGTAATATGGTTCTGCAACACCAGAAGAAATAATATCTGGAAACTGTTGCTTATCATGGCGAGCAAGACGATATGATGTGCTTTCGGCAGGAGTAGCTTCAAGATTGAATAAATCTCCTGTTTCTTCTTGGAAGTCTTGCAACTTTTGCCTCATATGAGAAAGCACTTTTTCTGCAAACTTTTTCCCTTCAGGTGCAACAATATCAACACCCAAAAAGTTCATGCAAGATTCATTCATTCCACAAATTCCAATAGTAGAAAAGTGGTTGTCAAGATGCTTTAAATATCTTTTGGTGTAAGGGAAGAGTCCCCCATCTAATAGAGCCTGAATTACCTTTCTTTTTAGCCGTAAACTATCTTTTGCAAGAACCATAAGATAATCAAGACGGTCAAAGTATTCTTTTTCATCTTTTGCAAGATAGGCAATTTGCGGCATATTGAGCGTAACAACACCTATAGAACCAGTAAACTCATCAGAACCAAACAATCCCCCGCCTCTTTTTCTAAGCTCTCTTTTATCTAGTTGCAATCTACAACACATAGAACGCACGTCACTAGGGTTTAAGTCTGAATTAACAAAGTTTTGAAAGTATGGCGTGCCATATCGAGCAGTCATTTCAAAAAGGAGTTCTGCATTGTCATCTTCCCAATCAAAATCGCTTGTTATATTGTATGTAGGAATTGGGTACTGAAAACCACGTCCCACTGCATCACCTTCCAACATAAGCTTAATAAATAACTTATTGATCATGTCCATTTCTTTTTGGCAATCTCCATAAGTAAACTCTGTTTCTTTGCCCCCAACACATGCTTTTTTGTCTGCTAAATCTGGTGGACACTTCCAATCCAATGTTATGTTTGTAAAAGGTGCTTGTGAGCCCCATCGACTAGGAGTATTCACCCCATATATAAAACTCTGCAAACATTGTTTAACACTAGTTTCTGAAAGATTATCTGCCTTAACAAAAGGGGCAAGATAAGTATCAAAAGAACTAAAAGCTTGTGCCCCTGCCCATTCATTTTGCATAATGCCTAAAAAGTTTACAATTTGCTGAATGAGTGTTGAAAGGTGTTTTGCAGGGCTTGATGTAATTTTATCAGGCACTCCCCCCAAGCCTTCATAAATTAACTGGCGAAGTGACCAACCTGCACAATAACCTGAAAACATAGAAAGATCGTGTATATGAAAAGCCGCAGTTTCATGTGCTTCTGCAATTGCAGGAGTGTAAATATTTTTTAACCAATAATTTGCAGTTATTGCTCCTGAGTTATGAAGAATCAACCCACCGAGTGAAAAGTTAACATTTGCATTTTCTTTAACCCTCCAATCTGCTTGGCTTAAATAACCATCCATTGTGTTATTTATATTTAGCATAATGCGTTTTGCATCCCTAGCAGCTTCTCGCTTAGCCCTATACAAAATATAAGACTTTGCAATCTTTGATTCTTGTTTTTCTATTAAAGCGATTTCTACAATATCTTGAATCTCTTCGATAGCTGGAATGGAATATGAATAACGCTCTTTCATCATTGCCTTTAGCTTTTCTTCAACATAATCTGTTAGAAAGCTAGCTTTCTCATCATCTTTTTCACCTTCCACACTAACAATAGCTTTATTTATTGCAGCTTCTATTTTCTTCCTATTGTATGCTTCAACCTGACCATCTCTTTTAACAATAGAACGTAAAACAATTTTTTCTTCTTGGCCGTCTCCTAAAAAAGGCTTCCATTGTGGAAAAACAGCCTGTGCTACTTCTGACATATTTTCATCTCCCACCAAATATTTTCAAACTTAAGAAATAATTAAAAACATTGTATACATTTATTTTCTATTCTACAACTATAAAATTTCTTAAATTCATTCGACTTTTTGCCTTGAAAGCTATCAATTTTTGGGCGATTTTATATATTAGAGCGTAAAAATAACAGAGTGAAAAATTGGAAAAAAGAAAGTATTAAAAAACTATTGACTTTTTGATTATTTAATCCCAAAAAACATTAAAAACATAGGCTAGTACACAACTTATAAAACTATAAAACTAAGAAAAATTATATAAAAGCTATTCTTCTTTTAGCTTACAATATTACAATGCAAAACACTATATTTTCGATGCGAAAACTAGCGGGGTTTGCCTGTTGTTAACGTACGCTTTCGCTATGCTAAAACGTACGTTAACGAGACCAGATATATTATATTTTTAGGTCGTACATTAGATAATGGCATACCATAACATTAGCTAATGTACAACTATAACATATGCTAATGTACTTTTTGTTTCTTGAATTGAAAAGATTAAATGCTGATAAGTTTGATATGGAAAAGGAAAAGGCAATTTTATAAATATCTTTACATTTTCTCATAGGCTTAAATCCTATTATAAAACACCATCAACCATACTTACCTAACTAATACAAATAGGTTTTTTGTTTTGTCAGAAAAGGGAGATGGCACCATCACTTCTTTTGCAGTAGCTTTTGAAGGAATTCTAGTAGCAAGCTTAAAATCTTCTTTTGCAAGAAGAGTGCCAGCTCTAGGTGTGTACGTAGCAAAATTATAAACCACTTTTTCTATACTAACCAATGGATTATTTAATTTTACTATAATTTTTCCATCAATTGCTGTTGTATAAGGTATATTAGTTCCATCAGAAAAATATACAAAACAAGGAAGCCCATCGTATGACATCTGAAACTTATCGCATACTTGAATAACCACAGTATGCTCCCGTAACACAAGCATAGGAGGAGCTTTTTTTGTTTTGCAATTTGATGCAAGTAATGAAACAAGCATAAAAAAAACAGTTAAGATAACATATCTATTATGTAAAGGCTTATTAAACATACATAATAAATCGGTTTTTTGGCATCTCCACTAAAATTAAGGAAAGCCCCAACAGTTTTTCTTCTATTCTTATCCACATTTATACAAAGTGCATATGCCCTTCAAAAGGCTTTCTGTTTTTTTCTTTTATCTTATAATCTTTACTAGGATAACCAGCTGCAACAATAAGCCTAACCTTGTCTTTTGAACTAATAATTTCTTGAACTTTTTTCTCGTTGAATACGCCTAATATACAAGTTTCTATACCTAAAACATAAGCAGCATTAACTAGATTTGCTGTGAAAATACCTAAGTCAATTGACCTAAAATCTGTGCCTTGCATTAAAGAACCTATTTTTGCAGGCAATGTATATTTAGCTTCAGTAATCACAAAAAATGCAGTGCATTCATCAATAAAACCATTAAAGCCCATAACCTTTGTATCTTTAATTTTTGTGGCACTATCACCTACTGTTACAAAAACAGAATAGGGCTGACTATTGCAGGCAGAAGGAGAAAGTTTTGCAACTTCCAATACCTTAATAAGGTCGTTTTTTTCAATAGGTTTTAGACCATCAAAATCTCTACAACTTTGCCTATTTTTCATCAATACTTCATAATCATTTATTGTCATTTTTTAACCCTCCTAAAAAACTTCCATTTAATTATTAATGCTATCGCTATAAACACTAATATAAAAACCCATAAGTGAAGTATAGCAACAATAACTTCCAAAAACATATTAAAACCATCTTTGAGGCTGGAAAAAACTTTGGTGAAAAATGAAGTATGAGTTGTAATGTTTCCGCCTGAAATGATTTGGTACATGCTAATGTTGAGTGTACTATAATTAACTGCATATTCTAAATATCTCAATCTTCCTTCAATTGATTCTATTTCAGAACGTAAATCTTGAATTTGGTTTTGAATATCAAGCACATCTCGCACAGTTTTAGCTGTGTTAAGAAGCCTTAAATAAGTCTGTTCCGCATCTTTTTTCACTTTTAATCTTGCTGTAATATCAACAAATTCTTCTGTCACATCTTGAATATCAATATTCTTGCTATTTATATTTTTAACACCAGAAACTAGAACATTCATGAACTCATCAAAAGCATTTTTAGGAATCTTCACCACAAGATATTGTTCTAGTCGTCTTTCTGAAAAGCTTTCATTTTAATTATTAATATAGGCTCCATACTTTGCAACTAGATCATCAATCAAAATACGAGAGCGTTTTATATCATCTGTTTCAAAATTGATGTTGCCTATTTTGATGAGCTTTCTTTCAATTTGTTCTTCAAAAAGGTTTTCTGAAGAGTCCTTAGTTGTCATCAATCTTTTTGAGCTTGCCATAGCTTCCATTTGAGGTTCTTCTTTGGCTTCATAATAAGATTCATCATACGAAGATTCCACAAAAGCTGCTTTTTTGCTACAGCTAAAACATATAAGTATTAAGCACAATAAAAGTATTTTATTTTTCATATTCTTCCTTAAAAAGTTAGATGAGTATATACCTAGTGGAACAAAAAAGGCAAGAATAGAAAAGTTAATTAAGGTTAAAAAGAATTACTAACGTTTTCTGAATAGCTTTTTGTAATAATTAGCAACAGGATCATTAGGAAAAATGGAAAGTGCTTTAGTAAAATATTCATAAGAACTTTGAAGGTTATAATTTTTGATTGCATTAAAAGCTTCAACCAAATATTGTTGTGCATTATGTTTTTGCAAACGTAACTCTTCATCATCTGAAGCATAAACTTCATAAAGCAAGTTTTCATTTTTCTTTTTGTTTTTAACCAACTGAATTGGGCGAACAAAATACCTGTCTTCTTCGCTTAAAGAGTCAAAAACACTAGAAGAAATTAATATTGGAGAATTATATTGCTTTGTAAATAATTGAATATCTTCTGCATTATGATAAGAAGCAGAAATAACAATGTTATCCATACGTTTAACATTCCCGATTATTCCAAAAAGCACATCTCCAAGGTCTATACCAATACCTACAGTGAGAGGAACAGATTGACCTATCATAATCTTATGTTCTTTAAGCATACTTTGCATTTTTATTGCACATTCAATTGCAGAAGCACAGCCATTAGGAAACAATGCAAAAAAGCCATCACCTAAGTATTTTGGAATAATGCCATGATATTCACTAATAATAGGAACGACCAAGGCAAAATATTTATTTAATAGTTCAAAAACATCTGATGGAGATAGTTTTTCGGAAGTATTGGTAAAGCTTCTAATATCAACCGAAAGAATAGGTAAATTAAGTTCAACATTGTCCCCTACTTCTAGTTCTTTAATTGATTGTTTATTAAAAAGTTCAATTATTTCTTCTGGAACAAACCTAATTAAAGAATGATTCACTTCTTTCATTTCCACGCTCAAAAGTTCAATCTTTTTGATAGAAGAAGCATACATATACAAAATCATAATTGAAAGAAGCATAATAGAAGCAAAATCAGCAATAGGAATGATGTATAATCCACCAACAGCCCCCAGCCCAATCAACATATCATAGCATCCTGCAAACATCAAAATACCCACAGCAATAAAAATCCAAATTGTAAGCTCTCGTTTTAGAATTAATGCTTTAACTAAAATAACAATGTTGTATAAAAAAGCAAAGATTACAAAATATTGATAGTAATTGATAAGCTCGCTCGAAACCGTAGGAGGAAGAAACACAATGCAAAATGAATATAAAGCAGAAACCAATAAAATAACCAAATATGGAATTTTATAACACACATGCAAAGCTTCTTTCAAACATATAGTGAAAAACATTATAGGAACGGGAAAAGTAATGTATCGAATTATAAAACTCAATTTCCAATTCATATCTGGAAAAATATGTTGTGCAACATGAGGATAAAAAAATATACCTCTTATTGCTAAAGCAAAAGAAGCAAAAGCAAACCAAATAACAAAAGATATTTGTTTATAGAAAAAGAAAAGCAAAAAGAAAAATATTGAAGTGGAAAAAATAGCTATAAAAATGCTACCACTAAAAATTAAATCACTTCTAAACATTTTGCTTATCTTATTAATATCCCCAAGCATAATTTCAGAAAAAAGTCCACCTTTTCTATTATTAAAGTTAGAAATATTAAAGATTATATCTATTGAACCATCTTTATGAGGGCGAAACAATGCTTCAGAAGACTTAATTCCCGGATCTTCTTCATCATAGCTTCTACCAACTCTTCCTTGATGGGATACTTCCTTTCCATCTATCACAACAGAGCAACTACTA
Source organism: Treponema sp. (assembly GCA_052169975.1). Lineage (GTDB taxonomy): Bacteria > Spirochaetota > Spirochaetia > Treponematales > Treponemataceae > Treponema_B. The sequence continues at coordinate 25,923 of JBQNBK010000013.1, forward strand.
AGAGCATGCCCTACCCTAATAGCATATCTTAATTGAGGGTTTAAGCCTTCAATATGCACACCATAAGAAGCATAACCAAACTTGGAGTTAAGAGGAGATTCAGAAAAAGCTCCCGGAATATTAGCATAAGTTTCAGCTTTATGATTTTTTAATGAATTAAATTTATTTGGAGTAAAATAAAACTCTCCGCTAAGCCAAAAGATATCATCATCAGTATTTTTAGGAATGCTAACACAACCTTTCACAACATTTAGGTACTTAGAATCAGATGTTTCTGTTGAAGTATTCAAAGCAATAAATATTAGGATTATCGAAAGAATACAAAATGGAATAGAACCTAAAAGTATCTTGAAAAAAGCATTTTTCATTCTTTATTCACCTCATAAATATCTATTGTTTCGTTCTTACCTCTAAACTTAACCTTACCCTTATAATAAAAACCAATATGTTTTATTTCTTTATTTTCTTTAAAGTTATTTTTAACCACATTGCTTACAAAAATAGAAACTTTTTGTTGCAAAGCATAAAAATGCAAACGTGATGCAACGTTGACAGCATCAGAAATAACTGTACTATCCATTCTCTCTTCCTCGCCAATAGTACCAATCATAAGACGCCCATAATGAACACCACAAGCAAATGTAATTTTTTCTTCACCTTTTAATATTCGTCCAACATTTTCTTTTTCAACTAATTCTTTTATTTTCATCATACATTTAATAACATCTTCTGCAGAACTATTAAAAAGTACCATAAGACCTTCAGGCAAATATTTATCTATAAAACCATTATGGGCTTCTATTATTGGGTTGATATCTTGCAAAGCATTATTATATATTTCTAAAGCATGGTACCTTTCTTCTTTATATTCTAAGTTTTTGCATAAACCAATATGTATAAAAGCCACATACATTTCCTTTAAGATATGGTCACCAAGTTTAATATCAACATGCTTTTTGTTAAGAAAACTCATAAATTCGTTTGGTAAAAATCTTGATAAGGCTATGTTTGTTTCATCAATGTCTTGTGTAATGGACATGATTCTATTATATG
>JBQNBK010000014.1:0-26592 GCA_052169975.1 Treponema sp.
AAAACATAAAATCATTTTGGATAGTTAATTTCTGAAAGTCTTCTTTTGTTATCATGGATATATAATAACAAAAGAAGTGTAAAAAAGCATACTATTATTTTTGTCTTGCAGGAAGGCTTGGGTTAAAGTGCCAATTTCTAGGTATGAGGACTCCTGCAAAGCCCGATAGGGAAGCCCCTAAAAACCCCAAACCTATTATATTTCTAATATCTTTAATTAAAGAAGTATCATTTTACTAAAACTCTAGCTAGAATTGAAAAAAAGTCTAGCTAGAAACCATCTAAACTCTAGCTAGAAGTGCTTTAAACTCTAGCTAGACTATGGTCTCGTTTCTTGTCGTTCTCGCCTATCGTTAACGTACGTTTTCATTATGCGAGAACGGCCGTTAACGGGATGCAAACTCGCATATAATCGATGTGAAAAATGCATTGTTTTCGCATCCATAAATCTTATTGTTTTGAAAATGAATTGTTATTGGAATAGTGACTTCAATCAAATTTATTAATGCTTAAAAGATTAAAGAGAATTTAAGGAAAATATTCAATGATTACCTATGCCAATTCAACTATAGAAAGGCGGAAGAGTTCAGTCTCTTCTTTTAAGGGGTCTTTGCCTTTTTCTTTCATAGAAAGAGCAACCTTGTTAACTACTTCTATACAACGCTTTCTTTCATAGCCCATTTGTGTTAGAGCAACAACAATTTCTTCATACTCTGTTTTTACATTCAAAGAAGGAGAACTAGCATCAATAGTCAATTTACCTTTAAGTGCTAGTGTCATTTTTTGTGCTGTTTTTTTACCAATACCCGATATGCTTTGTAATTTTTCGATATCACCATTTTCTAAAGCAACTTCCAAATTATCAGGGGTAATGCTTGAAAGAATTTTCATAGCTTGCTTAGGTCCTATGCCTTCAACTTTTGTTAAATCTAAAAACATAGAACGCTCTTTTGTGGAATAAAAACCAAAGAGTTGCATTTGGTCTTCCCTGTGTTGCAACCAAGTATAAACCCTCGCCTCTTGTTCAACATTAAGTTTTTCTAACGTATATTGCGTAACAAAGATTTCCCATTCAACTCCGTGAGTATCAACAAAAACAGAATTGTTAGTTTTGCCTGTAAGAAGACCAGATATACTATTGAACATAAGACATTACATCTCCAATATTTGCCTTTGCAATAGCAGCAGCCAAAGCATCAGCTGCGTGGTTGGGCTTAGGTTTTTTTTCAAGACCAAGCAATATTCGTATGGCTTCTTGCACTTGATCTTTTGTTGCTTGGGCAATTCCTGTAACAGCTTTTTTGATAGTGTTTGGAGTATATTCGCCCACATTAACAACGTGTTCAGAAAACAAAGCCAACATAACAACACCCCTAGCCTCTGAAACAGACAATGCACTAGTAACATTTTTTGCAAAATACAAAGTTTCAATGCCTGCTTCAGTTGGTCTATATTCTTTTAATAAAGAAGTGACTTCGTTATAAATATGCAAAAGACGGTAGCCATGCAACTCATTAGCTTCTGTGGTTATTGCTCCATAAGCCAACATTCTAAAACGATTGCTAGAAAAAGAAATTACACCATAGCCAGTATTTGCAAGTCCCGGATCTATTCCTATAATCAGCCTATCTTTCATCTTTTCTTAGGCTTAAACCAGTAATTAGGAAAATGATTATCATCTTTTTTCAAGTCAAAATAATCTTTTAAAGACTCAATTAATTCTCTTAATGTATTATGCTGATAAGTAGTAATATCAAAATCTGGCATTATGTTTCTTATTGTGCGACCTAACTCTGCAAGATTAACCCAAGCATCTTCTATTTTATTCGAGCTTTTATATGCTGTATTCAAAAAAGTAACAATAGCTTTCTTATCCACTGAACCATTTTCAATATCTTCAGAAGATATTTCATCAAGGTTTTCTATATACTTAAACTCATTACAAGATTTAACCCAAAGTAGTTTTGAATTAGTTTTGCCAATTCCCAAAACATAAAGCCCATACTCTCTAAGCCTTAAAGCCAGACTATAATAATCTGAATCAGTAGAAACAATACAAATGGCATTTATATTTTTATTAGAATTGGCAATTTCAATAGCATCCATTATTATTGCATTATCTGTTGCATTAGGGCCGTTTCTAAATTGTTGAATAGGTCTTATAGAAACCTTTTCTAACCATTCTTTCCAGCCTTTCATATTAGACGTTGTCCAGTCCCCATATAACCTTTTAATATGGATATCACCATCTTTTAAAACAGCAGCTAGAATAGATTCTAAATAAGAAGGTTTTATATTATCCCCATCTATGAATATTGCATATTTTTTTTTCATCATGCTTAAACCTAGCCTTATCAAAAGCTTATTTTTTTATCACTGTTCCTGATTTTCCTTCAATCCCATCACGTGCTTTTTCTAGCAATGTAATTAATGCTTGCCCATTATTAGTTGCTTCCACAAAATCAATACCTGCTTCAATTTTTGGTAGCATAGAACCACTAGCAAAATGCCCTTCTTTTATGTATTTCTTTGCTTCATCTATAGTAAGTTCCGAAAGCCATTGTTGATTTTCTTTGTTAAAATTAATTGCAACTTTTTCAACCGCAGTTAAGATTATTAAATAGTCTGCACCCAAAAGTTTTGCCAATATACTACTAGCAAAATCTTTATCGATTACCGCAGGCACACCACAAAGTGCATTCCCTTTTTTAATGACAGGAATGCCCCCGCCACCACATGCTATAACTAGATGATTTGTTTCAAATAATGTTTTAATGCTATCTATCTCTGCAATTCCAATAGGGCGAGGCGAAGCAACTACTTGCCTATACCCACGACCTGCATCTTCCACAACACTCAAGCCTCTTTTTTTTGCTTCGTCAGCTTCCTCTTTTGTCATAAAGCTACCGATAGGTTTGGTTGGATTTGAAAAGGCTGGGTCGTCTTTATCAACTATTACTTGTGTTAAAACAGTTACAACATCTTTTTTTATTTTCCTATTTTCCAACTCTTCTCTAATAGCACATTCAAGATCAAAACCTATATAACCTTGACTCATAGCAACAGAAACGTCTAATTGAGGAATAGATGCTGTTTTATCATTTTTTTGCCATAAAATAAGAGCATTATGAATCATTCCAACTTGAGGACCATTACCATGAGAAACAATGACATCATGCCCTTGCCCAACCAAATCTGCTATTGCAGAAGCTGTTATCTTAACAGCCTTTCTTTGCTCTTCCAAATTTTTGCCTAAAGCATTCCCACCCAACGCAATAACAATCTTTTTTCCCATAAAATCTCCTATTAATAAAAAAAAGAACTAGTATCCTACACCATTAGCTTGAAAATATTGCCTTATTTCAGTTGCTAAGAAAGAAGCATCACTTGAATCTTCCAAAACAATGGTGCCTACGTCTTCTAGTACCACTGAAACAGTTGCCAATATATAACGAATAGATGATGTGCTACTTTGATTTATGTTAGACATACTCGCAGAGCTAAAACCTGTTATATCTGATAATTCTTTTTGCCCTTCCACACTGATGCAATATTCAATAATTTTAGAAATATATTCGTTTTTAGCTATAGACTTGTTTTCTTCTTTTTGAATTGGTTTGACAAGGGACAAAACAGAAACAGAAAGACCATTAAGCGAACAAGCATCAGAAAGAGGCATATTAGGCATCAGTGAATAAAACTGTCTAGCCTCACTTTTCACCTCGTTATATTCACTCATTGGCGTAAATAAGACACCTATTTCTTTTAAGTCCATAAACAAAGAAATATCTATATTTTTTAAGCGAAACCATTCAGGATGCAAAAAACCCTTTTTTTGCCATTGCACTATCAATTCTAGTGCATCATTAAAGACCGCTCCTCTATTTTTTAGGTTAACTTCTTTTATTTTTTCATCATGGATAGAATAAACATCACCCACCATTTGCATAACATTTGAAACAAAAAAGAGTAATGTTGCATCCTCACCACCAGCACACAAAATAGGATATTTTGATTGAGTGGATAGTTCTTCCAATAGTTTTGAAAACACACCTACATCGTAAGCACCAATTACATGCTTTTTTTCAAGAATTGTGTTATTAAAAAATAAATTGTATGAATCAAGAAGTATTGGTAAAGTGATAGAACCTTCAGCATTTTTTTCTAATCTTTCAAACGCATATCTTTTGATACAAGAAGGAAAGGTTCCATAAAGAGAAACATCAAAAGGGGCTGCTTTTTCTGTTGCAAATGGTAAATGGGCTGTATTGGAAAAAATTAAAGAAATATTTTTATCTTTTTCCACCATCTCTTTTAATTTATTTGCATCATTCACTTGTTCAAACTTGAGCTCTATTTTTTCATCACTACTAGGCTCAAATTGCTTTTTTAGAATATTTTCTATAGCACCAGTTTTAGTACTTGGTACTTGATAAAACACAATGCGAACTACGTCTTCTTCTTTCTTATTTGAACATGAAAACAAAAACAAAACAAAAAAGAGAGAAAAAACTATCCTAAACTCCAACGCTTTCATCATATTATCCCAAAAAGTTAATTTATAAGAGCAAGACTAAACCATGGTATATACGTTACTAATAATAAAATTATTGCTTGAACCACTAAATAAGGAAGAATACTTTTTACAACTTTTGTAACAGGTTTTTCAAAAGTATAGCTTGCAATAAAAAGGTTCATTCCAATAGGCGGTGTTAAAAATCCTAATGCAAGATTAGTCAAAAAAATCACACCAGTATGTACTGGGTCAATTGCATAACTTTGTGCTACAGGAATGATAAGAGGAGAAACAACTAATATTGCAGAATATATGTCCATTATGCAACCAACAATTAACAAAAGTATATTAAGCAAAAATAAGAATATATACTTTGAAAAAAAGTATTCAGAAGGCAAAACAGAAGTAACTAATTGTGTCAATATATCAGGAACATTTGCGTCCACTAAAAAATATGCCAAACCCTTAGAAGCAGCAATAATCACTAAAACGCCACCAGCAATAGGTACACTTTCAACAATTACGGTAATTGCTTCTTTAAACGAAAAATCTTTTCTTATGAATGTTTCCAAACAAAAAGCATAAAAAGCAGTGAATGCAGCGGCTTCTAGCAAATTAAAGGTGCCCGAAAAAATAAAAATCACTATTAAGACAGGCAACAAAAGCTCAAACACACAAGAAATAAAAGACTTAAAAACAAAATGAATGCTAAAAGGATTTTTTGAAGAAACATCTTTTGTGGCAATTCCACCTTTTTTAATTCCAATTGCAATCATTCCCAAAGCCATCAACACACCCGGAAGAATAGCCCCTTTGAACATATCCATGAAATATACGTCCATTATATTTGTTGTGCTATAAATAATTATTGCAAGGCTTGGGGGGAAAAGAATACCAACAGAACCAGATGCAGTAATAAGAGCTTGAGAATCATCTTCTGAATATCCAAAGCCAACTAAAACTATCGTTAATATTCCACCCAATGCTAATATGCTAATACCAGAAGCACCTGTAAAAGTTGTAAACATAGTGATCACTAAAACAGTCGCAATCACTACACCACCTTTAAGGTGCCCTATTGTGCTTTTAATAAATTCCAAAAATCGCTTTCCTGCACTACCTTTAGAAAGAATGTAGCCGGCCATAGTAAAAAGAGGAATTGCTGCAATACCACCACCGCTATTTGTTAAAATATGATAAGCTTCGTTAGAAATTGTATCAACATAGCCATCACCAGAGCTAAATGCAATGATTGTGATAAAAGAAATAACCACAAACAAAGGCAAGCCTAAAAAAGCTAAAACAATTGCACAAATCACCAAAGGCACACCTAAAACTGAAACAAAATTAGGTATGTAAGAAGCAAGAATATCAAAAAAATTAACAATAAAAGCTAACTGAATATTTTCTTGAAAAAGATGATAAGCAATAGATGCAATAGAAGAAGAAGATGCCAAAATGCTTAAGACCAAACTTATTGTTACAGTATAAACATTTTTACTTTTGATGATATTCAAAAGTAAAATAAAGATGTACATCAATGGTAAGGACAAAAATATAAAGCGAACTGGCACATACCATATTAGTTCATCCTTTGAAAAAATTGCAAAAAAATTAGGAAATGAAGAAAAGAAAAGCACACTTAGTGTGAATATAGAAAAAGCATAATTCACTTGTTGAACAATATTTTTTGTATATTCTGGGAGCTTCATTAAAAAAGCATCTACACATAATTGCTTTTTGTTGATTTCTGTTAAAATACCTGCAAAACAAGAAAAGATAAACACTATGTGAATCAAAGCCATATCACTATCTAGGACAGGCATCATCTTAGTTATGCAAAACAAACTTAATGGCAACAATATCAATAGTGCAGAAAGAATTGCAACCACTATTGATATTGTATTCTTGAAAAAAACATTTGGTGATTTTAGCATAATTTATTTTCTATTTTGAGATAATAAAGTGTAAATCCTATTGTACAAGCTACGGTTTAATGCTTGTGAATTAGCATTAAGAACATCATTTGTATTTTTTTCAAATTCTGAAGCCCATGCGTTCAATTCTTCTCTAGTTGGAACTATTAGCTTGCATCCTGCACTAGCCATCTTTGCAATACATTCTCTATCTGTTTTTTCAAGTGACTCATTCAACATCTTTGTAGTCTTTGCGGTGCTTTCCATCAAAGCTGCTTTAAACTCATCAGGAATCCTTTTCCAAGCATCATTTGAAATAACAAAAGCCCCCATAACTGGGCAAAGTTTTGCATCCAACACATAATCAATATCTTTATATAGTCCTGCAGCATAAGAAAGAAGTGGAACAGCAAAAAAGCCTCTTGCCCCACCCTTAGTTTTCAATGATTGAACAAATTTATTAGCACTAACATTTTCAATATTAAAGCCACTAATTTTAAGACAATCGCTTAAAACAGGAGAATCCAACCCAGAAACTGCCATTTTAATCTTTTTTAACTCTGCAAGTGTTTTATATGAATCTTTTGTGTAAAAAGAAAGCCAGCCAACATTTGACCATGCGATAATTTTGCAACCGGCCTTTTCAACTTTCTTTTCCATCTCTTGCCCATATTTTGATAAAACAAGGTCTAAATCTTCTTGGCTTTGAATCAAAAAAGGAACAGAAAGAGTATAAAAACCAGCAGCAGGAGCCAATTCATGCAAACCAACAGTGGAAAACAAAGCACCGTCTATAGGAGCTTTTTGTCCAGGTCTTGTAGACTTTAATTTTTGTATACCAGCTTTTTCTCCACCCAAAACTGTCATGTCATAAAACTGTAGTTTTACCTGACCTTTAGTTATGCGAGTCCATTCTTGAGCCATTTTTCTCAACTCAATATCCCAAGGAGACCTAGCAGGTGCAACACTAGCAATTTTAAGCGTTACAACCTCTGCATAAGAGAAAAAAACCAAAGAAAAAAACAAACAAAAAGATAATAAACGTTTCATCTAAAAATCCCCACCGATATATTTAATTACCTAATATAAAATCATCTTTATGAGCTTTCAACCATCTAGCATAATTTTGAGATAAAGAAATCATAAGTCTATTCTCTGGTTGCAAAGAAGAATCAATAGTTAAAGCTTTTTCTATAGCTTCATCAAAGCCTACACTATCTTGTTTTGGAATGCAAAAAGAAGAAGCATAAGTTACATAAACAGAGGCACTTTTGCCTTTTGAAAGCTCCAATGCTTTATTATAAGCATTCTTTGCTTTCTCTTCCCCACCACCTAAGCTTTCAGGAGCTGCAGCATAGAATTTTGCAAGAATTTCCCAAGCAGCACCATTATTAAAAGATTCATCCAACGCACACACTTTTTCAAGCATTGCTTTGCCAGCATAAACCAAATGACTAGTTTCTGTGTTTAATGGTTCAAGGGCAAAAACTGCAAGAGAAGAAGCACCAGCCCAATAAAGAGCTTCAATATCTTCAATAGTACATTTTTCAAGTATTTCATCAATTGCTTTTTCATCATTTCCTTTCAAAACTTGTTTTATGCCACGTATTGATAAGTCAAGAGAATTAAGAATTAAATCATGCCCTTTTAAGTATAGTTTTCTAGCTCTTACAAAACCTTCATTCTTTTTATCATACTCTGTATCTGGCAAGAAAGTTGCAGGAGTTTCCACAAAAGCATTTGCATACATAACATAGAATTCACCTGTCATAAGGCTAAGCCCTTTGTGTGTTTTATCTTGCAACATCATCATCTCGTATGTTTTAATAACAACAGGAAATACAGAACCTACTAACTCAGTATCTTCTTCCCCTAAAAATGCAAGCATAGGATTTGGCACTTCAACGCCTTGTTCTCTTAATTTTTGAACACGCAAAGCTTCTTTTTCTTTTTGCTGATAGGAAGGAGCTAAGCTATCTGCAATATTATTAAATGCCATTTTCTTTATAGAACAAGAAGAAAAAACAAAAACGAGAACAAACAATAAAAATACTTTTTTTCTATTCATTTTTCACTCCTTTTCTTTTCATGGATAAACGCTTCATAAGCTACTATTGTTGCAGAAAGGGTAATTTCATGCACTTTCCCTTCAAGATTTTGCCCTTCCATTATATAAAGAGATTGTAATATCCCCTCCAATTCTTCTATAGAGCACGAAGCCTTGCTTTTAAATCTCCTATTTAACAATCTAAGCTCATCTTCAAAGACTTCACTAAATTTATCTTGTTCCCACGAATCTGTTTCACCCATTTATTTCACTTTTCTATATGTTTTATCATGATCATAAAGCCCACTTCTTTCTTCTCCATGAAGAGGTTGAATAACCAAAATCATACCCGGTTCAACTAAGTCGGGATTGGTTGGATCTGGAAACTTACTCTTATTTGCTTCATAAAGTTTTTTCCACATAAAACCATCCCCATATATGCCATCTAAAGCTGCAATAGTCCAAAGACAATCACGCTCCCCTCTCCATGTTCTCACCTTATATGTTGAAGGTAAACCTGCAAGAGTTCCTTCATCCCCTTCAACTCCCGACAAGGTTGCAAGAACTTTTTTTGCACAAGCTGTAGCCACATCATAATCTTCATTATTAAAAGCGACTCCCCCTGCTTTTAATTCTTCTGTTGCCTCGTCAAAAAGTTCAGGATATCTAGTTTGAGCTTTATTGGTTTTTGCCCACTCATAACGAGTCCTAGCCTTATTCATAATTTGTTCTGCTTCTATTCTTGCCAGCATTTTTTGAATAAATTCTGCAGAAAGCCTAGCATATTCTTCTGCAAGCCTTGAATATTCTATAGAAGCATCATAATCGCCTTCATCCAATGCATTAGAACTCAATTGTGTATAAGCACGTGATTTTCTTTGATATTCATTATCTTCATAAGATAGTGCAAAAAGCCTCATAAAGCCAAGCAAACATATAATAGTAATTAGAAACTTTTTCATCACTTTCTCCTAACTGTCTTCATCAATCGCATCAACATTTTCTTTTTTTGAATCTTTATTTTCCAATTTAGAAGAATCCACATCTCCTTCTTCAAAACCTTCTGCACCTTCAGCTAGTGGAGATATCTTATCAGCTTCATTAGCTAATGAAGAAGATGCTTTTAATTTTTCTTTTGCACGCCCAAGAGCAAGAACTGCTTCTTTTCGTTTTTCTTCTACCAATTTATATGTTTCGTTAAAAACATCGCAAGACGCAGTATAAGACTTATAAGATTCCTTATAATTCTTATCTGTCATATGAACATTTCCAGTATTATATAATCCAACTGCTTCATTATAATCTTTTGTCATGCTTCGAGATGCTTTTATATCATCGCATTTTTGCTTTGCTTCTCTTGCAGCTTTTTTTGCAAGTTGTGCAAGCTCAAGATAACCACGATCATATAAAGATTTATATAAAGATAAGGATTCAACAGAATCCGAAAAAGAAGAAAAATCTCCTGCGTTATATTTTTCTATTGCTTTTGCATAAAAAGAAGTTGCATCTTCATATTTTTGAAGATCATAGTCTTGAAATTTATTTTCATCAATTTCTTTTTTATACTCAAGACATTTTGCAAGATTAGAAAGTGTTTGATACATATTCTTAGCTTGATCAAACTTTTTCATTCCATCTTTTTTATTTGAAGCTTCCTTTGCAAGACGCAACATTTCATCTGCTTTTTCAAACAAAGAAGAGTGAGTCTTATCTGCACCATTCCTTATTGCTTCGTTTCTTGCTTGTTCAGCTTCTTTTGCCATACGATCCAAAGCATCTTCATTGATTTTATTGTTATCTTTATCAGAATCTTCCATTTTGTTAGCTGGTTCAACTGCTTTAGGGGCAGTCTTACAAGCAACAAAAAAAATTGATAATATAATTAATAGGGAAAAAATATATTTATGTCCCATTCCTTCACCACCTTAGTGTCACACTTTAAATAAAAACATCCACGAACTGTATTATACTATACTGTTTTCTTTTTTTATTCAAGTTTGCACTTTATGCTTGTTAAAGCTCGATAGAAATGTCCCCTATTTTAACACAACAGAAATGTCCCCTTTTATTCGCTCAAGATAATAGCTTCTTTAATGATATGACATAATCATTACTGATTACTCTCAAATACCAATAACATCTTAACACTTCATTACTTGCCTTAGGTGCTTAGCCCACTTTTCTTTTCCATATCTTGCTCCCCTTGTTTTCCAGTCCAACTTTTGGAACTGTTGCAATGTAACTAGAAACTACTAGGCGTTTTGACGCCTAGAAAGAAACCTCTTTGCCTCTATGCAATAGATCAAAAAACGATGCAGTTTCTGCATCAATTATATGCGACTTTGCATGCCATTAACGTACGTTCTCGCATAGCAAAAACGTACGTTCTTGCTATGCGAGAACGGTGAGAAACGAGACCATAGTCTAGCTAGAGTTTGAATCACTTCTAGCTAGAGTATTTTTCAACTCTAGCTAGAGTTTTATAAAAAATTACTCTTATTTTATTAGATGATACTTGAAAAATTTCTTTATACATTTAGCTTTAAGCTTAAAGACAATATACTATCTTGAAAATAAGGGTTGATAACTGTATAGTTAATATTATGAAACCTACAAATTTATTAAAAAGATCAGAAGTCGCTAAGGACGACAAATGGGATTTATCCTCTCTTTTTGAGAGTGATGAAAAATGGGAAGAATCTCTTTTAACATTTATCGAAATGGGTAAAGAATCAGAAAAATACAAAGATGCTTTTGAAAAACCCGAAACAATTACAGCAAATCTTTTATTGGAAGCATTAAATCAATCTGCAGATACTCAACGTTTAGGAGAGAGGCTTTATAGTTATGCAATGCTAAATAAATCTGCAGATGAAGGAGACAGCAAAAACCTTGAACGCATTGGACGCATCATCATGGCTTTTACAGATCTTTCTGCAAAAACCAGTTGGTTTATACCAAGTCTTATGCAGATACCAGAAGAAAACTTACTCAAATGGATTGACCCAAAAAGCGAAACAGGAGAAGCATTTAAAGATCATCGTATATCCATAGAAAAAATGCTTTATGTAAAGCCTTTTATTCTTTCAGATAAAGAAGAAAAAATCTTATCTCTTCTTTCAGAAAGTCAAGGAGTTTCACAAGGAGCATTCTCACAACTAACAAATGTTGATATGGACTTTGGTTATATCAATGATGGTCATACAGACAAAAAGCTAACTCAATCTTCTTTTTCACAATTTTTGTCAAATCCTGATAGAAGTATAAGAGAAAAAGCTTATAAACAATTTTATTCAGTATTTAATGGTCATAAAAACACTATAAGTTCTCTTTATGCTGCGAAAGTTCAACAAAACATAGCTTTATCTAAGATTAGAGGCTATTCTTCAGCACGCGAAAGAGCCTTGCATCCTGATAAAGTTCCTTTGGCTGTATATGATAATTTAATAGATACAATACACAAAAATCTTGAACCACTACACAAATACTATTCACTAATGAAAAAAACTCTAAAAGTTGATAAATTAAAGCCTTATGATGTGTATGTTCCACTTGTAAGCAAAGTGAAAAAAGTAACACCATTTGATGAAGCTGTAAAGATTATTACAGATGCTTTGGAAATATTAGGTGATGAATATGTTTCTATATTAAAAAAAGGCTTAACGGAAGAACATTGGGTAGATAAGTATGAAAACATTGGCAAAAGAGCTGGTGCTTTTTCTGCTGGAGTTTACGATAGCTATCCTTACATTTTAATCAACTATAAAGAGGATGTTTTAAGAGATTTATTTACGCTAATACACGAAAGTGGGCATTCTATGCACAGTTGGTATTCAAGACATAATAATCCATATCCTTGCTACAACTACACAATCTTTGAAGCAGAGGTTGCCTCAACATTCAATGAAGAATTATTATTCCGCCATTTATTAAAACATGCAGAAGATGACAAAATGAAAGCATATCTTTTAAGCATGCGTGCAGGAGATATTTTGGCAACACTCTATAGGCAAACAATGTTTGCAGAATTTGAAAAAATTACACATGATTGTGTGGAAAAAGGACAACCTTTAACACTTTCTGTAATCAGAGAAGAATATGGAAAATTATTAAGAATGTATTTTGGACCAGAAATGGAATTTGAAGAAACTAGTGATTTAGAAGCTTTACGCATTCCTCATTTCTATAATTCTTTCTATGTGTATAAATATTCAACAGGTATTTCTGCTGCAATGGCATTAGTTGAAAGGGTGAGTTCTGGTGGAGCAAAAGAAAGAGAAGACTACTTTAATTTCTTAAAATCTGGTGGTTCACGCTATCCAATTGAAAGCTTAAAAGTTGCCGGTGTTGACATGGCAACTAGTAGCCCAATACAAGCTGCATGCAATAACTTTGCAAAAATAGTTAAAGAACTAGAAGAAGCATTAAAAAAGATTTAAAACTTTAGGTGTTCTATGTATAATTCAGCTGTGGTGGAAAGGGTTCTTTCCTCCGGCTTTTCAAATTCATCAGTATTTAAGTCTTTTCTACAACAAGGCATTGATAGAAGAGACTTTATTATTTCTTTTCTAAAGGAACATGGTGTGCCTTTTATGCCTGTTTCTCTTTCAACAGGTAAACATATTATTGTTCACTATTCAAAAAAAAACTACAATAAATGCTATAAAAATAAATTACTCATTGCTCATTATGATAGAAAAGAAAACACAGAAGGGGCAAATGACAACTCAGCTGCAAGCTTTATTTTAATGAATTTTGCTGTATACCTTTTATCTTGCAACTATGAGCATAATATCAAGATAATTTTTACAGATTCAGAAGAAGTGGCAAGTGCAGGATTAGAATTACAAGGCTCATATAAATTGGCTTTAGGATTAAGAAAACTTAACATGACTGATAGTGATGTGTATATTTTTGATATGTGTGGAAGAGGAGAGGTATTAATCTTTTCTCTTGCTGGTATTTATGGGCGCCCAAAAGAAAAAACGGCCTCTTTACAGGATCTTCATAATAAGGCAATCTCGCACGCAAGAGAAAGTGCAAGCAAGCATATGTCTTTAATCACACCATATAGTGACAATGCAGGTTTTATTGCAGCAGGTCTTAATGCTCAACTTGTTACTGTGCTTCCACTTGATGAAGCTACGATATTGAAAAAGGGGCTTGATGACCTTCAAGAAAAACCCTCTTACTCTGAATTAATTGATATAATATTAAAAAATAAGCGAATAGAAAAAGACTCACCTCTCGAAAAGATTATTCCACTAACTTGGCAAAAAATGCACACACCTTTTGACACAATAGACACATTAACAGATTCATCATTTGCGTTAGTGTATAATTATATGAAAGTACTAGCAAGAAAAATGGAAAGATATTAGTTAACCCCATTGTTTAATCTAAATTGTCTTCTTATATTCCTAAAAACTTTTTCAAAAAATGAAAAGAACCAGTCTCTTTTTTTTAGCTTATCCAAAGTAGGTTTAGTCTTTTTAATGTAATCACAAAAAATTCGATTTAATGATTCTTTAGTTAAGATTTCACTAGCTACAGATATAAAATCATCTGTTTCTTTGCTATTTTCTAGAATCCATACATAAGAGCCTTGTGTGCACTCTTCTATATATGGAAGATATGATGGACAACCTTCTTTTTTGAAAAAAGCAAAAAGCTCTTCATTCATATTCCAATAGCTTAAAATAAACATTCTAATTTGTTTCTGGTTGTAATTTCTCACTGTGCATATACCCACACCTTTTACATAATTATAAAGAGATTTTGGCAACAAACGACGGTTTTTTGCATAATGTTCTATAAGTGAAAGTTGATATTGGTCATCACCAAAAACAATATAAGCATCTGTCATATTTTGATATATAGGTTTTACAAAAGAAGTAGAAAAACATTTATTCCAAATGCACATATTTGTCTGAAAAGTTATAAGTGCAAATACTCCTTTTTTGTCTAGTTTTTTATAATTATATTCCCTAAATTTAGCAAAACCATATCGTACATGGTAGGCATTAAATTCTATATAATCAACATCTCCATTTTTTTCAATATCATTATATAGTGCAGTAAGAGCAATTCTTTCAAGAAAATCATCAGAATCTAAGTGTAAAAGATATTTACCTTTTGCAGCTAACACTCCTGTTTTTCTTGCAAAATGTGTACCACTGTTTTCTAGTAACACAATATAATTAATATTCAGTTTTTCTTTCCATCTTTCTATAATCTTATTACACATATCAGTATTTGGAGATGCATCATTGACTATTACAAGCTCCACTTTATCTTTTGGAAAAGTTTGTTTTGCTATAGAAGAAATTGCTTTGTTTAAATATTTTTCTGTATTATAAACTGGAATTATTATAGAAAAAAAACAATCAGTCATATTATGATCCCCCTAAGACACTTAACTTTGAAAGAATACCATAAGATGATATAATAAGTAAGCATTTACAAAGAAATTATTTATTTCTTTTATGCTAAAAATAATTTTTAGGAGATTTTATAAAAACACAAACAAAAATGTTTATATTAGGATTTGCTCTTTTCAGCACATGTTTTTTTGCATGTAAGAATACAAGGACTATAAGCCCCGCTCCATCAACGAAACCTGAAAAGAAGATAGTGCTTAAATTTGATGTACAAAAGGTCACTGCAAAAAAAGATAATACAAATGATGCAGCTTCAAGTGGCATAGAAGTTCAAGAAGGGGATAGCTATTCATTCACTGCAAAAGTATCAGACGGGAAAATACCAGAGCATTGGTTTATAAATGACAATCAACAAGACAGTAAATGGGATGGTAAAAAGGTTTTTCAGTACAAAATCGATAAAAAAGATGCAAACAATGAAGGAATAATAGAGGTTAAATTTACTGAAAGAAAAACAAATAAAATAATATTAAAGTTTGATAACACTGAAATAGATGCTAGCATTTCTGGCAAAGGTTCTATTAATGATGGAGACGAAGTAAAAGAAGGGGATTCTTGCTTTTTTGGTGTTAAAGATCACTACAAAAAAACTATTAAACATTGGTAAATAAATGGGCAAAAACAAGATAAGTTTTGGGATGGAAGACTTTCATTTATTTATAAAGTTGATTTAAAAGACGTAGCTCAAAACAATACAATTACAATAACTTACGATTACACACTTAAATCATAACACATTAAACATGAGATCAGCATTTCTTTATAGAACATGCTGATCTCATCATAAAAAACTTACTTTATCACACCACAAAGAAGCCTAGCACCACCACCACCTAATGCTTTAGGATGATCACTATGGTTGTCCCCACCTATGTGGATCATTAATGAATGCCCTTTTAGTTCCTTAACTTTTTTAATCTTTGGAGAAAGAACTGGGTATTTTGCATTTCCTTCCATGTCAACATAGAGAGCTGGTAAATCGCCCTTATGACCATTATCATCCCATGGGAATGAATGTTTTCCTGTTTTCTTTGGATCCCAGTGTCCACCAGCTTTCATAGCTAGACCTTTTTCTGTTGCTCCACAATCACAATTTTCATGAACATGAAAACCATGCAATCCTGGTGGTAAACCAGTTAAATTTGGATAAAATGCAACACCATACTTTGTTTCAACAGCAACAACTTCACCAGCAAGTGTTTGTCCATCTTCACTTAAAAGATACATTTCAATCACTAGATGATTCTTTTCAGCTTTTGGATTGTATTCCATCATCATCATATCATCTGCATAAGAAAAAATAGCCCATGAAAGAAGACAAACGATAAGCATTAATTTTTTCATAATTAACCTCCGTACTTCTATCATAATATGAAAAGAAGATTTTATCAATTTTATTTTTTTCAAATGATTAAAATATTTTAATAAAAGCTTTTCTAAATGTTTATTACTCCCAAAATATAACTTAAAATAGTAGCAAAAATATCATTTGAATCTTTCAGTCTTTCCTTAAATGTCTTTGAACAAGCCCTAGCAGTTTGAGAAAAACGTATTAATGTTTTCAAATAATATATGGGATTAATTATCCACACAGCTTTTTTTGTGACTTTTAATAAATGAGCACGATAAATATAATGACCTTCTGCATGTTTCATTATAGGAGTAGCACTTAACTTTTTATCATCTCCATAAAAATTAAAAAATCTTATAGCAATTGGTAAATACAAAAAAAGATAGCCTGAACATGCAACAGAACTATACATCCAAGATTCGGGAATAAACTTTACACCCTCTTTATTAGGAAAATAAAACTTTTGCAATATTTTTGTCTTAAAGATATCAAGTTTTTCTCCAACATATTTTTCATGTGCTACCTCATAAAACCACGATTTTAATATAGGTTTATCAGAAATATACTCACTACAAGGTAAGTTAGTTTTTGAATTAATGGCATTCATACGTAGCCCTATTACTTTATCATCATTTCTAATACCATCTAAGTATCCTCCTGTAGCACATACACTACCTAAGCTATTACTAATTAGATAATCATCAGAATCAAGACACATAAAAAATTCTGTTTCGCACATACTTAAAGTGTTATTCCATGCTATATGTTTGCCTTGATTTTCTTGATATTGGTATTGAATTTTAAAAGGTGATTCTGCTTGAAAACTCTTAATTAAAGATTCGGTATCATCACTAGAACCATCATCTATAACACACCATTCAAAATCAAGAAAATCCTGATTTTTTAAGCTTTCATAGCAAGCCTTTAATGTGTCTTTTCTATTAAATGTTGGGGTAAAAATTGTTAATAAAGCCATCATCTTTTTCCTAATAAAAAAGCACGCAAGCTTTTATCAAAAGCCTACGTGCTTATTAACATTTATTTAAATATTGTTTTAGATATGTTCAAAACGTGCTGTGAAGAATCTCAATTGTTTTGGTTCATATGTAAACTTTAAGCCCTTAATAACTTCCTTGTGTTTGTATAGCTTAATAACAGCATCTGCAACAAGATCCATGTGCTTATATGTATAAACACGGCGAGGAATTGTTAAGCGAACAGTTTCAAGCTTTGGAACATGGTTTTCACGTGTTTTAGGGTCACGACCTGCAGAAACAATACCGCGCTCCATACTGCGTACACCAGATTCAATATAAAGCTCTGCAGCCAATGCTTGTGCTGGGAAGTTAATTTGTTCAATATGTGGGCAGAACCTTCTTGCATCCAAGAATACAGCATGGCCTCCAACTGGTTCAATTATAGGAACACCTGCTTCTAAGAGTTTATCACCTAAATAGCGAACTTGCTTAACTCTGTGTTCGATATATTCAAATTGCAAAGATTCACGCAAACCAATTGCCATAGCTTCCATATCGCGTCCTGCCATACCACCATAAGAAGGCATACCTTCAAAAACTACAACAATTTCTTTTGCGGCTTGGAATAGCTCATCATCATTCATACAGAGGAAACCACCAATGTTGACGATACAATCCTTCTTTCCACTCATTGTACAACCATCAGCATAGCTAAACATTTCGTGTACAATCTCTTTTATTGTCTTATCTTTGTATCCTTCTTCTTGCTCTTTAATAAAATAAGCATTTTCTACACAGCGAGTTGCATCAAAGAAAACCTTAATTCCATGCTTCTTTGTTAAAGCTCTAACCTCTTTCATGTTTTTCATAGAAACAGGTTGTCCACCAGCTAGGTTAACTGTTACAGCCAAACAAACATAAGCAATGTTTTCAGCTCCCTTTTCATTGATCAATTTCTCTAGTTTATTTAAGTCAATATCACCTTTGAAAGGAACTCTTTTTCCTGCATCATGAGCATCATCGTTAATGATATCCACAAATATACCACCATTTGCTTCTTGGTGATAGCGTGTTGTTGTGAAATACATGTTGCCTGGAACATATTGACCTGGTTTAATTGCAATACGAGACAAAATGTTTTCAGCTCCACGACCTTGATGTGTTGGAACTAAATGTTTAAATCCAAAGATTTCTTGAACAGTTTGCTCCAAATGATGAAAGTTTCTACTTCCTGCATAAGCTTCATCACCAATCATAATGCCAGCCCATTGCTTATCACTCATAGCATTTGTACCTGAGTCAGTAAGAAGGTCTATATAAACATCTTCTGAATTAATCAAAAAAGTGTTATAGCCTGCTTCTTTAGCAACCTTTTCACGTCCTGCACGGTCTAACATCTTCACAGTTTCCACAGCCTTAATTCTAAAAGGCTCTGCTGGATAATTATTAATATCCATAACATTCCCCCTAACTTAATATTATTAATACATCTCAATAATTGATGTACTCATTTCAAACAAGCTTAAAATAAGTTATAAAACACTTTCCAATTTTGCTTTCAAGGCTTCAATTTCATCATCTGAAACCTTCTTTCCTTCTATAATAGAAAGAATTGAATTAGCTTCAGACTTTGAAAAACACTTTCCATATAATGTGTATTCTTTAAAAGCTTTAGTTGCAATAGGTGCTATTTTTTCACAAACAGAAAGAATAGCTTTAGCATATTCCCTAATTTCTTTCTGTGCATGCGAGCTTAAACGTAAAACTAAAAAGTTAAAAAGATTATGTAGATCCATCTGCCAATAAACTTCAGTGTATAAAGATAATGGAAGATTTATTCTAGCCATTTCTCTTGAAACACCCCTATCAATAAAAGATTTATAAGAAGTATAAGATTGTTTTTGTTCATTTGTTATTTCTTGAACAATAGCATTAGCTATTTCACTTGGAAGACTCTCTGATGAAGATTGTTTATTTTGTGTATTTTGCCCTTTTATATCTTGAGGAACTGGAGAGTAGAATTCTTCTTTCATAACAGAATAACGCCCAGAAACTTCATTCAGTCTTGCAGTTCTATGCCTAATCCATTGTCTAGCAACAAACAAAGGCATTTTGATATGAAATAATAAAATAACTTGTTCAAAAGGCGATGTATGACCATTACGATATAGATAATCAATGAGTTTTTCGTCATCTCTTATTGTTTTTTTGCTGTTATAAGAAACACGAGCTGCCTCAACAATACGTGAATCACTACCCATATAATCCACAAGCCGAATAAAGCCACGATCAAGAATAGGAATTTCTTTATCTAAAATCTTTTCTGCTTCTAAATTAATGCAATGTGCCATATTGCAGTTAACTATAACATACTAAGCTAATAAAATCAATCTATGAAATAAATAGCATATTCTATAAACTTATAGCAAATTATTTTTATTCGACTTGTAATACATAAGTCATTCTAGTTGTATTTTGGCTTATATCAGTTGCAGAAATTACAATTTCAGTTCGTCCACGTTTTAATATAAGTTTTCCTAAATATATCTTTCCTTCATTACCATATAATTTTTCTGCAATGATTTTTGTCTTTTTTAGATATAACTTTCCTTTATTTCCTTCTAAAACATAAAACTGAACATCAAGAGCTGTCTTTCCATTTACAAGAATAGAAACATCAAAAGGAATAAAGTTTTCTGATAGATCAATCATACTATCTTTTATAAAGCTATATAAATCATATTCACCTTGCTTAATATTTTTAACAGCATCAAGTTTATAAGTTTGTTTTGTTTTATCATCAATTAATACAGTTCCTGTAATTGTTGGAAAAAGTTGGTCGTTAAATGGCAACAATGGCAAAAGATGTCTTGTGGGATTAATAAATGATTTTTCTTGTGTATCAATAACTTGGAAAGTAAGATAACCTTCATTCCCCCATGAGCTGTTTCCAACAGTTCCTACTATAGAAAAGGTTTCAATTCTAGAATTTTCATCTATTATTGTTGGTACAGCTTTTAGGCCTCCATAAATTGTTTGCAACCCTTTGTCGTGAGCTACAACTACTGCATTTCCTAAAGTACTTGGAAACTCACGTAAAGTCTTATTCTCGCTTATTGCAATTAGCTTTTTCCCATACTCTGCAACTTTTACAGATTCATCTCCTATAAATATTAAGCCTACTTGAAAATTACCACCTTTAGAATATGGATCTCCAAACAACATACCAAATTTAAAGTTATTCATTGGCCATTCAAGTGCATATAAAGCAAAAACAGTTAAAGACAAAATTATTAAAAATATTTTTTTCATAATCGACCTAATTTTTAATTTCTATTGCAGAAATCTTAGATGTGGAACCAATGAAAAGCTTATTTTTATCTTGAAGTAAAAAAGTTTCATTAGCATTAAATGTGGTTGTGGCAATTTTTTGAAAAGGTTTTTCTATCATAATCAACTTACACCTATCATTTTTTTGTGTAAGAATTGTAACAAGCTTTTCATCATCACCTATATCAACAATTACATCTTTTTCATCTATAAAATGAATTTTATAGCTTTTGCAATCTATTATTCCAATTCCATCACTAGATTCAAAAATTGCACAAGAACTATCTCCATCAAATGCTACAAACACTTGGCGATATAGGTTCCCTTTTAAATATTCATGTTTTACTATTTTATATTGACGTTCCATTATTCGAATCAATAAAATTCTTTGCTTTTCAATTCCAGAAACACAAGCTATAAATTTTCCATCATTAGAAAGTGCTAGCCCTGAAATAACTTGATATACACTACCACCGGGATAAAAATTAAACACCTCGTTTCCATTTTTATCTAAATATGCAATCTTTCCATCAGAATAACCAATAACAACCCCTTTTTCAGAAGAATGAAAAGCAGTTATTGCCGCAGTATGTTCATATTTCCAAAGATTTGTTCCTTTAGTATCGTATTCAGAGACTCCATAACCGCCAGGCATAAAAAGATAGATTTTATTTCCTACTATATGTATAAATCCAGCAGCTTTTATTGTAGTAATATGCTTTCCAACTGGATCATATATTTCAGCCTCTTTTGAATCTATGCTATACTGACACCAATAGCTTGAAGATGCAGATACTTTACCCATAAATTCTTTAGCCATAATGATTTTACCATTATCAGAAAAATAGCCAAACTTATTTTTCATCAAAAAAGGATATACTTTCGCATTAGTTTTTTCTAAGTCTTTGTTTAATGTTTCATTTGAAGCTACATCAATTTCAGTTTCTATTGAAGAAGACCAAATTGGAAGAAAATATAAATCTCTATTTAAAGGCTTCGCAGCAATCAAAAAATAAAGGAAAAAAATTATAATGCTACCTACAATTATAAGCCTAATTTTATCTTTTAATGGCATGAAAGGTATGCTATAATAGAAAGATGAAAATATCAAGTAATAATATGGATTATAGCTATATTGACTTATTTAATATAGCTTTAGAAACAGCACAAAATGCTTATGCACCATATTCACATTTTAGGGTGGGCACCACTTTATTAACTGAAGATGGAGATGTGGTTAAAGGTGTTAATGTTGAAAATCGCTCATATGGGTTGACCAATTGTGCTGAACGCACAGCTATATATAATGCAATTTCTATGGGTAAAAAGAAGTTTCTAATTTTAGCACTTGCAACTCCAGATGCTAACTACCCAGTTCCACCATGTGGAGCTTGCAGACAAGTTATTAGTGAGTTTATGGGAAAAGATGCAATAATAATCTTTGGTTCTTCAAAAGAAAATATAAATATAACCACAGTTGAAGCACTATATCCATTAGATTCATTACATGAATTAGGCAAATCTTAAGATGATTAATTAATAGTATTAAACAATACTCTTTTACTGTATGTTGAAATTAGGTAAATATTTAACTATAATTAAAACATAGAAAGGTCTAAAAATCAACAGTGATTTTAGAAATGTTTATCTCAAACAGTTTTAGTTTATAATTATCAAAACATTTGTTTTGCATCCGTAGGGGGTGGGTGTAATAATGAAATTTAAATCATGTTTTTTTGTTTTATTACTGCTATTATTTTGTAATATTGGAAGCTTTACATATTCACAATCAGCAAAGGCTATAGAAAAGATTTTAAGCTCTTCTGCATTGACAATAGGAGATGCTTGCTATCTTGCTGGTATTATGGCAGGCAAACTCTCTGATGAATCTCTTTCTGCTGATGCTCTTGAAAAATTTAGATATATGAAAAACTTCAAAGACGCAAAAGCAAGTGATAGCATTCGTTATGATATGTTTGCAGTTTTAGTTATGGAAGCTGGAAACATAAAGGGAAGCATTTGGTATAATTTATATAAAACACCTCATTATGCTTTTCGATATCTAAAAATGGAAGGTTTAGTAGATGAAGATAAGTCTCCATCTAGTAATGTTGATCCTAGAGATGCAATTGCAATAATTTCAAAATTATCTGAGGTGCGATAATGAAAAAAGGCATTCTTTTTTTTGTTCTACTACTTGTTATTTCATATTTATTTGCTTTTGAAGGTGGAGGGCTTTTCTCTTCATCTTTAAATTTTGATATTGCAACTCCTGCAAAAAATGATAACGTAACTTCTTTTAGTAATTCTAATAAACTTTCTCTTTGGATGAGACAAAATATAGATCAAAATACCTTTTATAACTTCGCAATGCAAGGTTCAGCTTATTTTAAGATGAGAAAGTATATAGCACCAATCAATGAAAAGTTATTAGCAAAAGCTATACTTGATATAGACATATTAAAATTTACTTTTTTTGTTCCTTTAGAAAAGAATGGAAACTTATTTATTGAAGTAGGAAGACGTGGTCTTATAGATTCCACTGGAATAATTATGAGTCAACCCTTTGATGGTGTGTTTATTCAATATAGAAACCCACATTTTTCATTATTAACTTCCTTATCTTTTACAGGATTATTAAATGCCAACACTACTGTTTTAAATGATGCAAATATTAAGCCAACCAATTCAATCTATTCATTTACAAAGAACTATTTAGCTTTAATGGCTTTGTTTCATGTACCAATTTTAAAAAGCTCTTACTCACTATATGCAGACAGCCTTAACTATTTTGAAGTAAAAAATAATGGAAATATTAAGAGCTATCTAACAATAGGGGTAAAAGGACCAATAATAAAGCGTTTGTTTTTTTCAGTTTCTTTTTCTGGAAGTTATGTAAAAGAAAAAGTAGGTATAAAGGCTGGTATTCTTGCAACAGGAGCTATTGCATACTATTTTATGAAATATAATACAAAGGTAGGTTTGAACATGCAATATGCTCAAGGTGGTAAAAATAGTTTTCAAACTTTCACGCTACGACATGTTTCAGGACAATTTTACTCTCCGTTCACTAACACTTGGAATACTGGTATAAAAATGAGCATTAAGCCATTAAAAGAACTTTATGTAGAAGCTTTGTGCAATATCATTTGTAAGGCTGAAAAATCTAATGGTAGCATATACAGAGGCTTTGAATGGATAGCATCAACAAATTACACAATAAAACGAGACATAAATGTTGAAACATCTTTAGGACAATTTATCAAAAGAGACAATTCATTTCTCACATTTATCAATCTAAAAGGTATAATTTCATTTTAAATATATAAAAAAAAGGAGTACGGTATGAAACGTATATATATTATTCTATTAGGATTATTAATTACCACATTACTTTTTAGTAACACAGGTGAAGTTGTTGCAATAAAAGGAAAGGTTGAATTGCAAAAAGATGGACAATGGAAATTGGCACAAAAAGGAGAACAAGTTGATTCTGGTACACTTATATCAACAGGTTTTAAATCAGAAGTAACATTAAAGGTAGATGGTTCTACAATTATAGTGCAACCACTAACTAGACTTCGTTTTGATGAAATCGTAAAAAAAGGAGATGTTCTTTCTTCAAAAGTATATTTGGATATGGGCTCCATCAAAGCAAATGTTAAAGCTGCAGAAACAAAAAAAGTAGCTTTTACAGTACGCACACCAGTTGCAACAGCATCTGTTCGTGGCACATCTGGAGAAATAAGTTATAATGGTATTCTAAATGGTGAAACAGGAATTTGGGATTATATCAACCAAAGTGGAGATGTTGTTAAAGTTTTTGCTGGAGACACTGTTAGTATTGATAATTTTGGTAACATAACACCAGCACAAATAACTTTTGCTCAAGAAGTAAAACCTCAAACACCTACAACAATGGCAGACAAAGAAACAGATTACGTTGGTGTTGATGAAGTTAAACACAATAAGGAAATTGATGAATTAAAAGAAGCATCAGATGTTGTGATTAGCATAGGTTGGGAAGATTAATTTATTTCTTCAATTAAAGCTCTTGTATTATTATAAAGATATTCTACAAGAGCTTTTTTATTTTCTTCATTAATTTTAACAAAGTATTCAACATTCTGTGTATAATTTTTATTAACTATAATCACATTGTTTTTTTCTAAGACATTTTTTACGTAGTCACCTTCGTTATAACTACATATAATCTTTAAACATTTTTCGGTTGCTAGCTCTTTTAATATAGCTACATCTAGTAGTGCTTTTGTACTATCAGTATATGCCTTAACCAATCCGCCAGTACCCAAAAGAACACCACCAAACCAACGTGTTATAGTTACCATAATATTAGTGATAGGTGCATGTTGCAATACCAAAAGTGCAGGTCTTCCTGCTGTGCCTTTAGGTTCTCCATCATCTGAAGAACCTAAAATGCTCTTTTCTTTACCTATCACAAAGGCATGAACCACATGTCTTGCATCTTTATATTTTTGTTTTTGCTTTTTTAATAAATCACGCGTAGATTCTTGTGTCTCCACAAAAAATCCTTCAGCTAAAAATATTGATTTTTTTATTATTATTTCACTTTGGCAATTAGATGAAAGAACATACATTTATGTTATTTTATGCCACTATCTAATAGTAATTGTGAATATTTTTGATCTGTTCCTTGTATATGATTAATGAGCCAATCTTGCAAAAAATTGCAAATATCAACACTCATAATCAATTTACCACTTTTATAATTTTCGCTTGTTGCAGAAATTTTTTCAACAAAAGCAACATGTTGTTTTTTATGATTTTCTAGATCACCATAACCTGCTTTTTCCAAAAGTTTTTCTTCATATGAAAAATGATATTTTGTGTAATCAACAAGATCCCTTAAAATCTTACCCATTTGATCTTTTGTTTTTCCTGCTTTCATAGCATTATAAAGTTCATTGATAACAGCAACCAATTTTTTATGTTGCACATCTATTGACGAAATCTTAACACTAAATTTATCCTGCCAAACTACAAAATCCATAAATCACTTTCTCCTTAAAAACTTCTAATTTTATATTTCAAAATATAACCTCTAAAGGCATCAATTTTAGAGGTTTATAAATTGCATATTTTGTTTATTAAGAATAAAATAACCTATAATGAATAAAGTTACGTTAAAGATTAACCTATTCTTCAAGCATAATTTTTTCAACTTCTAATGGTGAAATATACTTGCCGTCTTTATATGCTCTCATATTACCACCAGATATTTCATCTATCAATACTAGTCGTCCATCTTTCAATCTGCCAAATTCAAATTTTATGTCATAAAGAGAAAGGCTCTTTTTTGCTAATTCTTCTTTCACAACAGTTGCAATTTTTTTTGTTTGCTTTACAACTTCTTCATACTCATCAAAGCTAATAATACCAAGCATTGAAAGAGCATCTTTTGTGATTGGAGGGTCTTCCCTATCATCATCTTTGAGGGTAAATTCAACAAAAGCATCTAAATCCATTCCCTCTTTTGCATATTTTCCATAACGACGCAAAAATGAGCCTACAGCCTTAAACCTACATATAACTTCAATTCCTTCTCCAAAAGGTTTTGCTGGAAAAACTTCACAAGTATTTTCATCAAGAGATGCACTAACAAAATGAGTTGGAATACCCATGTTATTAAGCTTTTCATAAAAGAATTTGGTTAAAGAAAGAGCTGCATGCCCAGAACCTTGAATCTTCAAACCAGTATGATTAGCACCGGGATCAAAAACTCCATCCCTAGCTGTAACATCATCTTTAAACTTTAAGCAATAATTTCCATTTTCTAGTCTATATACATCTTTTGTTTTACCTTTATAAACTAAGTCCATATTAAGCTCCTTATAAGTAGAGGATTCCCAAAAAGATTAAAGCTGTTGATAACAATAAATTAAGGAAAGAACATATTGAAAAGAATTCTTTTTGATAAAAAAAACATGGGCACTGACGGGATCGAACCGCCGACATTCTGGGTGTAAACCAGACG
>JBQNBK010000015.1:0-26081 GCA_052169975.1 Treponema sp.
AAAGGTCTTGGTGAAATGGATGGAACTCAACTTTGGGATACAACTATGGATCCTGCAAAGCGAAAAATGATGAGAGTTACCTTGCCTGATGCATTGGAAGCTGATAGAACATTTAGCACTTTGATGGGCGAAGAAGTTGAGCCTAGACGTAAATTTATAGAAGAAAATGCAGTGTATGCAAATCTTGATGTTTAAAAGATTTGCTTAAAATTGATCATTATAAAAGATTATATTGTAATATATCTATTTTAGAAGTATAATGTTAGGTATGGAAAAGATTGTATATGCAGATTACAATGCCACTACCCCAATGGATAGTGAAGTTAAAAAAGTGTTTATTGAAGCTTTGGATTATTATGCAAATGCTTCCAGCATGCACGAAGATGGGCGTAATGTTGCAAAAAAAATAGAAGAAGCAAGAGAAAAAGTTGCTAGGCTTATAAATGCCGAAAGTGATGAAATTATCTTTACCTCTGGTGGCTCTGAATCTAATAACACAGTGTTCTCTCTTACCACTTCTCCTATATTAACTCAAACTTCTAGTAATAAAGCTAAATGGGGCGGAAGGAAGAGGGTTATTACTACTAGGATTGAGCACCCTTGTGTTATGGAATCGGCAAAGCATTTAATGAAGCAAGGAATAGATGTAGTTTTTCTTCCTGTGGATTCTTATGGTCTTGTTGATGTTTTGCAATATAAAAAACTAATAGACGAAAGCAATAGCACTGAAGACCCTCAAAAAAAGATATTACTTAGCTCTATTATGATGGCAAACAATGAAATTGGCACTATAGAGCCAATAAAAGAAATGGCAAAACTTGCTAAAGAAAATGGCATTTTGTTTCATACTGATGGGGTTCAAGCTGTTGGGAAAATTCCAGTTGATGTTAAAGAATTAGATGTTGATTATATGACTATTTCTTGCCACAAAATATATGGACCTAAAGGCATTGGGGCTTTGTATGTTCGTCGTGGTTGCCCTATAGATTCTCTAATTAAGGGTGGGCATCAAGAAAGAGGTTTGAGGGCAGGAACTTACAATGCTCCTTCTATTATTGCATTTGGTAGGGCAGCAGAGCTTGCAAAAGAAAATCTAACTAATTATATGGAACATACAGGAGCTTTAAGACAACGATTCATTAAAAAAATGCAAGAGAATATTCCAAACATTCATATTAATGGGCATCCTGAAAAAAATCTTCCAAATACTGTTAATATTTCGTTTCCCGGTGCTGAAGGGGAGTCTATACTATTAAGACTTGATTTGGCTGGTATTAGGGTTTCAACTGGTTCTGCTTGTGCATCTGGAAGTTTGGAATCTTCACATGTGCTTCTTGCAACAGGGGTTAATCCGGAAGCAGCACATGGGTCTATTAGGTTTAGCTTTGGGCGTTATAGCACAGAAGAAGATGTTGACTATATAGCTAGCACTATGCCAGAAATAATTTCTTGGTTAAGAAGTTTTTCAACATTAGATGTTAAATAGGCGTTTGTTTTGAAAAGATTTTATCTTTTTGTATTTGTTTTGTTGCTTTTTAGTTGCAAAAATGAAGTTAGTGATTCTTCTCTTTTTGGTGCTTATGAAGATGTAAGCGATAGAATGAGGCATTTAATTGAAGTCTTAAAAGAAGCAAAAGATGAGGATGTAGTTTTTGCAATACGAAAAGAAATGGCAAAAGAACTGAAAATTTCAGGACAAAATAAGCGTTTGATAGTGTTTTTAACTTCTATAATAGAAGCTCCTTCTTTTAATAAATACACTGATTATTTTTTATTAATGCTTGCAAATGAATACATGGAAATGAAGATGCCTGAAATTGCTTCATACTATTTTGAGCGTATTATTGCATCTGATGCCGATTTAATAGTGAAAGATAAATCATTAAAGCTTTTAAGCCTTAATTCTCTAATAAAAAATACTGAAACACCAGAAAAATTAATTCATTATTATTCTCTTTTAATACGTGATTTTTATGAAGATATTAATATGCCATATAGTCTTTTTATGCTTGCTCGTTCTTATGAAAGGATGGGGGAATGGAATATGGCAATACAAACATATTCTAAGTTTTTAAATTTAAAAGAATTTGATATTGTAATTCCCGGTATTCCTGATAGTTATAGTTATGCTAAAAAGATTGTTGACTATAGCTCTTCTTCTAAAGATTGGACTAGTGAAACGTTAGAAGAACTTGTGGAAGTTATTAAATATGCCATTAAAACACGCAATTATGCTTTGTTAGAAAAGTATCGTTCAAAAGTAAACTTTTTTGCAATGTCATGGAAACAAGAAGTAAGCGAAGCAAAGACAGATTATACAATATATAACTTGATGTATGCTGGAGATATTCAAATATCAAAAACTGTAGATTCTTCTTCTACACCATATGAAGCATATCTTAGAACATCTGGTTGGACACATTATCTTAAAACATGGTATTTTTACCTTAAAAAGATCAATTTTCCTGCCGATCCTTCTATACATGGAAGGTGGGAATGGGCAGGAATATACTATGGGGAGAAATTGTAGTGAAGACTTTTTTTACTAAATTAATAGCAATTCTTTTTATGCAACTCTTCTTTTTTGACTTATATGCGAAGGTTGAAAGTTGTAGGCTTGCAACAGATGATCGTTTAAAAGTTGCCCATATATTCACAAATTCTTCAATAAAAGGCTTTATGTTGGAATTTAACGAGCATAAGGTTGTTAAACATTTTAAAGATCAATTCACAACAGAAAAAGGAAAAAAATATTTAGAAGCTACTATGAAGCGTTCTGTTCCTTATAGGCAATTTATAGAAGAACAATTGCGTAAGGAAGAGATGCCTAGAGAGCTTTTGTTTTTGCCAGTAATAGAATCAGGTTTTCATTCTAAAGCTGTTTCAAAGGCAGGAGCTGTGGGTATATGGCAATTTATGAAAAATAGTGTTGGTGGCTATAACATTCGTATTGATGAATGGATTGATGAAAGGCAAGACCCATGGAAGGCAAGTATTGCTGCTGTGAAAAAATTAAAATGGAACTTTAAGTATTATGAAGATTGGTGTTTGGCGTTGGCTGCATATAATTGTGGGGTTGGGTCTTTGAATAAGGCAATTAAGCGTGCAGGGAAAAAAGACTATTGGTATTTGGCTGATAATGGTTTTTTAGCAAAAGAAACACGTCTTTATGTTCCAAAGTTTTTAGCTGTTTCTGATATTTTGAGTAATAGTGAAGAGCATGGAATTGATTGGGGTGAAAGTGAATCACTTGACGAAACTGATATTATAGAAATAAAACAGTCTATAGATTTATCACTTTTAGCTGAAGAGCTTGGGGTTTCCCCTTCTACATTGTCTTCATTAAATCCTTCATTAAAATTCAATATTACACCACCTAATTTTAAGTATACTTTAAGAGTGCCTTCAAAACAAAGAGAAGCTTGCCAATCTGTGCTTTCACAAAAAAAGTTATTGCTTAAATACTATAAGTATAAGATACGCTCAGGTGATAATCTTTCGTCTTTAGCCAATCACTATGGAGTTCCTATTAAAACCATTCTAAAATATAACACTAGCATAAAAAACTCTAATTCACTAAAAATAGGGCAAGAAGTGGTTATTCCAGCTATCAAAAAAGTTGAACAATATAACCCACCTCAAGTTTCTTCTAATGCAAATGTGCATGCAATGCCTAACCTTGTTGGGCGTTATGTGGTGAAGAAAGGCGATTCACTTTGGTCTATTGCTAGCATGTATAATATTAGGGTTGATCTTCTTGCTAGGGGCAATGGTATGAAACTTAATAATGTGTTGTCACTAGGTAAAGTTATAAAAGTGCCTGCTAAAAAGTTAAGCTAATCTTTGTTGCTTATTATAGTGGATATTCTTCTTTATAGTTTTATTGGCAATGTCTTTTACAGCTTTTGATGCTTTTCTTACATGGTCATGTATTTAGTAGGTTTAGGTATTTTTAAGCGATATTTTCATCTCTTTAAAAAACCTAATTCATATACTTGTGGACTAAGCTTTTGGGTCAGTGTACTATAAGCTTTTTCAAAAGCTCCAAAATCAAAAGGATTTGTATATTCCTCACTTTCACCTAATGCCTTTAATGCTTGGCGAATTTGATACCAACCTACATCGGCTCTTCCCAGCTTAAACTTCTCACGAATAATATGCGGAAAACTATAGCTAAAGTAAGCTTGCCAGATAGCTTTGCCGGCTTCTAATACGGCTATAGCTTGTTCACTATAACTTTTGTCATTCATATAGTTTACTAAAAAGTCACTTTCAAAGCGACTGTGGCTACCTACTTCTTCTTCAGTATATGGAATGAAGTGATTAGTAATAGACCATGTCTTGCCATTCCATACTAGGCCATCTGCACTTGCTGTGAGATTACTTTTAGAAAAAAGCATCCATACAAGGCAATCATTTATGAATTCTTGAGGTAGAGGCTTATCTCCTTGAAAGAATTGATCTCTATCGTTTAGCCAAGTATGTGGAATAATCCGACGTACTGTAAACACAACTGCAGATTGCCATAAGTTTTCAGGTGTTACATAAAAGCCATTTCCTCCACCATAAGGAGAGGAATAAAGAACAGTTTGTTGACCTGCATGTTGAAAATCATTTACACCACAATACATATAGGCAATAGCTCTGTCAGCCCATTTATCAACACGCACCTTTCCTATTGTAGGTATTATAGCATTAGAAAGTGGAATAGCATCTTCATCATTTCGTTTAGGGCGTGAAATCCAAACATTTAAATATTGTTTTGTAGGAATATTATAGAAAGTTTTTTCTCCACAAGCTTTTGCATTTTTGTCTAAAACTTCGCAAGACACTTCTTTAATGGGAATGTGTGTAGCTCCTTTTTCATTATGTGTTTGCCACACCAAAAAGCCAATTGGAAAGTTTCCTTTTATACCATCAAAAGCTTTTGAATGCACCACAAAACCACCTAGATATGTGGCATTCCATTTATTTCGAAATTCTTCAAAATTAGGTGCATTTATATATTTTAGCTTTGAAAACATTGCAAGTGTTGCATTAGGAATCTCTTTTGCAATGCGAGCTATAAATTGAGTGAAAAGCTCATTGCTAGCTTTTCCATACTCTGCCATGCAAGATTTGGCAACCTTTGTTTTTGCTGCAACTCCTACTTTATTCTTTGCTTTTCCTGCCCCTTTTGCTGTGTTATCTGCATTAGTTGCCTCGGCATAAGGTGGATTCATTAATATCAATATTTTTTTCTTAAGGGTGGTTTTTCCACTGCTTTTAGCCTCTGTAATTATTTTTTGTAAAGCTATGGGTAGCTTATTAGTAAGGCTATAGTCAATCTCGCCTGTTTCAGTGATGTCATCATTTAAATAATCATATTGAAAACGCATTGCTGCAACACAGGTTTTTGTGGCATTCATAACATTAATATCTGCTTCGTCAAGTGTACTCATATAAATATTTCTAACGTTGCCATGCTTTGTTTCTAAGTTGCCAACTCCACAGCAAGGATCCCAGACAATATATTCTTTTTGCCAACCTGAACCCAATACATTATTTAAAAGCTCATAAGCTTTTTCTACTACTTTGAGTGGTGTGTAATAAGCTCCATTAAAACTTCGTACATCAAGAGGAATTAGGCTATCTCGTCTTTCAAGCAAATAGTTTCGATATTCTTGGAGAGGAGGGCGATTATATATTGACCAAAATTTATGATAGCCATCGATGTTTCCTAGCTCGTAAAGAGTGCCATTCAAAAGAAAGGCAGGCTTTGTGCCTTTGTGTAAAAGCTCAGCTGATAGATTTTCGTGGGTAGAAACTGTGCCATCACTCATTATATCTGCATAAAACAAAAGTACATAATCGTCGTTTTTAGCTCCCATAATTTCTTTGCCAATGGCTTCTACCCATTTATCAAATACGCTTTTTAGGTTGTCAGGTGTTATTTGTGTACGGATTATCTCGCCTTTTTTTATTGCATTGGCTATTGCTTCAATAAATTCTGTTTCTGCTTTTTCTATGTTGTAAGAAACAAAGTGAGTTCCAATAAACTGACTTACACGGTCGAGTGCGTCCTGCGTTACTTCGCTTGCACTCTTTCCCCACTTAATCTTTATACTTTTGTCGTTTAAAAGTGGTAGCACGGTTTCAGTTTTCATTAGTGCAGCTTTTTTGCTGTCAATAACACATAAAAATGGAGGAACATATTCTCCTTCGTTAATGGCTTTATTCACATAAAAAAGAAGTTGTGTAAACATTGAGTATATTGAAACTTTGTAGCCTAGCTTTGCTTCAAACCAAATTTCTTTTGTTTGAATATCTATAAGGTTTTTTTGATAGCCTTTTAAGTGTAAGGCTTTAATGTAGCAATCTTTTACATCTTCTTCTGTTTTACACTTTTGTAAATCTAAAAATAACGACATGAATGATTTTATAGCATAAAGTGAGTGAAAAAACTAGAATTAAATTGTATATAACATTGTTATTTTTGCTTTGAGTTTATTAGTGGTTTCCCATTTAGAAAATATTTTACTAGTGTAAAATTCTTTTGAAAGATTTTTTTATAGATTTTCACTGTTATTTTATTGCCTTATTTGATATTATAGCCGATAATAGCCGATGGGGGTATTCTCCCTAGGATATGCTATGAAACACTATCTTTTTATTTTCTTTTTATTAACAATATTTACTTCTTACGCTGATGAAGCCTATTGTGCTTCTGATTCTGTTTGTGATTGGACATCTGGTAGGATAGATTCTAGAATTACATTAGATGTTGAAAAGATGGGTTTATCATTGCCATCTGCAAAAACTACTTCATATCAATTAATTAAAAGATATATGCCTTCAGTTTTGAAAAATGCTTATCTTTCTATTGTAATGGATTCTTCTCATAGATTAGGAGATTATCTTGCACGTGGTGAAATTGATTTAAGTGATTTAAATGTTATTATGGATTCAGGAAAAGAAAAATCTCCTATTTTTAGCCAAGATTTAAGTGATGTAATTCTTTTTCATAGTGTTGCAACTAATGACATTGCAAAGTTTTTTGTAAAACATGAAGTTTCTCGTCTTCCTTTTGGAAGAGCTGTTTCTAGTATAGGTAAGTCTTATACTGGTATTTTAATAGATGCTAGAGGAAAATTGCCAATACATGGAGAATATGTTAACGATCAGCTAACTCCTTGTATTTTCCCAAAAATATGGGATACAAATATGGATTTACTTTATGAAAAAAACATGGTTTCTCCTGAGACCCTAATGAAGCAAAACATAGTTGTTTATTCTGATACTCTAGATGAATCTTCTTATGCAGATATTATTGGGGTTGAACCTTTGAGGATTATTGCACGTGGTATTTTTGGACAGAATAGAACAGATCCAATAATCTCAACTCAAGATAGTGCAAAGTTATTATCACGTGAAGAAAACTTGCGTCTTTTAGAAGAAGGGCGAGTTGTTATTCTTTGCGATAAAGAAATGCTTAAAGTGGCTTCTTCTTCACTAGCTCCTGATGATAACTTTTATTTTGCATACCATGATATTGAAAAAGTTATAGATGAAAGCAAAGCAAAAGGAATAGAGCCAAGCAAAGGCAAAAACATTATAAAACTTACTGTTTATGACATAAAATTTGTTGCAGATAAGCCAGATGTTTTACCTGAAGAAACAGGGCGTCTTGATGTTATTGTTGAAGCTCTTTTAAAGGTTGCAGGGGATGCACATTTTTTAATAGAAGGGCATACTGCCGACTTGAATAAGCCAGAAGAACAATTGGAGCTTTCTATTAGAAGAGCAGAGAAAATTGCAGAAGAGCTCGTTAAGCGTGGGCTTGATGCAAACCGCATACAAACTGCAGGATATGGAAGCACTAGACCTATAGCTCCAAGTGATACTAGAGAAAATAGAGCTAAGAATCGTCGTGTTGAAATTACTATCATAAGAGATTAGGGGTGTTCTATTTATGAAACATTTGTTGTTGTTCTTTGTGCTTTTATTTTTGGTTTCTTGTGCTAGCATTCCTAAAGAAGAGAATGTTCCAAAAGATATAGAAGTTATAGACTTAATTCAAAAAGCTCAAGAAGCTTTTGAAATTAATAACTATCGCGGTGCTAAAAAGTGGTATGAAATTATTCTAAAACGTTTTGGGGATTCAACTGCAATTAGAGTGGAAGCAGAATATGAAATAGCTCACATTCTAACCAAGCAGAAAAAATGGAAAGAAGCTTATAATCTACTTAAAAAAGTAATTGAACAATATGAAACAAAGGGTGGAATGAAATTGCCTCCTGAGTTTTATAAATTAGCCAAGATGGATTACGAAAAAGTAAGCAAAAAACTGAGTCCTGCTTATATTCAAAAACAAGAAATTAAGAATGAAGAAAAACTTGAAGAAGCAGAAGGTATAGAGCAGATTGAAATAGAAGGATTAGAATAGCTTTGGAACGTGTTATTTTAGGTCTTGGAAGCAATAAAGGGGACAAAAAAGAATACCTTAAAAATGCGTGTGTGGCATTAAAAAGCTTTCTAAAAAATATGAGATATTCTTCTATATATCAAACAAGCCCACAAGACTATTTAAACCAAGATGACTTTTTTAATATGGTAGTGGAAGGTGAATATGATGAAGAACCACTTTCTCTTTTAACAAAAACACAAAAAATAGAAGCTGATAATGGAAGAAATAGAAAAAAAGAAATATCAAAAGGTCCTAGAACTCTTGATATTGATATCTTATTTTTTGGTGATCTTCAACTTAATACTTCAAATCTTGTTATTCCACATCCTCAAGTTGAAAAAAGAGCTTTTGTACTCATTCCTCTTTTAGAACTTTTTCCTGATTTTTCTAAGAATAATCTTTCATATAAAACTCTTCTTCCTCTTCTAAATGACCAAAGAGTTGTAAAAGTTTCTTCAATTTCTCTTTAAAGTTTCATGGAGGTTTATATGGCTGAAACCATGTTAGATACTAAAAATGTGCTTGTTGATGCAAAAGAAGTGAAAAATGATTTTTCTCTACCTGTTTTTGAAGGCCCTTTGGAGCTTTTGTTGCATTTAATTAATAAAAATGAAGTGAATATATATGATATTCCAATTTCAGAAATTACAGAGCAATTTTTGGAATATTTAGATTATGTTATTTCTCCAGATCTTGATAATCTTGTTGATTTTTACTCTATGGCTGCAGACTTAATTTATATAAAAAGTCGTATGTTGCTTCCAATCAACGAAGATGATATAGAAAATGAAGATTTTGAAGACCCAAGAGCCGAGCTTGTTGAAAAATTAATTGAGTATCAAAAGTATAAGAAACTAACAAGTTTAATGGAAGAAAAAGAAGAAGAAACTGAATGGTTTTTTGAGCGAAAAAAGATGCAAGTTGCATTGCCTTTTGAAGATAATGAGATGTGGGAACGTGTGAATACGTGGGACTTACTTAAAACATTTTCAACACTTATTTCTTCTTATAATAAAGAGCGAATTTTGACCTTTTATGAAGAAGTTTCAGTAAATGAAAAAATCACTTTAATGAATGAATTTTTAGAAGAAAAAGGAGAGTGCATGTTTACTGATTTAATTATAAGAAAAGGTAATCTTCTCGATATAGTTTGTGCTTTTATGGCATTGCTAGAAGCTGTCAAGTTTAAGATTGCAAGCATATGGCAAAATAGAATGTTTGGTGATATTAAAATTAAGAAATGGGAGTAGGTGTGATGTCTTGTGAAGAGTATAGTTTCACAAAAGAAATGGCATTAGTTGAAGCTATTTTATATCTTGAAGGAGAGCCTATAACATTGCAAGCAATTTCTGATATTTCAGGTCTTTCTAATGAGATAGTGGAAACAGTTGTTGCAAAGCTAGAAGAAGAATATTCAAAAGAAAGTAGTGGGATTAATATTTCAATGCAGGCAGGTGGGTATTTAATCATTCCAAAAAAGGAACTTTGGAGCACTCTTAAAGCTAGGTATGGCAAAAAAAATGAAGCTCGTCTTTCACGTGCTGCTATGGAAACTCTTTCTATCATTGCATATTCTCAGCCTGTAACAAGGGTTGATATAGAAGCAATTAGAGGGGTGGCTGCTGACAATATGATTAGGCTTTTGCTAGAAAAAGAGTTGATAAAAGAAGTTGGAAAAAAAGATGTGCCGGGTAAGCCCACAATGTATGGCACTACAAAAGAGTTTTTGAAAGTGTTTAATCTTAATAGTATTTCGGATTTACCAAAACTTTCAGATGAAGAAAAGGAAAGGTTTGAACTTGCTAGATAATAAAGAAGAACTTAGATTACAGGTATATCTTTCTCATTGCGGAGTGGCATCTCGAAGGGCTTCAGAACAGATTATTCTTTCGGGAAGAGTAAGTGTAAATGGTGTGAAAGTTGATCAGCTTGGTATAAAAGTAAAGCCAGATGATGTAGTGTGCGTGGACGGAAAAACTATTCAATTTGAAAATGAAAAACGCTATGTTTTATTAAATAAACCTGCGGGTTATGTTTGTAGCAGTGCTGATGAAAAAGGTCGACTTGAAGCATATTCTCTTATCAAAAACAATTATACAGAGCGTCTTTATAATGTTGGTCGTCTTGACATGATGAGTAGTGGGGCAATCATTTTTACTAATGATGGAAAGGCGTGTGCTTATCTGGAACACCCCTCCTCTCAAATAGAAAAAGAATATGTGATCACAACACTTTTTCCTTTTAATAATGATGTATTAGAAGCCTTTATGAAAGGTATTAGAATTGAAGGTGTTTTTTATAAAGCTAAAGATGTTTCTAGGCTTGGAAAATGCAAAATACGAATTGTTTTAATTGAAGGTAAGAATAGGGAAATAAGAAGGGTATTAAGCCATTTTGAAATAAAGATTAAAACACTTATTCGTGTTAGGATTGGGACTGTTAAACTGGGAGATTTAAAAGAAGGAGAAAGTAGAGAACTAAGTCCGCAAGAAATAAGTAGTCTACTTTCTCATTAAGTTATTTATGAAGAGTTGAATTATATAATTCATCTTGCTCTTTTAAGTGAATCACATATCCAATTGGTATGGTATTTTCGGTTGCTTCAATAATTTTTCTTACTTCAGGCTCGTGAAAAGCTCCACAAAGTTCAATGCAATTAACGCCTTCTTGCTTTAGTTTTTTTGCTTCTTCTATAGCTTCATTCATGTTTGCCACACCGATAATTTGAGAAGAACCACCATGTATTTTTGCCCTATCAACTGTATGGTTAAATTCTTCGCCCATAATTAAAAATGCAAATTTCATTTTAACTTCCTTAAAAATATTAGTAGTTTAATAATTTAATTTTAAGGCACTAAGTTTAACTGTGTCAAGATTAAAAGAAAATAAGAGCCTTTTTAACTTTAATTTTAAGGTGTTTTTTGCTATAATAAGGAAAATTGTTTTTTAGGATAACTTATGAAAAAAGCCTTGTTTTCCCTTTTTTTAACGTTCATTCATTCAATTCTAAAAGATTTCAAACAATCTCAATGTACATTAGCTAAAGTTAGCATTGTACATTAGCACATGTTATAGTTGTACATTAGCTAATGTTATGTCATGCCATTATCTAATGTACAGGGTAGAAACATTAGTGTTTCGCTATGCGATTATTTACGTGATCACTATCGAATATCGATGAGTTTTAGGGTGAAAACTTATACATAATGCTTAAAGCATTCTTTACTATTAATTGGGCATTATATAATGGATTTTTATATAGAAGATTCAAAAAGGATAGTTTGACTTTTTTTTAATTTAATACGATACTTACTCCCATGTCAAATAATAAAAAGATATTTTCAGAAGAAGAGGCTTTGCCAAGCAAGTTGGATATTATTCCGTTATATCATAGACCAATTTTTCCCGGTGTTTTTGCACCACTTATGATAGAGAATTCTGAAAGCATAAGCATAATTGAGAAAGCTCAATCTTCTTCAGGATTTATAGGGCTTTGCCTTAGCAAAGAAAATATAGATGACGTAACTTCAAAAGATTTATATCACTATGGTTGTGTGGCAAAAATAGCAAAAAAAATAAGACTTCCTGAAGGGCAATTGAACATTTTTATTGAAAGCCAAAAACGCTTTAAAATACGAAGAGTTATCAAAAAAACTAACCCTATTTCAGCTTTTGTAACATATTTAGACGACAAGAACGAAGACCATAAAGATATTCCAGCATTAAAGAGGATGCTTATTGCTTCTATGAAAGAACTTGCAGAAAACAATCCTCTTTTTCCTGACGAAATGCGTATTAATTTATTAAATATTGATGACCCTGCACGTCTTGCAGATTTTGTAGCTACTGTTATAGGCATAGACAAACTGGAACAACAAAAAATATTAGAAATACTTGATATTAAAAAGCGAATGGAAGAAGTTTTTGTCTATGTTAAAAGAGAGCTTGAATTATTAACTATTCAAAAGAAAATACAAGATGATGTGAATAGTAGGGTTGATAAAAATCAGCGTGAATATTTTTTGCGTGAAGAATTAAAATCAATAAAAGAAGAATTAGGGCTTTTTAGCGATTCAAAAACAACTGATGGTAAAAAGTTTAAAAAACTAATTGATAGTTTTCACTTTAAGGGAGAAGTGAAAGAGGCAGTAGATAGTGAGTATGAAAAATTCATGCTTTTAGACGTTGCTTCACCAGAATATATTACTTCCAGAAACTATCTTGAAACATTATTAACTCTTCCTTGGAAAAAGTCAAAACAACATGAAATTGATTTGAATAAGGCACGCCTCACTTTAAATAAAGACCACTATGGGCTTGAAGATGTAAAAAAGCGTATTTTGGAATATTTAGCAGTGAGAAAATTGAAAAAAGATACAAAGGGTTCAATTATACTTTTAGTGGGACCACCCGGTGTTGGAAAAACCAGTATTGGGCGTTCAATTGCTAAGACTATGGAAAAGCCTTTTTTTAGATTTTCTGTTGGGGGCATGAATGATGAAGCAGAAATTAAGGGGCATAGACGCACATATATTGGAGCCATGCCAGGTAAAATTATTCAAGGCTTAAAAATAGTAAAAAATAACTCACCAGTTTTTATGATTGACGAAGTGGATAAATTAGGAAATAGCTATAAAGGTGACCCTTCTAGTGCATTGCTTGAAGTGTTAGACCCAGAGCAAAATGTTTCTTTTAGAGACCATTATCTTGATGTTCCATTTGACCTTTCCAACATTGTTTTTATTTTGACAAGCAACACATTAGACACTATCCCAACGCCTCTTTTGGATAGGGCAGAAGTGATAAAACTTTCAGGTTACATTAACAGCGAGAAAGTGATTATTGCTCAAAAATATTTAATTCCAAAGAGTTTAAGAAAGCATGGCTTAAAGAAAAATAACATAGAATATACTGATGATGTTTTATTATACATTGCCAACTCTTATGCACGTGAGGCAGGGGTGAGAGGCTTTGAAAAAAACATTGATAAGATTCATAGAAAGCTTGCAACAGAAATTGCTTTAGAAGAGCGAAAATTAGAAGAGACATTGCAGCTTGATAATGCTTATGTTGAAAAGTTTTTGGGTAAGCCTATTTTTAGAGAATATGACCAAAAAAAAGCTGATAGACCAGGTGTTGCAATAGGGCTTGCTTGGACTAGTCTTGGTGGGGACACTCTTTTGATTGAAACTTCTTATATGGAAGGAAAAGAATCGTTTAAGCTCACTGGGCAAGCAGGGGACGTTATGAAAGAGTCTAGTTCAATTGCATTTTCATGGACTAGAAAGTTTGTAACTGAAGCTTCAATTAAGGAACGTGCTTGGTTTGAAAACCATATCGTGCATCTTCATTTACCAGAAGGGGCAACACCAAAAGATGGACCTTCGGCAGGAATCACTATGACTGTTGCAATGGTTTCTTTGCTTTTGGGTAGGACAATTAAAGAAGACCTTGCTATGACAGGTGAACTTTCGTTAACAGGGCAAGTATTAGCTATTGGTGGCTTAAAAGAAAAGACAATTGCTGCTAGGAGAAATGGAATTAAAGAAATTATAATTCCTAACAGCAATTTAAGAGAGCTAGAAGAGATATTCCCTCAAATAAAAGAAGGAATTACATTTTATCCTGTAAAAAGAATTGAAGAAGTGATTGATATTGTGTTTGAAGGTACTGTATTTCAAAATAGAGATGCTTATGACTACAGCAAGGCTATAAAATGTTAAAGCCCTGATGAGTTTTCTACTATTGCTTCAATCACTAATTCTATTGCTCTTGTGCTAGTTTCTAAAGACATTGAAGGTGTTTTTAATGGCTTATTTATAGCTTGTTCGGGAAGAACTGGAATATGAATAAAGCCACTTTTCATGTTTTCATATCCAGAGATAATATTGGCAACTCCATAAGCTACGTGGTTGCATAGATAAGTACCCATGCCATTTGAAATGCTAGAAGGCATTTTGTTTTCTGTTAGCTTTTGCAAAATAGCTTTAATTGGAATGGTCATAAAATATGCAGCAGGACCATCTTTTATTATAGGTTCATCTATTGGTTGATTACCTTCGTTATCTGGTGTCTTGTAGTCATCAATATTCATTGCAATTCTTTCGATAGCAATATCAGCTTTGCCAAGTGATTGCCCAACACTCAAAACAACATCTGGTGAATATTCTTTAATTGCTTCTTTAATTTTGTCCAATACTTTCCATCTAACTACTGGAACTTCTAGTTTTATTATATCAGCTTTTAATATTTGAGAAGGAAGTTTTTTTAGTAGTTCTAAAGAAGGATTAACCTCGTCTTGACCAAAAGGTTCAAAACCTGTAACTAATATTCTCATAATATGCTCCTCAATGTCCTAAAAGTGGATTATAGCTTATATTATAATCATAAATATCTAAGTTTTCTTTTTCTTTGACAAAAGAAATAACTTTATATGTAATTGGTGTGAAAACTACTTCGATAAGTGTCTTAAACACATAATTGGAGAACATAATATTAAACAGTACATCTGTGCTATACACTCCTAGAAATGCTATTAAAACAAACACAACAGTGTCCAAACCTTCACCGACTAAAGTGGAACCAATTGTTCGCATCCATAGATGTTTTCCTTTAGTAATAACTTTCATTTTTGAAAGCACAACAGAGTTTGTGTATTCACCCATAAAATAAGCAATAAGGCTTGCAATTGCTAGGCGTGGCATTTGAAGAAGAATGTTGTCAAAGTCTTTTTGCATAGTCCAATCTGCATGTCTTGGCAAGGCACTAATAATATAGATATTAATTGACATAATCAATAACATAATAAAGCCTGTCCATATGACACGCCTAGAAGTTTTATAGCCATACACTTCTGTTAAAACATCCCCAAAAATATAAGAAAGTGGGAATAGGAGAGTCCCCCCATCAAATGAAAAGCCCCATAGAGAAATCATCTTTGAAGATAGAATGTTCGAAAGCAACAATACCCCAACAAAAAGCCCAGATATACATGGAAGAAGATCTTGGCTTTCTCTTATTTGATTAATAGTGTTTTGTTTCATATTTTTACCCTAAGAAATTGAATGTTTGCAACTTTAACATAATATTTATTCCTTTTCTAGGGGATATTGCTTTTGTAAAAGTTAGTTGGGGTTTATGAAGGTTGTGGTATGAAAAAAGAGCCTTCAAATTGAAGGCTCTTAAGTTT
Source organism: Treponema sp. (assembly GCA_052169975.1). Classification (GTDB taxonomy): domain Bacteria; phylum Spirochaetota; class Spirochaetia; order Treponematales; family Treponemataceae; genus Treponema_B. The sequence continues at coordinate 15,636 of JBQNBK010000015.1, forward strand.
TAATACATTCCCATTCCACCCATGTCAGCACCTGCTGGTGGCATCATAGGTTGTGGGTTTTTCTCTGGTAAGTCGCAAATAGCACATTCAGTTGTAAGAAGTAAGCTAGCAATGGATGCAGCGTTTTGCAATGCAGAACGTGTTACTTTTGCAGGGTCAATAATTCCAGCTTTAATCATGTCTACCCATTCCATCTTTGCAGCATCAAAGCCAATTCCTTTCTTCTCTTTAGCTTTTTCTGCAATAACAGCACCATCAAGACCTGCGTTTTCAGCAATTTGGCGAATAGGTTCTTCCAAAGCTCTTTTTACAATGCTAAATCCATGTTTTTCATCTTCTGTTAAGTCTTTTGTGTCTGTAGCATTCAAAGCAGAGATTGCTTGAATAAGTGCTAAACCACCACCTGCAACAATACCTTCTTCAATAGCAGCTCTTGTTGCAGAAAGTGCGTCTTCCACTCTATGTTTTTTCTCTTTCATCTCAACTTCTGTTACAGCACCAATCTTAATAACAGCCACACCACCTGAAAGCTTTGCCAATCTTTCTTTTAGTTTTTCTCCATCATATTCAGAGTCCGTAGCTTTAAGTTGTGTTTGTATTTCTTTAACACGACTTGCAATTTTCTCTTTATCACCTGCTCCATCTATGATCATTGTGTTATCTTTATTGATTTTAATATTTTGAGCTTGTCCTAACATGGATAAGTCTGCTGTTTCAAGCTTTAGACCAACTTCTTCGGAGATGACTTGCCCACCTGTTAATGTTGCTATGTCTTGCAACATTTCCTTTCTTCTATCTCCAAAGCCAGGTGCTTTAACAGCACATGTTTTTAATGCACCACGAAGACTATTTACAACTAATGTTGCCAAAGCTTCGCCTTCAACATCTTCTGCAATAATCAATAGTGGTCTTTGAGATTGTGCAACTTGTTCTAGTAATGGAAGAAGGTCTTTCATTGTAGAAATAGATTTGTCATAGATTAAAATGTAAGGATTGTTGAAAACAGTTTCCATCTTATCTCTATCTGTTACAAAATATGAAGAAATATAGCCACGATCAAACTGCATTCCTTCAACATACTCTATAACAGTTTCCATAGTTTGAGATTCGCCTACGTCAATAACTCCGTCTGTTCCAACCTTTTCAATAGCATCTGCTATAATCTTACCAATTTCAATGTCATTATTAGCAGAAACTGATGCAACATGAGAAACTTCTTCTTGACCTTTAATTGCTTTTGCATTTTTCTTAATGTCAGTCACAGCCACAGCTACAGCTTTGTCAATACCACGTTTTAATCCAAGTGGTGTCATCCCAGCAGCAACAGACTTTAAGCCTTCTTTTACTATGGAATATGCTAATACAGTTGCAGTTGTGGTTCCATCACCTGCCACATCATTTGTTTTTGTGGCTACTTCTTTTAGAAGTTGTGCTCCCATGTTTTCAACTTTGTTTTCTAGTTCCACTTCTTTTGCTACAGAAACGCCATCTTTTGTAACAGTAGGTGCTCCAAAACTTTTATCAAGTAAAACATTGCGTCCTTTAGGTCCTAATGTTACCTTAACTGCATTTGAAATTTGTTCAACCCCAGAAAGCAAAGCTTTTCTTGCTTCTTCATTAAATAATAATTGTTTAGCCATTCAAAACTCCTTATATATCAATATATGGAAACCTCCAAAACGTTTTAGAGGTTTACCTTAATTACTTTGAATATATATAATAGCAGATATATACTCAATGATGATTGCATTAAGATACACAAAATAAAAAAATAATTCAAGAAAAAAAATAATGATTGTATAAAAATGAGATTATTAAAAAAGTCTTTTTAATATTGCATGTAAGAAGTAGCTACTTTCCTTCTTTTATCAACTCTTCTAGTTGATTAAGTTGCACCTTTATTTCTTCTTTTTCTTTATTACTAGCTTCTATATCTTCTTTAAGTGTTTCTATTCTAGCTTCATAATTTTTAATTTCTTCTTTGCAATTTTCTATTGCTTTATTCATGTAAGTTATTTTATTAGAAATAGAATCTTTTTTAGAGTTTAGATTGCAATATTCAATGTTGTAATTTATTGTTTTAAGTTGTAATTTGATGTTGATTATTTCTTGAATGTCATCAGAATATGGCTCATAAACTGAAGAGTCAGGTGTTGCAGGATTAGCTGAATCATCAAATGGAGATGCAAATTTGATAGCAACATTTTTTAAGATTTCATCAACGTTTTCGTCTATTTTTTTTATCTTTAAGTTGAGATTTGAAACTTGCTTTAAATATGCTACACCTTTGCAAAGAGATTCTAATTTTTCAATTATAAACCTTTCTTCTTCTTCAATATCACAAATGCGATTATCAAGATCTTTTTTACTTGTTTCTTCTTCTAATATTGTTTTATAAATCTCTTTAATTTCATCTGTCATTTTTCCTTCATTAAATAATGACCTAACTTCTTCAAAAACAAATATTTCATTACTATGTTTGCAAAGCTTTTTTTCTATATTCTTTTTTAGCATAGAAGCTTTAAATTTGTTTCCTGCTATTTTCCTATTGATATTAAATTTGCCAAGAAAACCAGCTTCTTTTTTTTCTTCGTTTAATGTTTCTGTAGAAGATAATAGTTCTTCTATTTCAGCTTCTATTTTTTCAATTTCGTTGTCTAGTGTGCTAAAGCAATTTAAGTCTTTAAATGATTTATAAAATGCAAGGGCAAACCTTGCTTTTAACTTTGAGATTGAACTATCAGTTTCTTTTAGAGATTTTGAGATTTGTTTTTTGAATTTATATAATTCTGTTAATCTTTCGTTACTAGATTTAATTTCTAAGATATTATTTGTTAGTAAGCTTCTTTCTTCTAGCATTTTGTTGTATTCTAAAACCATGTCCTTATCTATGGGAAGTGTTGGACAATCAGCAAATGAAAGTAAAAGTTTTTTGCCTAATCTTTTATAAGAAGCTGTAAGTTCTCCATTAAATTCTTCTAGTTTTCTTTTTAATATTAGAATATCTTTTTCGATATTTGCCATGTTTATGTCTCCATGTTAATTAAAAATCGCATTTTTTAGCATTGCTATGCAAGGTTTCTAAATTATAGAAGTTTCTTGCCATTTTAGACATTAAATGAACCACAATGTTTCCTAAATCTATGAGTTTCCAGTCTTTTCCTTGATCATTTTTTCTTTTTGTGTACCATTCATCTAAGCCTAGATTTTTTATTTCTTCGATTAAACTATTTTCTAAGCCTAAAGCTTGAGTTTCGCTTGAAACAGTTGCCACAACAAAAAAATCAGTCCATATATTTGCTTCGCGTAAGTCCAACACAACTACGTCAGATGCTTTGGATAAAGTTAAAAATTCTGCAATTTTTAATGCTCTATTATAAAAATCTGTGTTATTTTCCATAAGATATAGCTCCATAGCACTAATGTGCTGTCTAATTATTTTTTATCAGTTGATGTTACAAAATATCCATTAAAATCAGAACCAATAATTAAAGTAAAATCAACCCCTGTTTCTGTTCCATAATATTCTTCAGATTTGGTAATTTCTGCTGTTTGAATATTGGTGCATTGTATTACTTGTGAAACAATTTTTGCAATAGATGGATTTCCAATCCTATCAATCAATAATGTCTTTTTCACATCAGTAGATTCTGCATTTCCTATTTGTACAACATCATAGCCAAAGCTTGAATATATTTCTGCAGTGGTTTTGGCTAGGTTTTTAATTTCTGTTCCGTTTAAAATCTCTAAGGCATAAACACGCTCTAAGGTAGCTCCATCTTCGGAGACTAGGGTTGAAAGTGTTTGTCTTATAATTTCCTTTAGTTGTAGCCCATCACGAAATGGAAACAAAAGCTCTTTACCATCTACTATCCTAATAGAACCAGTAACACGTTGTGGGGATAATCTTTCTAAGTCTAGCCCACTAAGAGACTGAAACATAGTTTTAAGTTCTCTATTTTCCATATTAGATTTGAAAGAAGAAGAGATAGCAGGAAAATGTTTTGCATCAAATATATAGGCTGCTTCATCATTTAGCTTTCTAAGAAGTGCTATAATAGCTTTTTGTTTTCTTGAACAAGCATCCCCTTCATTATCATTTTCGCTTGTATATAAAAGGTAATCAATTGATTTTTCTCCGTCTAGCAAGACAGAGCCAGAGGGTAAGAGAATCCTTTTTTCATCTTGCATAACATCAACTGGGGTTGGTATAAAAAGAGAAATACCACCAAGCATATCAGTAACACGTGCAAAATCTTTTATTGAGCAAACAATATAAAATGGCAGTTTAATTCCAGTAAGGCGTTCTATTTTATTCTTAAAAACTTCCACACCCTTTTCTTTATAAAGAGATGCAACCCCATCAGTTCGTCCAAGCTCATCTAGGATCATACCTGTATTGTTTGGAATATCAAACATAATGGCTCTTTTTGTTTTAGAATAAAAAGCAATTATATTTGTAGAAATAGGTTGACCATCTTCTTCTGTTATAAATAAGATCTTAATTACTTCTTCATTAGACTTAGAAGAATCAGATGATTCGCTGTTTATTTTAAAAAACAACAAAATAAATGAAGAGATTAAAATTGCAATGATAATCAATAGGAAAAAACTATTTCTATGAAAAATGGGTTCGGCCATATTTTTGAAAAGTTATTAGGCTATTGCTTAATTCTGCAATAGCCTAATACTGGTTTTAAGCAAAGTTTTTGCTGTATGTATTAATTGTGTTTGCCATATCATCAAGGGAAACTTGCTTCATCACTCCGCCTAATTCCCATGCCACTCTTGGCATACCATATACTACAGAAGAAGCTTCATCTTGTCCTAAAGTTCTAGCTCCTTCAATATACATATCTCTTAATGCTTCTGCTCCATCTTTACCCATACCTGTCATAATAATTCCTAAAGCATGGTTTTGGTATTCTTTAGTAACAGATTCAAAAAGAACACCAACACTAGGCTTATGCCCATTTTTTGGTGGAGCATCTGTTATATGTGCTATTGTAGCAAGAGAACGTCTTTCCACTGTTAAGTGTTTTCCACCAGGTGCTATAAGAATACGTCCTTTTTTAATCACATCGCCTTCTGCAGCTTCTTTAACTTCCAATGGGCAAATCTTATTTAAGCTTTTTGCAAATTCTTCTGTAAAACCTGCAGGCATATGTTGCACTACAACTATAGGTTGTCCAAGATTTTCATCAAGACCTGCAAACACTTGTCTTAATGCATTAGGTCCACCTGTAGAAATACCAATTGCAATTATTTGTATGTTTGAAGGAGCTCTTAAAGCTGTAGGCTTTGGAGCTTCTATCTTACTTCCGAATGTGCTAGTAATAGGTTGGCGTGGTGTTGTAGAAATAGTTGGAGTTTCTTTAGTAGTACTGGAAGTGGAAGAAGAGCCTGTAGTTTTTCTCATTCTATATTTTCTACCATATACCAATAACATACTAGAAAGTTGTTGTGCCACATCATTTAAATTAACTTGTCCAGAAGGTTTAGTGATAAAATCCACAGCTCCCATGTCTAAACAATCCATAGTAACACGAGCACCTTCTGTTGCAAGACTAGATAGCACAATTGTTGGTATCTTAATTCCTTTAGCCTTAGTTTCTTTTAAGAATTCAAGACCATTCATTTCAGGCATTTCTATATCCAACACAATCACATCAGGGTCAACTCTTTCAAGTTTTTGTAAGGCAAAACGTCCGTTCATAGCCTTATCAGCCACTGTAAGACCTTCTGTAGATTCCACAATCTTACCTATCAAATTACGCATCATAGACGAATCGTCAACAATTAAAACTCTAATATCATCCATAAACTAAACCTATTCCCTCCTAGTTTGATAATATTCCAACCTTATTAGAAAACTATCCCTTTTTATAAAAACACGCCCATTGTGTTTTTAGAAATTGAAATTGTGTTTCCATGCCGAATAGAGATTCAGAGTGTCCAATAAACAAAAAACCTTGTGGATTTAATGCTCTATAAAACCTATCTACTACCTCTTTTTGAGCTTTTTCATCAAAATATATTAATACATTCCTACAAAAAATCACATCAAAATCAGTTCTTTTAGATTCATGCTTTAAGTTGTGATAGTCAAATTTAACCATATTCATAATTGTTCTTTTAACTTGATAACCATTTGGCACTTTATCAAAATATGTATTCAAATAAATTTCAGGAATACCTTGCACTTTTTGCTCGTTGTAAAAACCAGTTTGAGCTGTCATCAAACACTTTAATGACAAATCTGATGCTAGAACATCCCCAGTAAAACCTGGAGGTAAGTGCTTAGAAAGAACCATTGCAATAGTATAAGGTTCTTCTCCTGTTGAACAACCAGCACTCCAGATACTGATACGCTTTTTTCCAGTATCTTTTTTTAATTTAATTAATTCAGGAATAACATAATTTTGCAAAGCATCGAAATGTGGCTGATTTCTAAAAAACCTTGTTAAGTTTGTGGTAACAGAATCCAAAAGGTTTTTCATTTCTTCCTTATTTGTTGTTATAAGTTTGTAATATTCTGACGGTGTTGCAAGTTGCTTTTCCCTTAGCTTTTCTTTCAGCCTACTTTCAAGAATAGACCTATTACTTGCAGAGAAAGTAATTCCACTTTCATTATAAATTACAGTTTTAAAATCTTCAAATTCCTTATTATTTAAAAATTCTGTCATACTCACATACTCTCCTATTTTCAGTATCCCATTACAACACTAAACCCCATTTTAAGTTTTTATTATGTAGAAATTATTTTCCTTTGACTAACAATACATAAAAACGTATAATCTACATACTATGTCATTGTTAAAAAAAAAGCAAGTTTCCCTAATTGCATTAATAATGTTTTTTTCAATTTCTTGTTCAATTAATTACGGTTCATCTCAAAGAGAATTAGAAAAAAGACCTAATATTGTATTTAAAAACATAAAAGTTGATAGATACGAACAAAATAACACCCAATTAGCAGTAAAATCCGAAAGATTAGAAATGTATAGTAAAGATAAAATGTGGGTAGGAAAGAATATTGAGTTTGTTCAGTTTGAAAAAAACACTAATAATGATGAGTTTTTAGGAAAAGCTGGGCTTATTCTAATAGATAATCAAAAAGAAGAGTATTTTTTATCAAATACTGTAGAATTCAATTCAAAAAAAGATAAATTAAAAATTACTAGCCCATCTCTTTATTGGATGAAAAAAGAATCTTTATTGGCAAGCCCACATGATGCTTTTGTTTCTATAGAAAAAGAAAATGAAATGTCTATAAAAGGTTCTGGTTTTATTGCAAATACTTCTAGTAAAGAATTTGAATTAACTCATGAAATTGAAGGCGAAATAGATACTACAAAGGAAGAGTAAAAGCATGAAAAAAACTATAAGTATATTATTGGTGTTGTTATTCACTTTGAGTATTTGTAATGCAGCAAAGTCAAAGATTAAGTTTTCTGCTACTTCAATGCAAGGTTCCATAAAAGAAGGGCAAAATTCCACATCTCTTACAGGGAATGCTGTTGTGATGGTTGATTCTATGGAAATAAAAGCAGAAAGAATTGAAATCTATGGTAAAGACTATAGATATCTAAAAGCTACAGGGGCTGTTACGGGAGAAGATAAAGAAAAAGGATTTTCTTTTTCCAGTAATTTTATGCAATATGATAGGGACAAAGAAATAGCTGTTTTTTTTGGTAAAACAGAATTAAACGATACAAAAAATGATGTTAAAATAACATCAGAACATATTGAATACAACCAAAAAGCAGAAACAATGCTTATGCAATTTGATGTTAAGATTTTACGTAAAGAAATTACTTGCACATCTATGTTTGCAATGTATAATCGAAAAAGTTCAGCATTAAATTTAACTGGAAGACCCATTGTTACAAAATCTAAAGATACATTTCAAGCTGCAAAAATTGCAGTGAATTTGGACACTGAAGATATAACACTAGAAGGAAATGTTTCGGGAAATGTAGTTGAAGAAAAGCAAACAGAAACTGAAAAGCCACAAGAAAAAACTCAACCTAATACTCAATCTAATAAAGAAGAAAAGAAAGAAATCGAAGCTGATAAAGAAAGACCTAAGACTTAACAACACACCCCTAGCATTACTTTATAAAGATTGTTAGGGGCTATGTCTTAACTTTCAAGACAAAACTTTTGTTATTTCATTTACATAACTATTTTGTCTTATAGTAGCTTTTTGAAGATTATTGCATCATTGCGTTTGCATATTTTTGTTGCAAAGCATTAAATCTTTTTAGCTGGCTAGAACTCATGCTAGTTGAACCTTCTAGTTGTTTTGCTAAATCTGATATTTTATTTAGATTTTCAGCTTGCTCCATAGCAGCCATTGTGTCTCCATCCTTTACTTTTTTAAGAATGTCTATTTGGCTATCTATAATTTTTTCATAAGAATCTAAAATATTATCCCAGTTAGCTGAAGAACTATTAGATGTTTTTTCTTCCATGTCCATGTCGTCCATATCATCTTCATCCATATCCTCTTCTTCCTCTTTTCTATAGTTCTTCAACTCCTTATAGTCTCTCATTTAATTTTATCAAAGAGACTAAATAAAATCTTCAAAGCAGAATAAACCATGAATTAATTATTTTAAGAATTATATAATTTATTCTATTTGAGAGATTTTAGTTTAACACTAAATTATTCTTTAAATCTACTATTATTTATTAAAAAATAGCGTGTAACAATATTTCATAATTTTAAAAATGAAGAAAATTAAGCCGATAACAAAGAAAAATAAACAATAGCAAAAACTAATGCAAAAACTAATATTGATAAGAATTTAAGATAATAAAGTGCAAGATTATAAAAGGTGATTAATAAAAATGGAACAAAAACAATTAGAAATAGATGTTACTGATGGTGTTGAACCTACTATATCTTCTGATAAAACTAATAAAGAAAGTGCTTCAATATTACGAGTTGATTCTTTACATAAATACTTTAGAAAAAAGCATGCAGTGAAAGGTGTTTCTTTTTCTATGAAACAAGGAGAAGTTGTAGGTTTATTAGGTCCTAATGGAGCTGGAAAAACCACTTCTTTTTATATGATTGTAGGCTTTTATAGACCCAATAAAGGAAACATCTACTTAAACGATATTTGCCTTACCAAATTACCTATGTATAAAAGGGCAAGGGCTGGCATTTCATATTTACCACAAGAAGCCTCTGTTTTTAGAAAACTTTCAGTTGAACAAAACATTTATTCAATTTTACAAATGCGTAAAGATATAAATAAGGCACAAAAAAGAGAAAGACTAGAGTTTTTGCTTACAGAGTTTGGAATCACTAAAAATAGGTTTCAACCTGCATACACTCTTTCTGGGGGAGAAAGAAGAAGAACAGAAATTGCGCGTGCTTTAGCTATTGAACCTAAATTCCTATTGTTGGACGAGCCTTTTGCAGGGATAGACCCCATTGCCGTCCATGATATAAAGTCTATAATCCGCCTTTTAGCAGAGCAAGGAATAGGCATTTTGATAACAGACCATAATGTTAGAGATACATTAGAAATTACAGATAGGGCTTATATAATAGGGCTGGGTGAAATTGTAGAAGAAGGTTCGAAAGATAAGATATTAAACTCAGAAATTGCTAGAAAGATATATCTAGGCGAAGAGTTTAGAATGTAAACACATTTTAAAAACATTTTAAGGATGGAAAGATGATTGAAGCAATAGCATTTTTGGGAAATTATGGAAACGAATATTCAAAAACTAGGCACAATGTTGCATGGATGTTTTGCGAAAAGTTAGAACTTACTAAAAACCTTAATTGGCAAAATAAGTTTAATGGAAATTACACAAAAATATCTATTCCTTCAAAAGAGAAAAACCTTCATTTTATTAAACCTCATACCTATATGAACTTATCGGGAGTGAGTGTTGGAGAGCTTTGTGCTTTTTATAAGATTAAACCTTCTTCTTTATTAGTGGTTCATGATGAAGTGGAACTTCCTTTAGCCACAATAAGCTTAAAATATTCAGGTGGCCTTGCAGGGCATAATGGGTTAAGGTCAATTAAAGAAGCACTTGGAACTCAAGACTTTTGGCGTTTAAGAATAGGCATAGAAAGACCTTGCCCAAAAGGTGAAAAGAACATTGATATGGCATCTTATGTGCTTTCAAGGTTTTCTTCGGAACAAGAAGATATTCTTTACAAAAATATTGCTCCAATAAACGAAATATTTTCTCATATAGAAAAAGGAAATGAGCTAGAAGATATTCTGAAAACTTATTCAAAAGTGAAACTAGTTTTATAGAGCCCCTCTTAAAAGACTTTTTCCACTTCAATTTACAATTAGCTTTTAATTTTTGTTATTACCTCCTTATACATTTCAAACAAAAAGCTCACGCGTTCTGCATCGTCTTTAAAAGGTGCTTTGCGGTATAGGCGATCGACAGCTAGGTCGAGAG
>JBQNBK010000016.1:0-24200 GCA_052169975.1 Treponema sp.
GGAACAGGCAAACTTCGATTGTTAGGCGGTGCGTGAAAAAGTTTAGTTTTGAAAAGGCAAAAGATAGGGTGATGGCTTATAATGTAAGCTAAAATAACCACTGCCTTATAACTAATTGAAAAGACTCCTCTTTTTTGTTATTGTAATAAATACTTTATCAAAAAAACTTAAGAGGTTTTAGAATATATGAATAAGTTCTTTCACATAAAAGAAAGAGGCACGTCTATTGCTACTGAAATAATTGCAGGTGTTACTATATTTTTGTCGATGGCTTATATATTGGCGGTTAACCCTGAATTATTAAGCATTGCAGGGTTGGATAAGGGGGCTGTCTTCACTGCAACGGCAATTTCTGCAGCTATTGCAACATTATTAATGGGGGTATTGGCAAATCTTCCTGTAGCATTAGCCCCCGGCATGGGGCTTAATGCGTTTTTCACTTTTACTGTTGTAATCAGTATGAAATATAGTGTTGAAGTTGCCCTTACCGCTGTGTTTTTAGAAGGAATATTGTTTATTATCTTTTCACTTTTTAATGTGAGAGAGGCAATACTAAAATCTATACCTACAAACTTAAAAAAAGCAATCCCCAGTGGAATTGGTCTTTTCATTGCATTTATTGGCTTAAAAAGTGCTGGTATTATAGTAGATAACGAGGCAACATTGGTAACCTTAAACGACTTAACTAGCCCAATTGTCTTACTTGCTGTGGCAGGTATCATTTTGACAGTTTTGCTTTTTGCATTGAAAGTGCCTGGTGGTATTTTGGTTGGAATATTAATTACAACAATTGTAGGTTATGCTTTGAAAATAGTTCCACCACCAAATAATTGGAAAGATTTTTCTCCTATCTCTATGCCTCATACACCAACATTTTGGCATTTTGATTTTTCTCAAGTGCTAACTTTTAAGTTCTTTGTTGTATTCTTTTCGTTTTTGTTTGTTGATGTTTTTGACACTGTGGGCACTTTTGTGGGTGTTGCTGCACAAGCAAAACTACATGACAAAAACGGCAACATTTCCAAAATGAAGCAAGCATTTTTAGCTGATGCAATAGGCACTTGTGTGGGTGCAGCACTTGGCACATCCACTGTAACAAGCTATGTGGAAAGCACTTCTGGCGTTGCAGTTGGGGGGCGTACAGGGCTTACCGCAGTGATTGTTTCTCTTCTTTTCCTTTTCTCACTTTTCTTTTCTCCATTATTCTTATTAATTCCACCACAAGCCACAGCTTCTGCATTGGTGATGGTTGGGTTTTTAATGATGAGAACAATTAAAGAAGTGGATTTTTCTGATTCTACAGAAGGTTTACCAGCATTCTTAACTATTATAATGATGCCTTTAGCTTATAGCATTGCACAAGGCATAGTGTTTGGAATTCTTTCATATGTTTTATTGAAGTTTTTAACAGGAAAGTGGAAAAGCATTCATCCTGTAACTGCAATTTTGTTTTTAATATTTATTTTGCAATTCTTTATAAAATAATGGAAAAAAACTATGAAAGGAATTGAATATCGAGGGTTAGCATCTGTAGAAGGTTCTGTTTTAGTTGTAAAAAAAAGAGAAAATAGTTTTTTTGGCGAGGTGGTTCATGTTAAAGATAGAGCAGGCACTGTAAGAGTTGGGCGTATTATTGAAGTTGGCTCTGATGTTTGTGTGGTGCAGGTGTTTGCAAACACAACAGGCTTTAGCGTGGAAGATTCGACTGTTGAGTTTTTGGAAGAACCTATGCAAATGAGGGTTAGCGAAGACATGATGGGCAGGGTTTTTGATGGTCTTGCACGCCCTATTGATGGCTTTCCTGACTTATATTCTTCTGATTTTAGAAACATTAACGGCTCGCCAATTAATCCTTTTGCACGCATATATCCTAGAGACTTTATTCTAACAGGTATTTCTGCAATTGATGGAATGAACACCTTAATTAGAGGGCAAAAGCTTCCTATATTTTCGGGTAATGGAATGCCACACAATGCTATAACTTCGCAAATTATAAGGCAAGCGAAAATCCTTTCTAGTGATGAAGACTTTGTTATTGTGTTTGCAGGCATGGGGATTAAATATGATACCTCTAGGTATTTCATTGATAGCTTTGAAAAAACTGGGGTTGCATCTCATGTTGTTATGTTTTTGTCTTTAGCAGATTCTCCTTCTGTTGAACGCATTATAACACCGCGTTGTGCCTTAACAGCTGCTGAATATCTAGCTTACGAAAAAAATAAACATGTTTTAGTTATTCTAACTGACATGACAAACTATTGCGAAGCATTGCGTGAAGTTTCTGCTATACGTGGAGAAGTGCCGGGAAGAAAAGGGTATCCCGGCTATCTTTATTCAGACTTAGCAGAGTTATATGAGCGAGCAGGAAAAATTAGCACTTCGCAAGGTTCTATTACGCAGTTACCAATTCTTACTATGCCAAATGATGACATAAGCCACCCGATTCCTGACCTAACAGGTTATATAACAGAAGGGCAAATTGTGCTTGATCGGGATATGTCGCAAAAAGATTCATACCCACCGATTAGTCCTCTTTCAAGCCTTTCAAGACTTATGAAAGACGGTATTGGGGAAGGAATGACTCGGGAGGATCATAAAGATGTTGCAAGCCAGCTTTTTGCAGCTTACTCTAAAGTGAAAAGCATAAGAAACATGGCCTCTATAGTTGGGGAAGAAGAGATGTCTGAAATAGATAAAAAATATTTAAGATTTGGCAATTTATTTGAAAAGTATTTTCTTACTCAAGGCGAAAATGAAAATAGAAGCATAGGAGAAACTCTGGATATTGGTTGGGCGGTTCTTTCTGTTTTGCCAAAGGCAGAATTGTATAGAATAAAACAAGAATTAATTGAAAAATACATGGAAGTAGCTAAAACCCATGTAAGCCAAGCATTGCAAAAAGAATTAGCTTTAAGCTAGAGGTTTTGCTTAGCAATTTATTTTAAGGAGAATATATGCAAAATATAAATGTTGCTCCTACAAAGTCTAATTTATTAAAACTAAAAGAAAAACTTAATATTGCAGAAGAAGGTTATAATCTACTGGAACAAAAAAGAGAGCTTCTTGTTATGTCTTTAATGCAAATGCTGGATAAGGTGAAAGTGATAGAAAAAGAAATAAATGCTCAAATTGAAAAAGCTTACCCCTCTTTAAGGCGAATGTTTGTTGTTGTTGGGCAAAAACAAGCAGAACGCTTAGCTGCAACTATTTCGTATAATTTTAACACGACACTAGAAGAAAAAGTAATTGCAGGAATGAGGTTTAAGACAGTTTCGGTTACTATGCCTAAAAAGCGTTTGCCATATTCTTATTTTAATTCGTTTGCATATTGCGACCAAGTAATTATAGATTTTTTTGAATTGCTTGGTCTTTTAACTAAAATGGCTTCTATAAGAAATGTTGTGTGGAGACTTGCCAGAGAAGTGAAAAAAAACCAAAGAAGAGTTAATTCGTTGGAAAAAGAAATTATTCCACAGACTAAAAAAGAAAAAAATTATATTGAAAGTGTTTTGGAAGAAAGAGATAGAGAAAATATTTTTGTGCTTAAAGCTCTAAAAAACCATATGAAAAAGGATAAATTATGATAAGACCATTGTTCCAAAATATATTAGTGTTAGTGCGTGGTGGGGAAGGGTGTGTAGAAGCTGCTCAATATGCAACAGTGATGTCTAAGTTGTATCGTTCAAAGGTGCATGCTTTGTATGTTGTGGACACGGCTAGTATAAAAAAACTTTCTTTGAATAAAATCTTTGTTGCAGAAGAAAGCCAAGAATATGAAAGAAATATGGAAGAAACTGGTGGAAGGTATTTGGAACATATCAGAGAAATTGGGGCTAGTAAAGGTGTGGAAATAAAAGTGGAATTATGCAAGGGGAGTGTGTCTGAAGAAATTGGTAATTATGTGGAACAACATAAAATTGATGCTGTTTTAGTTGGTGTGGAAGATGGAACAAGAAATGAGATTTTTGAAAGGTCTTTTTATTCAATAATTTCGCATTTAAAATGTTCTGTAATTATAGTGAAAGATAAACTCATTAAAAATATTTATAAGATGGCTTAATATTATATATAGACTTAATTTTAGTTTTTCATAGGAGGAAAATAATATGAAAAGATTTTGTAATATTGTCAATATGGGGGGGGGTATAGCAAAGCTAGTACTTTCCTTATTGGTGTTTGTGGCATTGTTTTCGTGTAATCATGGGAATGGTGAAAAAGAAAATAAGCCAGATGGAGGGAAAGACTCTTTAACAAAGCTAACACTAAAGCAATTAATAATTAAAGGGCAACCAATGGAGTTAGGGACTGTTACATTTAAGGGAGAAAGTGTAACAATCAATAAAGAAGAAGTTATTATCTCTTTTAAAGAACTAGATGCTCCAAAAGATTTTATTTTTTCGGAAAACTTTCCTATAACACTAGAAAAAGGAAAGAGCAAAACACTCAAAATATCCACTAAAAAAACAGAGAAATATAAAGAATGGACTCAAGATGTTATTTTAACGTGTTCAAATCTTGAAGTTTTAAAGATTGAATCAATTAAAATACACAACACCAAAGTGAAAGATGATGGTACAATCAAGCTTAGCGAGACTTTTAAGGATGTGAAAGAAGGCAATGTAGCTGTGAAATTTGAGCAAACAGATGCTCCAGCCCATAGATTTGAAGGCTTACCTATCACTTTAAAGGCAGGGCAAGAAGCTAAGTTTAAAATCATCACAGATGCAAATACAAAATATGATAGTTTTTCTGCTGAAATAACTGTTATTGGCGAGGAAAAGGTTGACCCAGCTACTTTGGTTCTTAAAAAAATAGAAGTGCATGGCGTGGAAGTGAAAGGTGAAGAAGTAACTATTCCATTGCAATATGCAAGTGTGACAAAAGAAAACATTAAAATATATTTTAATGAAGATGATGCACCAAACGAAGTTAAGTGTGAGCCTGAAACTCTTTCTTTAAATGCAGGTGAAGAAAAACCATTAAAAATCTATACAGAAGCAACTGTAAAATATAAGAAATTTGAAAAGACTATCAAGGTGAAGCGTGAAGAGAAAAAAGAATTGCATATTAAAACACTTACGATACATGGGAAAAATGCAACAAGTGGCAACGTTTCTATCAAAGAAGAAAATACAACAAAAGCTAATGTAACTTTGGCATTCTTAGAAACTGATGCTCCAACTGAGTTTACTGTATCCCCAGATCCTTTAACTCTTGCAAAAAACGAAACCAAAGTGCTTAAAATTAGCACAGCAGAAACAGAAAAATATAAGGCTTGGGAATTTAGTGTTAACATAAAAAAAGCAAAAGAAGATTCTGAGCCAAAAGACATAGACGACGTAATTGAAGCCTTAAAAAGTCAATTGACATGGGTGGATTCTTATGTGGAAGATAATATTCAGTTATTGAATTCTGTAATTGGTTTTGCAGATTCAAATATTGAATGGGAGGCTTTAGACGCTGAACATTGTGATAAAATGGGGCATATTCATAGAGACATTGCTGATGTTAAAGTGCAACTTAAAGCTACAGTAACATGGCAAGGCAATATAAAAACTGTAACTCTTTCAACAACTATAAAAAGGCTTGAAAAGATTGAAAAGACAAATAATAGACCTGATGGAAGTGTTGCAACATATACATGGGATTTTTCTGAAAAAGGCTTTTTGAAATATTCTATTGATGGAAAAGCTAGTTATCTTTGGGAAATTAAGAATGTGGATGTTAAGAAAAAAGAATTTACTGTAAGCCTTAAGAAAAGAGTTTTTGGAATTGCTACAAACAAATTCTTAGAACTAGAAGAATATATCAAATTAGAAGAAAACCGAAATGAAAAAAATATTAATAATTATTTTGGAGCCTTGTATATTGCATTAAAAAATAAAAGTGTAATTAAATGGGAAGACTTTAAACCTTATGTTTTAGGACTTGAATTCTCTGATAAAACAGAAGATGACAAAATATTTGAAGATATCAAAGGTATACCTTTTTGGGGAAGTTATTCAGGAACCTTTGCTGAATTTAATGCTCTTAATGACGCAGAGCGAACAAAGATAATTAAAGATGTACTTAATAATTTCAAGCTACATGTTTCTAAAGAATTCAATATTTTAGAAAATACGCCAGATGAAAAGTTTGCTGAAATATTATTAGAAAAAACTAAGCAGGCAATAAGAGCTCGTGTGGAAAAATATGCTCAAGAATGGAAATATAGCTATAAGGTAGAGCATGATGGTAAAGAACTTTCTGCAAGAGTAATTTATGATAACACTAAAAAATGGTGTGAACAAATAGGAGAGTATCAAAATAATAGTGGGGGAAGAATAAGCTTTGAAAAACTAAATGACAATGAAGTTAAGATTAATATATTCATTCAGAAAAATAATGCTTATTATAAGTTTTTAGGGGAGTGTTTGATAGCTCAATCTAATTCCTTCACTCTAAAGAATGATAAGGATGCTTCTAAGGAATTGCAGTGTGCAATTATAGATGCAAAAGATGGAAAAATCACTCTTACCACAGCAGGTGCTCTTGATGAAACTTTTAACATGGAGTTTAATGGAGAGCGGATTGATGAGTGTTTGAGACTTGGTGTATAGTTTAGCTACTTACTTAGCATAAGATATTATGCAAAAAAGGTGGTGTTGGTGTGTTTAAGCATGCACTGATGCCACCTTTTTTTGTTTAGATTAGTAGCTTTTAGCATGAGCTTTTTTTAAGCTTACAGCCTTTCAACTTTAATACTGTAATAACAAAAGGGGACGAAATAGCCCCCTTTTAAGAAGCAATTCCCCTTTAAGGCAAAACCAACAATTGCCAATAATTTATATAACTATTTTCTCTGCTGTTTATTCTCTTTTTTGAGGTATTAATATGAAAAAAATTACTTTATTGTTTTTTGTGGCTTTTATGTTATTTCTTTCTTGTGATAATCAATACAGTGAAGATGAAAAAAAAGAAAGTTTGTTTTTTTCTGGAGCCTGTAGTGAGGCAACTAATATCATGGTGGGCTCTTCGGGGCAAATATTAAAAAATGCAAATGGTGTGTTGGCTTGGGAAAAGGTTGAAAGCCATACAGATAAAAATTTAATTGATGCTTATTTTGATGCTACTACTTCTATTTTTTATGTGGCAGGGCATTATGGAACAGTTGCTTTTAGTGATGATGATGGAAACACTTGGCATAGTAGGAATGCAAGCCCTGAATATCATCTTTTTGGCATTGCAACAAATGGAAATAAGATTATGGTTGTGGGGAAAGCCCTGACTCTTTTAGTTAGCAAAGATGGTGGTAATAATTGGGAGAAAAAGCATAGTGGTGTGAAAAGTCTTTCTTTTTATGACATTGCATTTGGTAATGGTTTTTGGGTAGCTGTTGGGGACTATAGCAATGTTTTAGTATTTAATGATGCAACAGGTGAAATAACAGAGCCTAGAGCAGGGATAAATAAGAAGCTAAAAAGCATAGCATTTAACAAAGTAGATAATTGCTGGGTAGCATTGGGGCATGAAGGCGTAATATTTACCAGCCACGACAATGGCTCTTCTTGGGAGCAAAAAACGGTTGAAACAACAGAAGACTTACTAAGCGTTGCTTTTAATGGAAAACGTTTTGTTGCAGTGGGCACAAATGGAATTATTTTAACAAGTAAAAATGGAAATGTATGGAACAAAGTGCAAATTAATAATAGTTCAACTTTTAGGTCTGTTTCTTGCACAAAGAATAAGTGGCTTGCAATAACAATAGATGGAAAAAAAGAAATATTGGACGATAGTAAGATTGAATAACCCCCTTTAAGTTTGCACTAGTGCAGAGTCCAAGTTTTGGAACTAGTGCAAGTTGCCTCAAAGGGGGTAAGATGTTATTTTAGCGTGAAAAGCAAAAGCTATTTATTATTTATCATATCCTGTTATGTTAAATGTTGTATTTGCTAGTGTTGTTTTAATATCTTTTGTATTAGCATCTGCAAATAACCCAACTTTTACGATTGTATTATAAGTAGCTTCTGTTGCAGTAGTAGGAAGTTCAAGTTTAATTTTGCATTCTTCTTTTGCTTCGATATATCCTGCTTGTAATTTTCCACGAGCCATTTTAAATATTTCGCTACCACATATTTTTGTTACAGCTGCTCCTGTTACAGTATATTCAACAGGTGCTTTAGCTTGAGCTGTTCCACCTTTTGGAGTGTTTGTATAAGTAAGAGTGATTTTTGTGTTTTCTGGGAAAGGCTTATCTCCTTCAAGTGTTATAAGAGTATCAATATATTCATCAGGGTTTGGAAGAGTGAATTCTGGATATTGCACTGTAAAAGAGAAATTGCGTTCTTTTTTAGCTTCTTCATTACCTGTTCCTTTTTTAACTTCTGAAGGTGTAAGTGTAACTGTTGTTAATGCTGGTATTGCTTCAAATGTTACTTTTACGTTAAGGTCAGAATCAGCTTTTGCAACAGTTACTGATTTGGCATCTGCTGGGCTTGCGGTTATGCCTGTCCATGCTTTTACTTTAAAGCCTGTTTTTGGCGTTGCTGTGAAAACTACTTTTGAACCTTTAGCAATTTGCCCACCACTAGCAGGAGCATCAGCAAGAGGATCACCATATTTAACTTCTAGTGTGCCATTATTGCCACCTTCAACACCATAAGTGAGTGTAATCTTTTCTGTTACTGCTTCAAATGTTACTTTTACGTTAAGGTCAGAATCAGCTTTTGCAACAGTTACTGATTTGGCATCTGCTGGGCTTGCGGTTATGCCTGTCCATGCTTTTACTTTAAAGCCTGTTTTTGGCGTTGCTGTGAAAACTACTTTTGAACCTTTAGCAATTTGCCCACCACTAGCAGGAGCATCAGCAAGAGGATCACCATATTTAACTTCTAGTGTGCCATTATTGCCACCTTCAACTGCATAAGTGAGCGTAATCTTTTCTGTTGCTTTTCCATCATCTTTTGGATCATTTGCTGTGTTACAAGAAAAAAACAACATCAATGCAGAACCTAATAGGAGAATACTCCTAAGCCAATTTTTTTGTTTCATATAAGAAACCTCCTAAAGTTTGGAACTTAAAAAACAGTGTTTTTATGTGCTCCAAAAAATATTAAAATCGAAAAAAGTACTAAGCCTTTTCCGTTTACGAAAAGAGAAAAAATGATTTTATTTTGTAATGTTTTTAGAAGGGGCAGAAGATAAAGATATTTTAATGCTTGAAAGTGTGATAAAAGAAAAGGTGAGTGTGTTAAGAAAAGCTTGGTGTTACCGTGCTTTAATAGGTGTGTACCCCCCCCCCTATAGATAAATTAATATACATTGAATGATATTCTCCCTGATATCTTTGTTATCTATGATTCGCTAAAAATTACTAAAATGATAGCCTTTTTTAATTGCTTTGTCTAGCAATGGCTTTTTTCATTAGTTTTTAGCTTATAGTTTTAATAGTGCAGGATATTCTGAAATCATGTAAAGAGGAATGTCGTATATCGGAGGGGTAATTTTGAAATCTGCAAGAGATGTTCTCACTGCCTTTTTTGGGGTGTTTTTGTTTATATAGCTTGCCAGGCTTTTTGCTTTTAAGTTTATTCCAGCTTTCACTTCTAACGGGATTACCTCTCCTTCAAGCTCTGTGACAAAGTCAATTTCTGCTGTGTTGCTTGCCCAATAAAGAGGGTTTTGCCCTGCATTTTTTAATTCTTGCAACACAAATTGTTCTATTAATATGCCTTTAAATTCAGTGAATATCTTAATTTCGTCAATTAAAATATTAGAAGGCACATTTAGCATTGCACAAAGGATGCCAACATCAAAAAAATAAAGTTTAAAAGCTTCATTATTCACATAGCTTGCAATGGGCGAGGTGCATTTTGTTATGTTATGAATGGGGTAGACCAAACCACTATTTTTTAACCAAGAAATTGCATTAAGGAAATCTGTTGCCCTAGCACCTTGTTTTAGGTATTTAAAGATATACTTTGAGTTGTCTTTTGCAAGTTGCGAAGGAATGGAATCCCAAATCATTTTAGTTTTTAGTGTGTCAAAAGCGGTGTTATATTTTGAAAAATCATTGATAAAGCCTGTGATGAGGGCATTTTGTATTTTCCTAACATCTTCAAAGCTATGGTTTTTTGCAAAATTGTCCACAACTTCTGGCATTCCACCAACAAATAGATATTGCCTTAATAATTCTTCAAAGTCATTTTTGAAAAGTCTTATGTTTTTATGATCAAGATTTAATATTAGGTTTTTGTGTTTATCTTTGCCAATAGCTTGTAAGAATTCTAAAAAACTTAATGGGTACATGCTTAAAAAGTCCACTTTGCCAATAGGAAAAGATGTTGAAGATTTTTGGTGATTTATTGCAACACCCAATAAGCTACCAGCTGATATTATGTGATATTCAGGTAGGAACTCATAAAAATATTTTAGTGATGTTAGGGCGTTCAAATTCTCCCCAATTTCGTCAAATATTATTAATGTTTCTTTTGTGATTTCTGTGTTGGAATAGACTGAAAGAGCTGTTAGAATGTTTTGCACATCTTGAGGAGATGAAAAGATGTCATCTAGTTGTGTGTTTTTTTCAAAATTTAGGTAAACAAAGCTTTTATAAAATTGTTTTCCAAAATGCTTCATCACCCATGTTTTACCAACTTGCCTTGCCCCAGATATTATTAATGGTTTTTTGTTTTTGTTGTTTTTCCAATTGATTAGCTCTGATATAATCTTTCTTTCCATAACTTATTATATAATAATTGTTTTTATTGAAAAAAACAACACTTTTTGCTAGGAAAAAATGCTGTTGGACTACACTTTTTGCTAGGAAAAAATGCTGTTGGACTACATTTTTTGACAGGAATTATAGAAGTGAAATGATAAAAAAAGGGAAATGAGCATTATAGCTCATCTCCCTTATTAAAAATCTAATGGTTTTTAGCCTTACGCTTATTTCCCATAACCGGGAACATCAAAGCTTCCTACATCTTGTAATTCTTTATTAGGAGTTTCATCAGCTTCGTTTGTGAATAAAGCATATTTTACAGATACTTTGTAATTAGCTTCGTTTGCACTGCTTGGAAGTTCAATTGTTAATTCATACTTTTCTGTAGCTTCAATATGGTCAGCACTTAATTGTTTTTTAGGATTACTTGTGCCATAAAGCTTACTTCCAAATATTTTTGTTACATTATCCCCAACAGTATAATTTGCACTTGCTTCTGTTTGTGTTGAATCTTTTTTAACAAAAGTATGTTTAACCATGATTTTGTATCTTTTAGGAATGTTGCATTTCCTTCAAGAGTGAGAATGCTATCTATGTATGGAGCAGGATTTGGAAGGGTGAATGTTGGATATTTCACGTTAAAAGTAACAGTTCTTTTTTTGTCTTTATCTGCTGTTTCTGTTGCTTTTTCAACTTTAATATCTTCAAATGTTACTTTCCAATCTGTAGGTGGGATTTGCTTAAACTTCACTTTAACATTTAGGTCTCCTGTTGCTGTTGTGGTTACTTCGTTTTGTTTTGCAGCACCTGTTACACCTTCCCAGCTTTCTACTTCATAACCTGTATTAGGCATTGCTGTAAACTTAACTTGTGAGTTTTTAGGGATTGTTTGTCCACTAGCTGGAGCTGTGGCAAGAGGATTGCCATATTCTACTTTTAGTGTGCCATTTGTGCCATAAGTGAGTGTTATTGTTTCTTGCATTTTTCAAAACTTACTTTTACGTTAAGGTCAGAATCAGCTTTTGCAACAGTTACCATTGTAGTATCTGCTGGACTTGCATTTACCCCAGTCCATGCTTTCACTTTAAAGCCTTGTTTTGGAGTTGCTGTGAAAACTACTTTTGAACCTTTAGGAATTTGCTGTCCACTAGCAGGAGCTGGAGCAAGGGGCTCACCATATTTTACTTCTAGTGTTCCATCTGCACTTTCAGTTGCATAAGTGAGTGTGATATTTTCTGTTACTTTTCCATCATCTTTTGGATTGTTTGCTGTACTGCAAGAAAAAAACAATATTAATGCAGCACTAAATAGGAGAATACTCCTAAACCAATTTTTTTGTTTCATATAAAGAAACCTCCATTGTAATATTATCTTCTCATAGCCTAAGAAGAATATTCAAACTAGTAAAACAAAGGCTTTTTTATGAAGATACACAGAAATTAAGTGAGTAAAATTGCAAAGAAAAACTGCTTTTTTCTATTATAAGTAGTTAATCTATTGCAAAAATAGGTAGCATGTGAGTTTAAGAAAATTAAAACATCTTATTCAACTGGTTTTAGCTTTTCGATAATTGCAGAATCTATTTTTATGAAAATGTTTTTTTCATGGTATGGAAGAACAGTACCAATTGGTGCATTTTTAGCTCGTCGTAGATTTTTAACAGTTGTTTTATATAAGTCTGCTTCCCCAGCTCTTCTAGCTTTTGAATAAAAAACAGCTAAGTTGCCTGCTGCAACTAAAACGTTTGGAGGCACACTTTTATTTACACCTTGACTTTTAATAAAAACAAAACCACCAGGACAATCTCTTGTATGGAGCCATGTGTCATTTCCACGTGCATTATGACGCAAAAGAGCATCGTTTTCTTTACTGGAACGTCCAACCAAAATAGTCCATCCTTCAAAAATAAACTTTAGGCCTACTTGCCTATTTTCTCCTTTAAGATTGCTTTGTGCATACTTTTGTTTTTCTTTTTCTAAAAGACGCAAAATGATCACACTATCAGCTTCAAGACTTATATTTGAAAAAGTGGTTTTTAGGTTTTCAATCTCTTTTTTCCATTTAAGAATATCGTCCTTTATTTTTTCTATTCCTGAAACAGATTTTTTATACTGCAAATAATACTCTTTTGCATTTTCTTGAGGTGTTTTAATTGGATCTAGTTGGATTATTACATTTTGATTTGTTTCATAGTCAAACACGTTTATGGAGCTTTCTCCTTTTTTAATTAGATAAATATTGCTTGTGATGAGATCTCCTAAATGTTTTAGACTTTCGGCATTGGTGAATGTGATAGATTTTTGTTCAAGTTTTTTAATTAAGCTTTCAATTTTTTCTATTTTTTGAGTAAAAAAATGCTCTACTTCTTCTAGGAGTGCAGTACGAGAAATCTTTTTTGAAGTTTCATTATATTCTTTTTCTATTGCTTCGTTAAATGAAAGATTGGAATCATAAGAGCGTACAACAAAATCATTTTTTCCACTTCTTTTTTCTGGTGGAACAAATTTCTTCTTTGCAAGTTCTTCTTTTCCTTTTCTTCTATAGAATACATCAATTATAGTGTCTTCTTTATCTGTTAGTAAAATGTTAGAAGCATTGCTCCATAGCTTAATGATGAGGTGGTATTCTTCTGTTCCTTTTAATAGCCTTAAAATTACAATTCTATTTTCATCAAGTTGAAATGCTTCATCTATTTTTGTTCCAATTACTCTGGAACGCAAAAGTTGAACAAATCTCATCATTTTTTCTTCTTTTGGCATCTTGTTTTTTATGGAATGTAGACGGCATTCACCAGAAAGTAAATTGATGTATAAATATAGAAGATTTTGTTTATAAAGGTGCAAGATTAATGAAAAATGAGTAGGTTGTGTAATCTTTTGAATATAATAGCCTTCTAGTTGTAATTCTGAAAGAATTAAAGATATTTCTTTGTTGTTTAATGACATGTTGATTATAATACTATGTTGCAATAAAAATTTTAATACTTAAAGAAAGTGCTAAATAGACTTAGAAAGGCAGGAAACTATAGAAAATGCGTAAAAGTTTGTGGAGGTATACTCTTATATCTTTTATTTATCTATGTTAGACTTATAGCTCATTAGGATATAAATTATTAGGGAGGAAGGACATGAAATGTTTTTCTATTCGCAAAAAACTAGTAATTGTTTTTGGTACATTAATTTTAATATCTGGATCTATATTAGGCATTATGTCTGTATCAGTTGCAAGAAAAGCCGTTACTGAAAAAATAAGAGAACATTTAACTGACAAAGTTGATAGCACTGCAGAAATTATTCAAGGAAGAGTAACTGCTTTTTTTCAACATATAGAAGGCATTGCACGAAACCCAATTGTTAGAGACCTTAACACAACAAGAAGTGAAAAAACATCTTATCTTACCAAACAAGTTAGGTTTAATTCGATACTAAAATCACTTGAGATTGCTGATATTAGAGGTAGGAGCTATACCTCTGATAATGCTTTATGTTCTGTAAATGATGATACATGGTTTAAAGTTGGTATGCAAGGCGGAAGGTATTTAACTGATCCGTTTTTATGTGCTCGTACTGGTAGGTTTATAAGTGTCTTTTCTGTTCCTATTTATGGAAACAACAATAAAATTATAGGTGTTTTAGCAGCTTCTGTTCCCGGAACATGGGTTAGTGAGGTTGTTAAGACTTTGGCTGTGGGAGAAACTGGGTATTGTTATATAATTAATAAAGATGGAGATCTTATTGCTCATAAAGATGAGTCTTTAGTGGAAAAGAAAGTTAATGCGGGTAAATTAGCAAAAACTGATTCAAAATATGCGTCTTTGGCAAACTTTTTAGGTGAAGCTCTTAAAGAAGAAAATAGTTCTGTTGGATATTACACTTATAATGGCACTTCTTATATTGCTTCATTTGCTAAAATTAAAAATGCTAATGGGCGAACTACCATTATCACAGCTCCTATTAATGAGTTTATGGGTTCGGTATCAACATTGCAGAGATCTATGTATGTGCTAGGTCTTATAATAATGATTATTTCTGTGATTATTGTGTGGATTGTTGCTATAGGACTGGTGAAGCCTGTGCAAAGTGTTGTGAAAGCTTTGCAGGGAATTGCAGAAGGTGAAGGTGATTTAACTGTTCGTCTTAAAGTGCAAGGGCAAGATGAGGTAGCTCAAGTAAGTTATTATTTTAATGAAACAATCAAAAAGATTGGTGGCACGTTAAATGTTGTAGAGAAAAACACTAAAGTGATGGAAAAGGTCGGTGATGATCTTAGTAACAATATGAGCCAAACTGCTTCTAGTGTCCATGAAATTAGTGCAAACGTAGAAAGCATAAAACAACAAATAGTGATTCAAGCAGAAAGTGTTAGCACAACAGCTTCCACAGTGGAAGAAATTATAAATACTATAAAAACTCTTAATACTAGTATCGAAAGTCAAGCTGCAAGTGTGGCACAGTCTTCATCTTCTATAGAAGAAATGGTGGCAAATATTGCTAGCATAACTGGCACACTAGAAAAGACAGACAAAGTGATTAAAGAACTTAGTGATTCAACTGCTGATGGAAAAAGCACTTTGCAACAGTCTAATGCAATTACAGAAAAAATATCAGAAGAGTCTGGTTCTTTAATGGAAGCTTCTAGTGTGATTCAACACATAGCTAGCCAAACAAATCTTCTTGCAATGAATGCGGCAATAGAAGCAGCTCATGCAGGAGAGGCTGGAAAAGGTTTTGCAGTGGTAGCTGATGAAATAAGAAAACTAGCAGAAGAATCTAGTTCTCAAGGAAAGACAATAACTTCAACGCTTAAAACACTTTCTACTGAAATTGAATCTTTATCTGAAGCATCAAAAATTGTGGAATCTAAGTTTAACATAATATTTGAATTATCAGAGCAAGTTAAAGAAATGAGTGGGCGTGTAACAGAAGCTATGCACGAGCAATCAAATGGAAGTAAAGAAGTGTTGGTAGCTATTCGCGACATTAATACTATCACAAATGAAGTGCAAGAAGGCTCTGCTGAAATGTTGCATAGTGGAGAGAATATTGCTTTGGAAATGAAGCATCTTGCAGGCTTAACAGAAGCAATTACTAATAGTATGAATGAAATGGTTTCTGGGGCTGTGCAAATTAGCAATGCTATGCAAGAAGTTTCTGAAATTACGCAAAAGAATAAAGATAGTATTAAAAGTTTGACCATTGAAGTTGCCAAATTCAAAGTGTAATGCCATTAAGGGATATTAGATTTTTAATATCCCTTGTTTCATAAAAATATACCTTAAATATTCTTAATAGATTTTATTAAAAAAAGCCGATAGAATGGAGAATATGAGAAAGTATATTTTTCTTTTTATCTTACTTACAAACATTGTAACGGCTTGGGCTCAAAGCTATACACATACATGGATAGGAACTAATGGATCTGACGATTGGTCCGACTTAAATAACTGGGATTGTAGTCCTAATTCTGCAACTGTTCCTGATGGAGATTCTATTGTCAAAATTCCAAGTGGGGTTTTATTTACATACCCAAAGCTTGTGGCAGATGTTCAAGCCAAGACAGTAATAATAGAAGCTAATGCTTTGCTAGATATTTCTAGTTTTAGTATCACCAAAACTGGTTCATACCCTTGCCAAATTATAAATGAAGGAACATTAAAGCTAGTAGGAACAACAAATCAAAAAGCATGGTTTAATACGAGTCCTCTGCCTTCAGATGAGAAGATTTCATTAAAGGATAATTGCACTGTTGAGTATTATGGCACTTCTTCAAGCAATATTTTTGAAGGTCCATATAAAAACTTAACACTTTCTCGAAGTGTTTCTGCTACTAGACTAATAGTAGAAAATACCACAAAAATAGCTCAAGTCATCACCATAACAGCGGATAACCAGCAATATGTGGGAAAAGTAGAAGCAGAAGAGAATGCAACTTTTGCCGCAGCTACACCGAATGGCTCCATCGAATTTAAATATGAAGTGATTGCAAAAAATAATAGCTCAAACACATTTAAAACCATCACAATAACAAATGGAAATGTAACAGCAAAAGAGAAAATAACAGCTAATAAGCTAGATGTATCAGGCGTTTCGTTTTTAGCAGAAAAAGAAATTGAATTAAAAGATAGCTTTGAAGGCAAAAGTAAAAATATAGCAATGGAAGGGCTACTCAAAGCAAAGAATATAAATATTGCTAATTCTTGTGATGAATGGACTAGTGATAACATAATAATAACGAATGCTATTACTCAAAATGGCAAGGCGTGGAAATGTGAGGGTGTAGTTCAAGCTAAAAACATCAATGTAGGGGCATCTAATTGGACTTCCAGTGGTAACATAATAGTAGAAGAAAGTATCTTAGCTGATAGCACAAATTGGGAGGCTAATTCAGGAAATATCTCATTTAAGAAGAACTTAACAGCTTCTAAACTAGAACAATCAGATGGAAAGATTATAGCTAATGGAACAGGAGCTCAAAACATAAAGACAAAAAAGATTAAAGAGCTTGAAGTGATGCAGACTTCTATTTCCGATTTGGTAAGCCTTAATCCTACAGCTCAAACAATAGAAAAGATCGTTAATAATGGAACCTTTAGAATTCCTGTAGGAACAAATGTAACTATTGTCGAAATAGAAAATAAAGCTACAGCAACATTTACATCTAACACCACACCGCTTATATTGGCTAGCTATATTAACAATGCTGGCACAGCAAATATTTCTAGTCTAAAACTATTGCCAACTGGAGAGGTTATAAAACTTGAAGGAAGCAATTTAGCAGATAAGACTGCTATTGCTAAGCTCTCTTTTGAAGGGGCTGGGGGCAAAACACTTAAAATTAAAAATAAGATTGATGTTTCTACAGAATTAAAATTGAAAGGTAGTAGTAAGACAAGCCTTTTGAAAGTTGAAGGAGAAAATGGAGCTATTTCTGTATCTTCTTCTTTAACAGGAGAAGGAGAGTTTCTAACTGTAAAGACTAATATTCCTATTGAAAATGGAACGTATAAGACAAAAAATAGTCAGCCTGAAGGAAGTGAAAGTGACCTACAGGCAGGTAAGCCTGAAAACTGGATTTTTACTCAAAGTCTTTTGCCTCTTAAATGGAAGGGTGGGGCAATACCTGTAGCAACTGATTGGAACAATAGGTTTAATTGGGTGCCTGCAGGGGAACCAGATGAAGAAACAGAAACAATTATCCCAAGTGGTAGAACTAATTATCCGAGTCTTACGGCCAATGTAAAAGCCAAAGAAGTAACAATAGAAGAAGGTGGAGAGCTAGACTTATCAACATTTGTAATTAACACTGCAAGTGGAAAGATGAGTAAGATATCTAATAGAGGCATGTTAAAATTAGAAGGAACCAGTGCCCAAAAGCCGTGGTTTACAGCTTCTAATGCAGCTAATAAAATTGTCTTAGAAAATGGCTCTACAGTATCTTATTATGGTGGAAGCACTGATGATATTTTTATAGGTCCATATAAAAAGTTAAAGTTATCAAGAAACATTACAGCTAATAGCCTAACAGTAGAAGAGACAACGAATATAGCACAAGCTATAACTATCACAGCAAACGACCAAAAATATTATGGAAAGGTTGAAGCTGAAGAAGATGTAAGCTTTGCCACAAATGCTGATAACAAAACTATCATATTTTTTGCAGAAGTAATTGCAAAAAATACTAGAACAACCACATTAAAGACTATCACAATCACAAAGGGTGATGTAACAGCAAATGAGAAAATCACTGCAAATAAGATGATTATTGAAGGAAAGGCCTTTTTAGCAAAGAAGGGAATAGAGTTAGTAGATGACTTTGAAGGGAAGTCTAAAAAGATAGAAATACAAGGGCTATTAAAAGCAAAGAATGTTATTATTTCCTTACCAACAGAAGAATGGGTTAGCGGAGATGTAGAAACAATAGATGATATTACCCAAAACGGCAAAGAATGGAAGTGTAATGGAGTAGTGCAAACAAAGAACATAACTGTAGGCTCTTCATGCACAAAGTGGACATCTTCTAATAACATAACTGCACGCGAAAACATAGTTGCAGATAGCACAGATTGGAAAGCTAGTGCAGGAGATATTTCAGTAAAGCAAGATTTAACTGCTAGTAAATTGGAACAAACTGGTGGTAATATTATTGCAAATGGCAATGCAGCACAAAATATAAAAGCAAAAATAATAAATGAGATTCAAGTTGTTTCAACATCTAATACCGATCTTGTAGTTATTTCTCCTCCAACACCTCAAAAAATAGGTAAAATTACCAATGAAGGAACAGTTAATATAGCAAGTTCAATTAATTTAACTGTAGAAGAAATAGAGAATAGTGCAACGTTTATATCTAATTCAGAAATTACTCTTACAGAAACTATATTAAATTCTGGCACACTGATTATTCCAATTCTTAAACTTGCACCAACTGGAGATAATATCACAATAGAGGGAGATACTACTTCAAATCATACAATGTTTGCTTACTTAGTTTTTGAAAATGCTAATGCAAAAACACTAGAAGTAAAAAATGACATAACAATACTAGGACACTTAAAGCTATCTGGTGCAGATGCCACACACGTACTAACATTAAAAGGTCCGGGTAAAATACATATACCATCAGCTTTTTCTGATAAGGGTAAGTTTTTGCATGTTCATACCAATTTGCCACTTGAAGGAGCTACTTGTACAACAGAAAAAAGTAAGCCTATTGGTATGGATGCTGACATAATAGCAGGAAAGCCAGAAAATTGGATATTTGATGATGCTATAACTCCACTAAAATGGGTAGGTGCTGTTTCAACAAGCTGGATGGATAGGGAAAACTGGAGACCTAAAGGCTTACCATTTGAAGAAACAGAGACCATTATTCCTGCAAACAAAGCTAACTATCCTATAATTACTGCTTCAGATGATCCAAAAGCCAAAGAAGTAACAATAGAAGAAGGTGGAGAGCTAGACTTATCAACATTTGTAATTAACACTGCAAGTGGAAAGATGAGTAAGATATCTAATAGAGGCATGTTAAAATTAGAAGGAACCAGTGCCCAAAAGCCGTGGTTTACAGCTTCTAATGCAGCTAATAAAATTGTCTTAGAAAATGGCTCTACAGTATCTTATTATGGTGGAAGCACTGATGATATTTTTATAGGTCCATATAAAAAGTTAAAGTTATCAAGAAACATTACAGCTAATAGCCTAACAGTAGAAGAGACAACGAATATAGCACAAGCTATAACTATCACAGCAAACGACCAAAAATATTATGGAAAGGTTGAAGCTGAAGAAGATGTAAGCTTTGCCACAAATGCTGATAACAAAACTATCATATTTTTTGCAGAAGTAATTGCAAAAAATACTAGAACAACCACATTAAAGACTATCACAATCACAAAGGGTGATGTAACAGCAAATGAGAAAATCACTGCAAATAAGATGATTATTGAAGGAAAGGCCTTTTTAGCAAAGAAGGGAATAGAGTTAGTAGATGACTTTGAAGGGAAGTCTAAAAAGATAGAAATACAAGGGCTATTAAAAGCAAAGAATGTTATTATTTCCTTACCAACAGAAGAATGGGTTAGCGGAGATGTAGAAACAATAGATGATATTACCCAAAACGGCAAAGAATGGAAGTGTAATGGAGTAGTGCAAACAAAGAACATAACTGTAGGCTCTTCATGCACAAAGTGGACATCTTCTAATAACATAACTGCACGCGAAAACATAGTTGCAAGCACAACATCATGGAATGCCACAAATGGGGTGATTACAGTTTCTAAAGATTGCAACGCTCCAAAATTGGTGCAAAGTCAAGGAACCATAGCTTTAAATGGAATAGCGGGGCAAAGACTAAATGCTAAAACAATTGATTCATTAGAAATACGAAATACTTCTTCTTCAGATAAGGTGGAACTTAATGTTGAAAAAACTTCCAAATTGATTTTGCATTCGGGTAAGGCAGTTTTATTTGCAGATATTATTCTCACAAAAGAGTTTAGCAATAATGGTGGAATATTCGACGCAACTGAAAATGAAAAACTGGTTACGTTGCAACCTCAAGACACTCTTACAATTAGAGGCAAAACTAATATATCTGGAAACCCTAATCCACCTGTTGCAGACACTGGAACTAAATTCTATAAGCTGCATTGTAATAGTAGCGGTGGCAAAACATTACATTTCACAAAAGCGATAGAAGTACTTAATGATATTAGCTCACAGCCAGGTTTTATTGCTCCTCCTAACCCAAACTTTACACAAGATGATGTGACTTTAGTGTTGGAAGGCTCAAGTGCTACTTCAAAGTTGAATATTACAGGGGATGGGCAAATATGGCTTAATGGAACGCCTCCATATCCAAAACCTAAGAAAGGTGGAAAGTTTTTGCATGTTGCTTCAGGTGTGCAAATTAGAGGTGGGTGTTACCGAGTTATAAATAGCACTCATGAAAAACCTTCTCCACGTAACTGGATTTTTGAAGAGTATGCTCAAATTGTTTCCACATTGGTAATTACTGGAACAGATGAGTTATGCCTAACATTTTCTCGCCCTGTTGCAAAACCTGTTGCAGATTCTCTAAAGATAACATCACCCTCTTTCCCAGATATGAAATCAATTGCTATCTCTTCATATCCAAAAGGAAGCAACCTTGCTCAATCAAAGACTTGGTTTTTCAAGTTCCCTCAAAACTTCACTCCTGAAATGCTACTAGAAAAGCAGGCTGTTGTTAGTTTGGGAGATTCTTCCCTTGACTTTATCTTTGAAAGTGAGAATTCAGATGCTTATCCATTCAAAAAAGGATATATAAGTGATATTGGCTTAAACTTAGTCACCCCTATTTTGGCAAAGAACACAAAGCAGATTGAAGTTTTTGATGGCTCAAAAGCAATTCCTTTTATAAATACTTCATTGTTTGTTGAAGTGCCATCTAGTGTGGGAAGTAAAACATTAAAACTTTATGCAGATAGTGACACTAGCTTTGGTGGTGAATATTGGGTACCAAACAAGAATAACATCCCGTGGAAACCTACTTTTAAGGCAATGCAACACGAAAATGCTGGAGCTGCTGCATTCTCTATTGACGTAGGAAAATCCACAAACGAGACTAAGATGTTTATCTTGCCAACTAGTGTTCCACAACTAAAAATAAATGCAAAGTTTGAGTTTATGCTTTCTTATGAAGACTTACCTTGTGCAAGATTAAAAGACGCTAATGACATATTCTCTTTTGATTTATGGCGATTTGATTATATTGGCACAATGTTGCAAAGAGCCGGTGTTACAGTGCTAAACAATGTTATTAATGTTTCAAGAGACCAGCAAGTTGGCATAGAAATAACTACAAAAGGTGCTGGCACATTGACAGTTCAGATTATGACACTTGATGGTAGCATTGTGAAAACTTTTGTGAATGACTATAAGCCTGTAGGCAATTACAGTTATTATTGGAACGGCAGAAATGAAGCGGGAAGAGCCGTTGCACGTGGTATGTATTTTATACGTGTTTCTAGTAAAGGTGTTGATGAAATCCGCAAAGTGTTGGTAACACACGATTAACCCTAAATGATTTCAACTTTGCCCGGTAAAGCATGGCTTTCAATTCCTAAATTTGAAAGCCATTTGTATAATGAATTAGGCTTACACTTCCCACCTGAAGGCTCACCTTTTGATAATGTGCGTGTTTATAATGGCATTGTCTATAAGGAAGGCATAACAAAAGAGATTTTCTGGAAGAAGCTAGAGATGGAAGAGCCTTTCATTGCCACTTTTTCTAGCATAACCGAAGCTAGCAATATCCTTAAAAGCATACAACGCAATTGGGCAATGTATCCATATAAGTGCATAAGAAGAGCAGAACTTATCAAACAAAAACTACCATTCATCAGTGAAAAACAAAAGCAGTTTCCTTATATCATTCCCAATACCCCAATGGGTATTTTTACGTTGTTGGATGAACACACCCTTTTTGCTTCTAGTAAGACATCAAGCCCATTGCCTTTGGGGCAATTGCACTTTATAGAAGACAAAATAAATCCTCCATCTCGGGCATACCTTAAATTGTACGAGGCTTTGTGCTTGATGGATTATTACAAAAGAACTTTCTATAAAAACGATGATGCTGGACTTTTCAATAAGGGGCAAGAAAAGCCTTTTAATAAATGTATTGATGCAGGAGCATCACCCGGTGGTTGGACATGGGTGCTAGATTTACTTAATGCCAATATCACTGCAATTGATAGGGCTCCGCTTTTACCTTCATTGATGAATAAGCCTAATATTGAATTTATTAAGCATGATGCTTTCACTCTTCAACCATCATATTTTGGCAAAGTTGACTGGGTATTTTCTGATGTCATTTGCTATCCGCCACGCCTTCTTGAATGGGTGCATAAATGGATTGATTCAAAGCTCTGTTCCCAGTTTATCTGCACAATAAAAATGCAAGGTGAGCCAGATATGAAAAGCATTCAAAGCTTTGTAAGTATTCCTAATTCAAAGATTGTTAGCCTCACTGCCAATAAACACGAACTCACATGGCTTTGCTGGGGATAAGCTTTTAAGATAATAATCATAAATCACAGAGGGAACCTCTCGCATCGCTCGATACTAGAGTCTAGTAACGGGCGGATCGAGAGTCTAGATCGCCTGATACGAACCATTCGTATCGAGGCATGCGAGACATTCCCATCGCCCGAAGGAATATGTTTTGGCTTATAACACATAGTTCTGCTGTGATAGTTTTAGCTTATCTTAGATATTAAACAAACTACAGGGGTGAATTTTAAATTGTAATTTTGTAGGATCCGGAGTTCCCCCCTTACGTTGCATAGTGATTTTTCCTATATGTAAGTTTCCACGTTGCGATATGAGAACATCACCAGAAGCAAAATGATTCATTGCAACATTTATATCAACTAAAATCCATTCAACATTATCGTTATCATTTTTTGTAACTAGCATCCAATCAGCTGACAAAGCTCCTCTTCCATGCAGAATGTCTGAAACCACCAGTAATTTATTAGTTTCAAAAAATATCTTTATTTTGTTTTGTATATCTTCATTAAATTCATTTAAATAAACTCTTTTTTCTGGAATAACACATTCTTTTAGTTTGATTATATTCGGAAAATCTTTTGCTTTTAATTCACCAGTGAATAGTTTTAGATATGTTGTAATATCATCATTAAATTCCCACATTTCTTTATAAGAGTCAACTGTTCTTTTATCAACTTGATTATAATCAGCATTTGCATTTGCCTTTTTTATAGATATGTTTTCTATTTTTGTTATCTTTCCTAATTTAATGATTAAACAAATCTGAACATCTGCTTTTTTGTGTTTTAGCATTTCTATATAATTTTCTTTCAAATCTAAATGATATAAAAAGGCATCATCTTTTTTTATTCTTAATGGAATTTGTATTGCTTTTACACTTTCTAAAAGTTTTAGGTTATATCCCATGGTTTTGAGCCACTGCTGTGCTGTTTTATCTTCTTTCC
>JBQNBK010000017.1:0-22545 GCA_052169975.1 Treponema sp.
ATTACCAATTACCAATTACCAATTACCAATTACCAATTACCAATTACCAATTACCAATTAGGTAAATTCTATTCAAAAACATTTTCACAAAAACAATCTTTTTTCTCATTGTGTAGTTATACTCAGGCTAGTATTACGTTTAGTTCTTTCGTCCTGTACCAATTAGTTTATATTAAAAATAGCATTTTTCATTATATAACAATTACGATTCAAAGAAATGTTAGGTTGCCCTGTATATTAGCAGGCAGGTGACGGAATCAATCGAAACATTTTTTTTGAAAGAAAAAAATAATTGCAATGAAAAAGATATTGCAAGAAGGATGGTTGAAAAATGAAACATATGAAGATAGTTTCAGTGGTTGTTGCATTAATAATAATTAGTGCAGTAACATTAATAACAGGATGTTCACAAACGAATGATAATTCTATGTCAATTAATGGTGTATGGAAGTCAACTCTTCCAAGATCAGAAAACGATTTAAAAGAAGGGCTTACAGATGTGTATTTAGCATTTGATGGTCAAATGCATATATATGCTTACCGAAAGAAAGGCATATTGTGTAAAGGTGCTTCTTGTGCTTACACTATAAGTGGTAATAGTATAACCTTAGCCGGTAAAGGCACCTACAATTTTAATATAAATAACAATGTTTTAACAACTGGGGCATATATGGGTAGTTGGGTAAAAACAAATACTCCTACTCTTGAAGAAATACAAAATGCCTTACATGACTAAGAGTTAAAATAATTTTACGCTGTACGTAATTCCGTGTATAGCGTTCTTTTATATTCATGTCGTTAGGGGGGGGGGGTATTAAGTAAATTAACGCAATACAACTCTTTAGGATATTTTAGATATTTATAATACCTAGCTATGAAGTATTGCATATTTAATGTGTTATGTATAAAATATTGCAATATGATAACAAATCTTCCCTTATTACAGATAATTCGTTCATATTCTATTAAAAAAAATGATAGTAATCTTCTCTTACAAGAGCTGACTGATTATATTCGTCGCTATGCTAAACATTATTTGCAGCAAAAGCCTGATCTTGTTCAGTATGTAGAAATAACAAATGAAGAGTTATTAGAAATTGTAAAAGAGTTTGCAGATGAGGGTGTGCTATCTGTTGTGGTAAACAAAAAGAATGTTATTGTTTTTGTTCCTTATTTTTATATTGAAAATGTTGATAGAATATATCAGGATATTGAAAAACGTGAAGATGTTCCATTTCCACTAGCTTCAGATTTACCTGCATCTTTCCCTAAGCAACTCACTAGAAAAATAACGTTTGATGATGAGTTTTTGCATATTAACCCAACAGATACTAATGATTTTGTCTACCTATTAACATTTTCTGGTTCGGCTAAGTCTATGTTGTTTCCCGCACGTTATACTGCGGATAATCTTTTAACTCTTTGCATAAAAAAGATACAGTTATATTTTAAGAAAGATGAAACAAAAGACTATCTTCAAAAAAGGCTTTTAATTGCAAACCCTTCAAAAGATGCTACAGTTAGATCTTTTGTTATGAAGATTCAGTCAAAAGATATGGGTGTTATTCGTGCAATAAAAGAAGCTGATGATAATTATCTATTATGGGGGCAACTTTGTGCGTTTATCAAGCAAGATATTGATAAGAAAAATGAAAAATTGCCTGATGAAGAGGCTTTATTAGAAGCTGTTAGCATTGTGGATTTTTTGAATAACCATTATAGAGGGGCTCATCAAAAAGATTTACAAAAACAAACAGCGTTAAAGAATTTAACTTTAGCTTTTCAACGTCCACCTTATTATTTCACTATAAAAACTATTACTGATTTTGTGGATTCTAGGGGCATACCATTACTTGGGCAATATAACCAAACAGATCTTACAGATTACTTGCAAAAAAAGACTTCTATTTGTGAAAGCTTTTCTGTGCCTGATATTCTAACATTTAGGAATTCAAGTGGAGAGCGTTTTTATGTGTATGCAGACAAGGTTATTCCTTTGTTGATTTCGCTAGTAACAGAACACAGGGCACAAGTAAAAGATGCTTGTGTTGCAAAATGGGTGCATCTATTAAAGAACTTTAAGCAAGATGCTTCTATGAAAAATAACGAAGCTTTTAATAGATTTATTAAAGAAATGTGTGAGGCAGAAGCTAATAATATTTATGCAATTCTTAATGCTCCTTTTATGGGTGCTTTGGTGTTGGATAAAAAAATTAATGATATACAAGCAGGTGAAATAGCAAGGTTATATCCTGATGGTAAGCAAGCTTCTTATAGTGAGATTTTAATGCTTAGTAGGATTGAACTATTAAATGATGCAAAAATAGTACTTCCTTTTTATTATACATTACCACTGATTTCTTCTATAATATCTCTTTTTGTTGGGCGTAAAAAAGAGGCTAAAGCTGAAAATAAAAAAGAAGAGCAGGCGCCTGCAACAAAGAAAATAGTTAAACAAAAAAAGACATATAAGGATGTTGTGGATAATTTATCTCATGATATGTTGCCACAAGGGCTTTCTATGGAAGAAGCTCTTCAATATTATCTTGATTTATGGAACACTAACTTAAATGCAAAGCTTAGAAATAATCTTACAGAAGATATAAATTCTTTTATTAGAGACTATCTCCGCAACATTCAAAGAAGATTGCCTGTTTCTTCTGTTGACCGCCAAAGAGTGGAACAGCTTGCAGAAACAATTGTTCATACCAATAGCTTGGCAAAAATAAAAGACAAAAAAGCTTTAAAAAGTTATGTTGAAATATATATATTAAAAGTCATTAGTACATACTTTCAAGAAAACGTTAAGGGTAAGATTTTATAATAAAACAATTAATTTTAAAATCTATGTGTTTAGCTTTCTTATCAACTAATGGCTTAAATTTACCGTTAATAGGAAGTTATGGAAGTATTACCAAATAATCTTAATGGATTTAGAATCCACATGGTTGGGATAAAAGGTACTGGGATGACAGCCCTAACACAACTCTTAATAAGTAGAGGGGCTGTTGTTACAGGTAGTGATGTTGAAGATGTTTTTTATACAGATGAAATACTTAAAAATCTTTCTATTGAAGTTACTTCTTTTGACGAAGCAAATATAAAAGATGATATAAAGCTTGTAGTTTATTCTGCTGCCTATACATTTGAATCAAACGTAGAACTAAAAGAAACATTAAAGAAAAATATTTCTCATCTTTCTTACCCACAAGCACTAGGGGAGTTTTCTCTTCATAGCTATTCTTGTGGAGTGTGTGGAGTGCATGGAAAAACAACTACTACTGGTATGGTTGGCACAATTCTTAAAGAATTAGGCTTACCAGCTTCCACTTTAGCAGGTAGTTCAATAACTAGTTTTGGTTCATCTTGTGTTATGCTAGGTGGAGAAAAATACTTTGTTGCAGAAACATGTGAATATAATAGGCATTTTCTAAATTTTCATCCAAAAGAAATAATACTTACAAGTGTGGAAGAAGACCATCAAGATTATTATCCAACATATGAATCTATTCTTACAGCTTTTTTAAACTATATTGATAGCTTACCAGAAATGGGGAAGGTCTTTTATTGTGCAGATGATGAAGGAGCTAGGGAGGCTGCAACTCTTTCTTTTTCTAGCCGCCCAGACCTAATGTTTATTGCGTATGGGGAAAATGCTATAGGTGACTATAAATTAAATATACATGGAATAAAAGATGAAAAGCTATATTTTTCTTTGTCTGGTTTTGCAGGGGAGTTTTCTCTTCCAATGCCGGGCACATACAATGCACTTAATGCAACAGCTGCTATTGCTTTTTCTTTGAATCTTTTGAAACAAGAAAAAGGAGAAATTACTGTAGAAGACTTAGGGTTGATAAGGCGTGCAATTTCAAAATATACAGGTGCAAAAAGACGATTTGAATTTATTGGCAAGATAAATAATATAGTGTTTTTAGATGATTATGCTCATCACCCAACTGCTATAAAAGCTTTGCTTAAAGGCTTAAAAGAATTCTACCCTACAAGAAGAATAATAGCAGATTTTATGTCGCACACTTATTCAAGAACAGTGGCTCTTTTAGATGAATTTGCCAGTAGCTTTAAAGATGCTGATATTGTGATTCTTCATAAGATATATTCTTCTGCTAGGGAAGTTTATAACGGCACCGTAACAGGTGAAACATTGTTTGAAAAAGTGAAAAAAAATAAAAAAGAAGTGTATTTCTTTTCTGAAGTATTGGATGCAAAAGATTTTGTTTTGCAAACACTAAAAGAAGGTGATCTTTTTGTAACAATTGGTGCTGGAGATAATTGGCAACTTGGTAAAAATGTGTTATCACAATTAGAAAACCTGTCAAATAAGACAGCAAAATATTAAATAAGGAGCAAAAATATGAAAAGCATGACAGGTTATGCCTTAGTAGAAGACACAATTGAGAATAGCTTTGTTAGTGTGGAAATAAAAAGTTATAATTCTAAGTATTTGGAATTGGATGTTACAGTTCCTAATTTTCTATCTAGTTTTGAACCTTTTATTCATTCTTTCATTTCAAAAAAAAAGGTTAGAGCAAAAATGGGTGTTACCATCAAGGCTTTTCATTCTTCACAAGAAGCCCAAATTAGCATAAATAAGGAAATTGCAGCTTCATATATCAAAGAACTTAAAGAAGTTTCTAATGATTTGGAGATTCCTTTTACTGCAAACATTGAACTTCTCCTAAAGCAATCGGGTATTCTAAAATATGAGATAAAAACTGATAGAGAGGCATGGGAAAGAAGACTAACTGTCATGTTGAATAGGTGTTTTCATAATTATGATCAAGTTCGTTTTGCAGAAGGGGTAGCTTTACTAAAAGATATAGAAAAACAAACGTCTTTAATTGATGAAGAATTAGCAAAGATTGAAAAAGCTTCATATAAGATGGATGAGTATTTTAAGGAAACAGTGAAAACAAAATTTTTAGAAGTTGTTGGTAATGATTATAATGAAGCAAGAATTATGCAAGAAATTGCAGCTCTTCTTGTGCGTTTTACAATTAACGAAGAAGTTGTAAGATTAAAAAGTCATCTTGTTTTATTAAGAAATGAACTAGAAAAAGATGGTGCTGTGGGAAAAAGGCTAGATTTTATTTCTCAAGAAATTATGAGAGAGATAAACACAATAGGAGCAAAAAATCAATTAAATGAAATCACTCCTTCTGTAATTGCGATAAAATCTTGTATAGAAAATATTAGAGAACAAGTGAAAAATGTGGAGTAACATATGAATGTACAATATGAAATTTCTAAAGGAAAAGAATTGCGAGTTGCAATATCTGGTAAATCTGGCTGTGGCAACACAACTGTTTCTTCTATTTTGGCTTCTAAGTTATCTATTCCTTGCATAAACTATACATTTAAGAACTTAAGTGAAGAATTAGGGCTTACAGTTAAAGAAATTATGGAAAAAGCTAGAACAGATTTTTCTTTTGATAGGGCTGTTGATACAAAGCAAATAGCACTTAGTAAACAATCTTCTTGTATTTTAGCTAGTAGATTGGCAATATGGTTATTAAAAGATGCAGACTTAAAAGTGTATCTTTATGCTTCTAGTGATAAACGAGCTGAAAGAGTGCATAAAAGAGAAGGTGGAGACTTTGAAGCATTAAAAGCCTTTACTGAAACTCGTGATAGTGAAGACACAAAAAGATATAAAGAGCTTTATTCAATAGATAATAATGATTATTCTTTTGTTGACCTTTTAATTGACACAGATAGTCTAACCCCAGAAGAAATTGTTAAACTTATTCTTGATAAATTATTAGAAAAATCATTAATTATTATGAAAGCATAAAACATAATCTAAAACTTTTTATAAGGATGGGATGAGTATTTACTAGCCATAGTGCCATGTTTTTTTACTATGAGGTAGATTAAGTATTCTAGCATTATGTTTTGCAAAGTTGTTCCTGTGGCACGCATTTCAAAATCAATATGATTGAGTAAAGATAGAATGCGTTCAACGTCTTTAATAGAAAAATGTTTACCTGCTCTTTTATATTGTTCAATAGCAGTTTTTGAGGTGAAGCCTTTAGTTTTGACTGAAGCTTCACTAAAACCATCTTTAGTGATGATGTGCCAATCAAAGAGTCTTCTAAAACAAAAAGTTAGCCCTGCAATGATTTGTATAGGTGATGTGTTTTTAACTTGCATAAGCTTTTGTGCAATAATTAGACTTTGTGACAAATTAAGGTGACTTATAGCATCAAACAGCGTAAAAGGGGTTTCTTCTTTTGTGTGAGAAACTAGAGATTCAATATCTTCAGGTTCAATATTTTTACCTTCATCAAAGAATAAAACAAGATGAGAACAAGCTGTTTTTAGTGTTTCAGTGTTGTTTTCCACTAACTCTAAAATTGAATCTATTGCTTGTTCACTTATTTTCATTTTTTCTTTTGAAAAAAAGCGAGAAATCCATTCCCTTTTTTTATTTTCAAATAGCTCCCAAAAGATTTGTTTTTGAGTTTTAGGAACAATATTTTCTATTGATTTGTTTATAGAAATTTCATCAGAAGTTAAAATTAAAAATGCTGGAAAGCTTTGAGTTGATTTAGCCCAAGTGGTTATTGCTTCTATTTCATCTTTTTTTGTTATTTCGTGTGCATTGTTTAAAACTACACAAACAGCATTGTTAAATAAATTACCAGTTTGCAAGATAGAAAGAATTTGGGAAAGGGGCGTAATATCTGCATAAATGTTATGAAGATCTAACGCACCATATTGCTTACTAAGACTATCTTTTAATCTAGTTATGCTTGTGTTGCGTTCACCTATTTCAGGACCTGTAAAAAGGTAAATTGGGAATGACATAGTGTTCTCCAAAGTTAGTCTTCTGCAAACTTATTGATAAACAATGCTTCTAATGCATTTAATGCTTCTTCTTCATCTTCACCAACTGCTTCTAGTGTGAGTTCTGTGCCATACATTGCAGCCATTGATAATACGCCCATAACAGAGCGTGCATTGATTTTAGCATTATTATATAGAATAAAAATATCTGATTTAAACTCATGACTAGTTTTTGTGATTAAAGTTGAAGGGCGCATATGCACTCCAGCACGATTTTCTACTTTAACATTTCTTGTTGCCATTTTTCCTCCAAATTTTCCTCCAATTTAATATGAATCGTTATAATAATCATCACCAATGGATTTTCCAATTTGCAAAACATCTTGAATAAAATTTGTTTCAATTGAATTACTCATCATTTTTAGTTTTTCTTTCTTTGCAGCCATCTCTATTATAATTGCCACATTCCTACCATATTTCACAGGAATCTCTAAACGTGGTAGCTCAACTCCTAAAATGTTTTGAGTTTTCTCTTTAAAATCTAAAGCATCATATATTTTGTCTGTGTTCCATTCTTCAAGGTGGGCTATTAGTTGTATTTGCTTTGTTTCCTTAACTGCGGTAATTCCATAAAATTGTCTTATATCAACTAGACCTATTCCTCTAATTGCAAGTTTATGAGAAAACTTTTTGTTTCCAGCTCTTCCAACTAAGGTGCTTTCGTTTAAGCGTGAAATATTAATTAAGTCATCTCCTACTAATTTATGTCCTCTATCAACTAACTCAAGGGTTATTTCACTTTTACCAATTCCCGAAGCACCTGTAATAAAAATACCGATACCAAATACATCAATTAAGTTACCATGCATTCCCACGCTTTCAGCGAATTGATCGTATAGAATACGTAAAAATCGAATAGTAAACTCACTAGAACTAAGCTTTGTTTGTAGAATTGGGCAATTAAGTTCTTCGGCAATGTCTAAGAAATCTTGATCGGGCATAAATGAATTGGAAAAAACACAAGCAGGAATTGAATGGCTTAGAAATTGTCTTATTAAATAAGTTGTATTTCCTTTTTCTACAACACCATTTCTTTCATCTTCTTTCATCTTTTTCAGATAGTTATATTCACCTTTCCCTAATAGTTGTATTCTTTCGTGTGAAAAATCTTGAACAAAGCCTGCAAGAGCAAGTCCAGGCCTATTTACATTTGCGGTTTTAATTTCATTAAACAGACCTTTTCTACCTGCAAGGCATTTTAGTTCTAATTCATCATACTCTTTTACTTGTGATTCTAAAAGTTGATAAACCTGAAATGTCTTTTTTTTAGTAATCATATTTGTAGTATAAGGTTATTTTTTTTCTTGTATTTTGTCTTTCTTTTCAATAAACTCTTTTTGGTTTTTATTAAATGAAATGTTTATAGCTTTAAGCTTCATACTTCCCCCGAAAAATACTCATAGCTATTATATTATTATACTTATATGAATAAGTCGAGGG
The DNA here is from genome assembly GCA_052169975.1 of Treponema sp. GTDB lineage: Bacteria > Spirochaetota > Spirochaetia > Treponematales > Treponemataceae > Treponema_B. The sequence goes on from JBQNBK010000017.1 coordinate 8,308, forward strand.
GGGATATCTTCTTGCATATTAAAGGTTTTTATATATATTCATTCATGCAAGTAAGTATATATGAGATTCCTGCAATTGAGGCGGTTTCTGTTCTTAAGATTCTGTTTCCAAGAGTTATAAACTTAAAATTATTCTTGTAGAATATGTTTCTTTCTTGTTCTGACCACCCACGTTCACTTCCAAATGCAAGCCAAATAGTCCTATCTTTTTTTATATTTTTAGCTGAAACATTGGGTATGTTTTTGTAGTTTATATCAAAAATAATTTTTTCATCTACTTCTTGCAACACTTCATTTTCAAAGAATTTATAAATTGAATTGTGTATTTTACACGTTGGTAAAAGTGTTGTGCCAGCTTGAGTTGCTCCTTCGATTAAATATTTTTCTATATTGTTGTTTTCAATTAATGTGGAACTCATGTAGGATTTTTCTCCTAACATTGTGCCAACAAGGTGAATGGAAGAGACGCCCATTGTTGTTATGTCTTTGAGAAGACGTTTTAGTTGTATTGGGCGAGGTATTCCTATTATAACATTTATTGGATATAGATTATTAGGAGGGCATACTTCTTTGAAAGCAAATAATAATTTTTTGTCATCAATCTTTTTTATTATGCCTGTTCCTACTTTCCCGTTTATTATTCCGCATTTAAAAATATCATTTTCTTTTAAGTGCAAGATATTTTTTATGTGCAAATAACGTTCATCATTACTATTGAAACAAAAGTCATTGTTGGAATATTGGTCGTTTATAGAAAGTAAGATAATGTTCATATTATAGGTGCTTTGAATGGTAAGCATATTAACAAAAGATAATAAAAATATGAAGGCTATATAATATAAATGCCATCACTTCTAATATTATATTATTGTAAATACTGTAATTATATGTTAGCATATCACGCGTTTTTACATACAATTTTTATGGAGCTTATCAATATGAATAAGAAGATTAATGATATAATTGTTTTGGGTTTTGCATTGTTTGCAATGTTTTTAGGTGCAGGAAACTTAATATTCCCCCCCACACTAGGGCACTTGGCTGGAGATAGGTGGATATTATCTTTATTAGGATTTTTAGTTACTGGTGTTGGAATGCCTGTACTTGGTGTGATTTCAATGGGAATGTGTGGGGGAGAATTATCTGATTTTACTAAAAATATAAATGAAGTGTTTTCAACATTTTTTATAATATTTGTAATGCTTATAATAGGTCCCCTATTTGCAATACCTAGAACAGGAGCTACTACTTATGAGATAGCCATAAAACCATTAGGATTAGGGATAAGTTCTGTAACAAGTTCTTTTATATTTTTTGCTATTACACTATTTTTTGTTTTGACACCTAACAATGTTGTAGACAGAGTTGGTAAGTTTTTAACTCCTGCATTAATAATAATATTGGCATTGCTTATAATAAAATGTTTTTTCACACCTATTGGAATTCCTTCATATACAGGTATTAGCAACATTTTTTTGAGAGGTTTTAAGGAAGGATACCAAACAATGGATGCACTTGGCTCTATGATTCTTGCAACTATTGTTATTTCTAGTATCACTGCAAAAGGTTATAAAGATAAAAGTTCAATATTAAAAATGACTATGTATACAGGTATTATAGCATGTATAGGATTGGCTTTATGTTATGGTGGCTTAGTTTATGTTGGAGCTCAAGGTAGTGCAGTGCTTTCTGATGATTTTTCAAGAACTGAACTTGTAGTGAAATCTAGTGAATACTTATGGGGAAATATTGGGCGAATCGTTTTAGGTCTTGCTATAGCTTTGGCATGTCTTACTACATCTATAGGTCTTACTGCTACAGCTGGAAAATACTTTGCAGATAGATTTAAGGACGATATTAGTTATAGAGCTACTGTAATTTTAATTTGTGTGATAAGCTTTTTTCTTGCAAACGTAGGGGTGGACAACATTATAAGCATTGCAGGCCCTATACTAGAAGTTATATATCCTGTGGCAATTGTGCTTATTGTTCTTAATCTTTTAGCTGATTTTATTCCAAATAAATATTTTTATAGTGGTGCAGTTTTTGGTACGTTGTGTATTAGTGTTTTTCAAGGACTTGTAGCAGCAAAAAAGCTAATTAATACATTCTTAGTTAATGTTAGAATAGTTCCAGAATCAAATCCTGAAGCTTTGAGTTTTGAAACTACTGCTCGTGTGCTAAAAAGTCTTCCATTTGAAGGAATTGGTTTTCCATGGCTTTTGCCTGCAATTGGTATGTTTTTATTGTTTGGTTTTGGTTATATTTTATTGCAAAAAACAAAAGGCTCACCTTCTCTTAAAGACAATAAAAATATTGAAAAATAAGGATAATACATAATGGCAAATCAATCTTTAAAAGTTAATATCTTTGACTTAGAAGAAGAAGACTTTGACACGGTTCTTGCAACAGATATTGAATTTTCAGGTAACGTAGACTTAAAAAAGCCTCTTATGATAAAAGGCATCTTTAGTGGTAGTATAACAAGTGAAAGTGCTTTGAGTATAGAAGAGAGTGCATTTGTTAAAGCAAATGTAAAAGCAGATAGTCTTGTAGTTAAAGGGACATTGGAAGGGGATGTGGTGGCAGATACTGTTGTGAGGATATACCCAACAGGAAAATTATCAGGTGATGTGGTGGCCCCTGAAGTAGTTTTGGATAGTGGTTGTTATTTTACTGGCAACTGCAAGATGACAAAAGAGATTAAAAGTGAATAAGGTTTTTATAGTTTTTTTTTCTTTTTCATTTAGTCTTTTATATGCTCAAAATATATTTTCAAATGCAGATGTTGTGTTGCTTTCTTCAAAACTATACCATGAAGGTAAATATGAAGATGCAATATTAGAGTGTGAAAAAGAAATTAATGCCAATGCAAATAATATTGATAGCTACATTACCCTAACATTATCTTATATAGCATTAAAAGATTATGCAAAAGCTTATACAACTTCTCAACATGGAAGAAAAATACAGCAATATCATCCTCGTTTAATTGAAATGCAAGCAATTTCTTGCTATCATTTGGGGAGAAATATAGAAAGCTTAAACTTATTGCAAACATACCTTTCATACACTTCACAAGAAAAAGATGTTTCTGAAATATATTATTATATGGGAGAAATATATTTGCGTCTTTCTCAATACCATCATGCAGACATAGCATTGAGTACTGCTGTTAGTATTAGACCACTTGAAGTGGCGTGGTGGGCTAGGTTAGGCTATGTTAGAGAAAAATCAAAAACATATAAATATTCCCTTGAGGCATATGAAAAAGCACTTTCTTTTAATAATAACTATTTTGATGCATTAGAAGGAAAAAAGAGAGTGCTTTCAGCATTAAGATGATAGATTCAAGCTTATTTGGCATAAGAATAGAAACAATAGGTTGCCGACTAAACCAAACAGAATCTGAAGGTTTAGCTTTTATATTTACAAAACACGGATTTCCTATTTTCTCAAAAGAAAAACATGATGAAGAGGTTTGGCTATGTATTGTAAACACGTGCACTGTTACAAGCAAAGCAGAACAAAAAGCAAGACGTCTTATTCGGTTTTTGCTTAAAACTTATAAAAATGCTTGTGTTTTGGTTACTGGATGTTATGCAGAGTTAGAAGCTAATAATATAGAAAGTATTGATGAAAGAGTTGTTTCTTTTTCAGGCAAAAAAAAAGATGTGCTTTCTAATTTGCCAACTTATATAAAAACACAACTAGAATCTATTGAAAACCTTAATGATAAAATAGTAAAAACTATTCTTTTTAGTTTTAAAAAAGAGTTTAACGAACAACCTTTATACAAGCAAAAATCTTCTTTAACTCGCCTTTTTTCTCTTTCTTCTCCTAGCTTTATGTTTCATTCTAGGGCAACACTTAAAGTACAAGATGGTTGTAATAATAGCTGCACTTTTTGTAGGATTCGTTTGGCACGTGGAAAGGCTACTTCGTTACCCATAAACGAAGCTATAAATAGAATTAAAGAAATAGAAGAAAAAGGTGCAAATGAAGTTGTAATTACGGGGGTCAATCTTTCTCAATATGAAAGTGAAGAGCTTAATTTTGCAAATCTTTTAGAAGCTCTTTTATCCAATACAAAGCATCTTAGAATTAGAATTTCTAGCCTATATCCAGAAACAATAACTGATGAAATTGTTCCTATAATAAAAGAAAGAAGGATTTGCCCTCATTTTCACCTTTCTATACAATCTGGCAGTGATGATATCTTAAAAAAAATGAATAGACGCTATCGATTGGAAGATATTTATCAAGCTGTAAATAGAATTAGAAAAGCAAAAGAAAAACCATTTATTGGTTGTGACATTATTACGGGCTTTCCTTCAGAAACTGAAGAAGATTTTTTAAAGACTACTTCTATGTGTAAAAGCTTAAAATTTACAGGTATTCATGCTTTTCCATTTTCACCAAGGCCGGGAACATTGGCTTTTGATATGAAAGAAAAAGTTAGTGAACGTATTGCATGTGAGAGAGTTGAATGTTTAAATAATATTGCAAAAATAAATTATGATGAATATTTAAGAATGTGCCAAAATGATGAAGTATTTGCTGTGGTGGAATTCAACTCTAGTTTTAAGCTTTTTGTTACGACAGAAAATTATCTTCATCTTCCATTAGTTAGTGAAAAAAAACATCAGGCTGGGGACGAAGTGAAAGTGTGCATCAAAGAAGAAAAGGCCATTTTAGTTTTGTAAACTATCCATGTATTTCTAGGTCTACTCTTGATAATATTTTCAATACTATTTTCATACATATTAAAGCATAAATCCACTTTTGAAAGTTAATCTTAATCTTTAATGTTTCTACTTATATTATAAGCTAATTTCTAAAAGCCATTTTGAATAACATGCAATGTAAAGCAGCATAAGTTTATAAATCAAAAATAGCATACCTTTCACATCGATTATATGCGAGTTTGCATGCCATTAACGTACGTTCTTGCTATGCTAAACCGTACGTTCTCGCTATGCGAAAACGTACGTTAACGAGGCCAGATATATTATACTTTTAGGTAGTACATTAGCTAATGTCTAGCCATAACATTAACTAATGTACAATCATAACACTAGCTAATGTACTACTATAACACCAGCTAATGTACGAAAAACGCATGCTTAAAGTGTGTTTTGTGGGTAAGTTATTTTTTGAAGATGAATAAAGAGAAAAGCACTTTGATATAGACAAGAAAATAGAATAAAAATACGGGTTCATTTGCTAATAATTATATAATATTTTCCCATCTTAAACTATAAAATAAAGCTTTGGTTTTAAGAAAAATATTTTGCTCAAGCTAAACTAGTGATAGCACTGGGATTTTGCATTATAAATTTTAAGAAGATTTTCTTTAAAGGTTTACTATTGTTGCACTCTTTATAATGCTAAAATCCTTAGTTATTGAGTTGATTATGTAATGTTTTTTTATTAGTATTATAGACATTATGTGTAAAGAAAAGGTTTTAATTATAGACTTTGGTGGTCAATATACAATGCTTATTGCAAAGCAAGTAAGAGAACTTAGTGTTTATTCTGAAATTGTTCCTTTTTCAAAATGTATGGAAAGAATAAAAAAAGAAAAACCTATAGGTATTATCTTTTCAGGAGGACCTAATAGTGTCTATGAAAAAGATGCTCCCTTACCACCTTTAGAAATCTTTGAATTGGGTATTCCAATTTTGGGAATATGCTATGGTATGCAAGCTATAGCTCAGGTTTTAGGTGGTAAAGTTGAAAAAAATGAAGTGCAAGAAACTGGGCATCGCATGGTATCTTTTGATAAAACTACAGAAATCTTTTCTACGGTTAGTGATGGTGCAGATTCTCTTCTTATGAATCATGTGGATTGTGTTTCTAAGTTGCCAGAAGGTTTTACATGTATTGCAAGCACCTCTAGCACAAAAAATGCTGCAATGATGAACGAAGAAAAAAAGATATATGGAGTGCAGTTTCACCCAGAAGTTATGGCTAGTGATAAAAATAAAGATAGTATTAGTAATTTTCTTTATAAGATATGCAAGGCTAATAAGACTTGGCAAAGAACTAGTTTTATTTCTAATGCAATTGAAAAAATAAAACAAGAAGTGAAAGATAAAAAAGTGCTTTTAGCATTATCTGGGGGGGTGGATTCTTCTGTTTTAGCTTATCTTCTTAGTAAGGCAATAGGAGAGGCATTAACTTGTGTGTTTGTTGATACAGGTCTTATGAGAAAAAATGAAGGAAGTGAAATAAAAGAAAGATTTGAAAAGCTTCCTATTAGGTTTATCTATATAGATGCAAAAAAGAAGTTTTTAGAAAGCCTTAAAGGTGTAACAGATCCTGAAGCAAAAAGAAAAGCTATTGGTGAAACTTTTATAAGAGTGTTTGAAGAAAGTGCAAAAGAAATAGGTGAAGTTGATTTTTTGGCACAGGGGACAATATATGCTGATGTTGTTGAAAGTGGAGCCTCTGGTTCTTCTAAGGTAATTAAAAGTCATCATAATGTAGGTGGCTTACCTAAAGACATGAAATTTAAAGGGATTATTGAACCATTTAGAGAACTTTTTAAAGATGAAGTTCGTGCACTAGGCACTGAATTAGGTGTTCCTTCTAGTATTGTGAATAGGCAACCTTTTCCGGGACCTGGACTTGCCATTAGAATTATAGGAGAAGTTACTGAAGAAAAGTTAGAAATATTGAGAGATGCAGATGATATATGGTGCAAGACTATCGAAAAAAAGATGACAGATGGTATAAGTCAATATTTTGCAATTCTTACAGATATAAAAACAGTTGGTGTTACTGGAGACTTTAGGACATATAATTATGTGATTGCTTTAAGAGCAGTGAAGACTGATGATTTTATGACTGCTGAAGCAGTGCATTTTTCAAGTGATGTTTATGATGAGGCTTCTACTCGAATATTGGCAGAAGTGAAAGGAATTAATCGTGTTGTTTATGATCTTACTTCAAAGCCTCCAGCAACAATTGAGTGGGAGTAGCAGAAATAAATCTTGATAGCTTAGTGATTTTATAGCAAACTTAAAAAACCGTAACTTAAACGTTACGGTTTTTTATTAATTTTTGAAAGATTTATTTTCAGATTATCATAATAGTTTTATAATTGTATTTTTGTAATTTCTTTGTTAAAATATCCACTCTTATGAAAAGATTTTCGCTTGTTGCGTTTTATAAGCATCCTAGATTGATGACTACTATAATATTGCTTATAACACTTTTTTTCACTTTGCAACTATTAAGAGTTCGTCTTGATAATAATAACTTTCGGTTTATTCCAAAAAAAGCAGAAGCTAGAATAGTAATGAATGAAATTTCTAATCGCTTTGGGGATGAGGTTCCTATATTAATAGGAATAGAAAGGGAATATTCAAATATCCTAGATTTTAGATTTTTGAAAGAAGTGAAAAAACTAAGTGATGAGCTATCTCGAGTGCCTTTGGTGAAAAAGGCAGTTTCAATTATTAATAGCCCTCATATAGAAGCACGTAATGGAGATATGTCTAGTTCTGCACTAATTCCTGAAAACTTTCAAGGAAAAAAAGAAGAAGTACTAGAAATAAAAAAGAAAATTAGAGATTGGTCTATATATGAAAAGTCCCTTGTTTCTGATGACTTAAAAGCATTGCAAATATTAGTTTTTCTTAATGTGAAAAATGAAGAAAGTGGCACAGAAGAAGCTATGGCTTCTTGCAAAGAAATAATGCAAAAAGTTGAAACTTGGAACTTTAGAGATTCTAAAACATATATAACAGGAATGCCTGTTTTTAGCGAGGTGGTAAACGAAGCTACATCACATGATTTACGTGTATTAATTCCATTGGTTATTCTTGTTGTTATTTTAGTTCTTTTTATATCATTTAGGCGTTTTTCTGGAGTTGTATTGCCACTTTTAACAGTAATAGTTTCAACTGTTTGGGCGATAGGGGCTATGGGGCTATTTTCTGTTCCTCTTTCAATACTTTCTACAGTGCTACCTGTTATTTTAATAGCTGTGGGTTCTGCTTATGGGATTCATGTAATTAATAGTTATTATGATGAGGCTAGAAGAGAAAAACCTGTAACAAAAGAAAAGCATAAAACTTTGGTTATTGAGGCAGTGAATGAAGTAATTAGACCAGTATTATTAGCTACAATTACAACTTTTGCTGGCTTTTTTTCTTTTTGCTTCACTTCTGTGGCTCCAATCTTTGAATTTGGTCTTTTTTCTAGTCTTGGCATCCTTTTTGCTTTTTTTATATCAATAACATTAATTCCTTCTATATTAATAATAAGAGGTCCTAAAAAAATAGCTCCACGAAATGCTTTAATTGTGGAAGGAATAGATTTTAGTAAGATTGATGGTTTTCTTGCAAAAACATTTGTGGTGATTACAGACCATAAGCGTTCTGTTATGATTTTTGCTTTTGCAGCGATACTCGTTTCATTTTTTGGAATTAAGCATCTCGATATTGATAATGTCTTTATGGAATATTTTGATAAAGATGTTTCTGTTGTTAAGTCTGATTCATTTATTAGAGAAAAGTTTGGAGGTTCAAAACTTCTTAATATAGTTTTAAGCTCTGAAAAAGAAGGAAGAGTTATTTCTTCAGAAGTGTTGAAAGCCTGTGATGAACTTTCACTTTATCTAACAAAAGAAGTGAAAGATGTTGGCAAAGTAACATCTTTAATTGAATTAATAAAAAGGCTTAATCAAGTTTATAACGCGGATGAAGCACCAGAAGGTATTAGTGCTGTAGAAAATGTAGTAGTAGATACAGATTTTGGGGACTTTGGTGTTGATGAAGAAGTTAGCGAAGATGTTGCGTTAGATACGGAAGAGTACACTTCTTCCAAAGAAGCTAAAGTTTATACTCAAGAACAATTACTTGAGATGCTTCATAATATTGTGTGCGAAAGAGAGCAACAACATATTTCAGCTGATGAAGTTTTTACTGAACTTTCTAAGAAAGTAAATTATAATGGAATGGCTTATTATGAAATACCTACATCTATAAAAAAATATGGAAAAGCTAATATTCAAGCTCTTGATGCATTGATACAAAACTATTTATTACTTCTTGCGGGAAATGTTGATGGTATGGTTGACAATATCTATAACCCAAAAGCATTAAAGATTAATGTTCAACTTCGTACTATTGGGCAAAAAGATACAGATAAGGTTTTGGCAATTATAAATGAATTTATCGAAACTAATTTTCCCAAAGATATTAATGTTAAAATTGCTGGTTCTGTTTTAGTTGAAAAAGCTCTTAATAATTTAGTTGTGCAATCTCAATTAATTTCTGTAAGTATTTCTCTTCTTGTAGTTTTCTTGATTTTGTCCTTGTATTATAAATCTTTAATAGCAGGATTAATTGGTGTTATTCCTCTAGTGATTTCAATTTTAATGAATTTTGCTTTTATGGGTTTTTTTAAGATTAAGCTAAACATTGGAACTGCTATGGTTGCAAGTTTTGCTATTGGTATTGGAATTGATTATACAATTCATTATCTTGCAGCGTATCAAAAAGAAATTGCAAAACACGACACAGAAGAGTCTTTCCTTTATGCAACGTTTTTAGGTTCAGGAAAAGCAATACTTTTTAATGCAACTTCTGTAGGACTAGGTTTTGCAGTGCTTACTCTTTCTAAGTTTAATATGCTTTCAGAATTAGGTTTTTTAATTGCTCTTATTATGCTTACAAGTTCTCTTGGCTCTTTAACTGTTTTGCCAACATTGCTAACAATTATTAAACCCAAATTTTTCCATAAAAATCTCTAGGTGATTGAATGACATTACTAGAAGAAAAAAAAGAAATAGATTATCAAAGTCTTATTTATAAAAACTTCGGTTTTGTAAGACGTGCTAGAGGCTTTTACTTATATACTGAAAAAAAAGTGCGACTTCTTGATATGTATTTATCTGATGGAAGGGCAATATTAGGGCACAAGACAGGAAGAGTTGTAACAACACTCAAAGGTGAACTTGATAAGGGGCTTTTTGGTTATTTTCCTTCAAGTAGCTTACACCTTTTAAAAAGGGCTTTAAAATCTTTCTTTCCGCATTATGAAAGCTTTATTTGTTCAACTAAAGAAAAAGCCTTTAGTGTGATGAAAGATGTTTTTAATGTTTCTTCTGTTACTATTTATAGGCATTTTTTAGAAAAAGATTGGGGCACATGTTTTTTGTTTTTGCCTTATCCTTCATTGCATACAAGTATCATTTTGTATAAGAATATGGAAAAAATTAATCTTCCAAAAGAAGATGATATACTTCCTGCTGAAGCCAAAGCAATAGCTTGTTTTATTTATGATGTGATTGCAAGTAAGAAAAGAATAGAAAAAGGTGCTTTGGTGCATTCTATGTGTAGCAAAAAGCTACTTAAAAAAGAAACAAAAATACAAAAAGAGATTGAAAGATTAATGCCTGCATTAAAAGTTTTTTTTGATGTTGAGGGAAGATATTTGTTTTTTAAAGGTAATGATGATGAATATAAGGACTTTTTTATGTCTGCTTTTGAACATTGTATTTTATTATCTCCTTCTAGTTTAACACCTTCAATTTTCCCTAATATAGAAAACTATAGTCAATTAGAATCTTTTATTAAAAGTAAAACTATCCTTATTAAAAACTAAAGCTTCCCATAATGAATTAGTTCATAATTAATTAATTCATAATTATAGTTCTCCGATACATTAAGAATAAGAGGGTTTATATGGTGTCGTATGATTTTCATAGTTGGAATTTTTTACTTGTTGCTGTAAAAGTGCTACTTGCATTTATAATGAGCTTTTTAGCAATTTTTTTATGGGCTAAAACAAGAAGAGCAAGTGAAATATTTTTAGTTATGGCAATTTTTTCACTTTTTGCCTCTCTTGTGTATGAAGTGCTTGTGATGTTTGGTTTTTTTAGTGCTTCTTTTGCAAATATGCAAGGTTTTCCTATTGTATCTTTTATTTTGTCTCTTTTACCTTATGTTTTTTTTATTCTTTCATTATCCTTTTTCATTAAAGAAAAATAAATTTCAAATTTTTATATTCTTGTAGGTGATGTTTTTCTACTCCCTCTTGATTAATTGCGTATGAATTATTTTCTTTTTTAGTTTTAATAATTTGCTTTCTTAAAAGCTTATTCATATATCTAAAACAAGGTTTTTAATCCTTGTTTTAGATTTTAAAGATTGTTTACTATATTATTTCTTCAAATCTTTATTAAAAGCACCTACAACCAAAACCAAAGACAACAAAAACGTAAAACCATCCGTTATTGGCATTGCAAACCAAACACCAGAAGAGCCAATAAACATTGAAAGAATAATACATATTGGAACAAAGAAGAAAAATTGGCGACCTATAGTAAGAATACCTGCAGCCTTTGCTTTTCCTAAGCTTTGAAAAAGTGTAATGTTTAAAATCAACATTGGTACTAGTGGATAAATTGAAAAAGCAACTAATGCGTTGAAACTTCCTTTTGCTACAAGTTCTTTTTCTTTTATAAACATAGAAAGTACTGCTTGAGGATTTGCTATGAATATTGCCCATGCTATTATTGCTATAAGTATTCCAAAGGCATAAAAATAAAATGTGCCTTTTTTCACTCTATCAAATAGACCTGCTCCAAAATTAGTTCCAATAAATGGTTGAAACCCTTGAGACAATCCCCATAGTGGAATAAAACTCAACATCATATACCTAAAAAATCCACCCATTAAAATTACTTCATTTTCTCCACCATATTTTTTTAGTGTTGAATACATAACTGCTTGTTGAATTAATGCCAAAATCTGCATTAACATTGCAGTAACACCAATAGAAAAAGTTTCTTTTACAATGCTTTTTTCAAGAGTGAATTTATGAAAAGTTACACTTTTGTTTGCTAATAATATATAGAAGAAAGAAGCAAGCCCAAAGATTACTTGTGAAATGATAGTTGCAATAGCAGCCCCTTCCAAGCCTTGCTTAAAAATAATCACAAAAATAGCATCAAGAATTATGTTTAAAATGGCTCCCAAAGACATAATAATCATTGCAATTGTTATTTTACCTTCTCCCCTAAGCACCATATTAGAAGCTTGACCAAAGTTTACAAATATTGAAGAAAGAAACACAAGCCTAAGGTATTTAGTAGCAAGAACGTGCATTTCTCCTTCAACTTTTATTAATGTGAGAAGGTGAGGGGCTAAAGCTATTCCTAAAATTGTTGTAAGAAATGAAAGTGTTATACTCAAGATAAACACATTATCCATGATAGAATCTATTGTTTTTTGGTCTTTTCTTCCTATTGCACGAGAAAGAACTGAAGCAGAACCCACACCTATTAAAACTGCAATTCCATTATTTATTAATGTGAAAGTGTATGCAGTGCTAATTGCTCCTAATGCAATGCTTCCATTTTCTGCATATTGCCCAACAAAAGCTGCATCTGCAAAACTATACAAGCTTATAATAAGCATTCCAAGAATGCCGGGAATACCCAGCTTCAACATTAAATGAAAGATGTTTCCATTTATAAGTTCTTCTCTTTTATTGCTCATAAATATCTCCTACATGAATAAATGAACACTTGAGTGTATATTCAATTAATATGGGATGTCAAGTTTAATATAACGAAAAGCTGTGTGTTGAAAAATTAATATGATGGGTATTGAAAAAATTAGCCCCAGCTAGAACAGTAAGAGTTCCAACTGGGGCTTTGATTTTGTTTGAAAGCTTATATTATTTTTTAACTACTATCTTCCATGTCTTATTAGCAATTTGTTCAAAAGAAATAACTTCATGCTTATTTCTTTGGCAATAAGTAGGTAGCGTAGCAACAGCTTCGGGACAAGTAAATTCTAAATCTATAATTTGTGCTTCTTCAGCCTTTTTCAAAGCTTTTTTTAATTCAATAAGAGGGGCAGGGCAATCCAATCCCTTTGTATCAATTTTAATTGTTTCCATAGTAATTCTCCTAAAACTAATCTTTATTTAAATCTCGTGCAATAAATATATATGCACTTATCCAAATACCTAAAATTATAAAAATAAATGCAATCCATGCTTTAATTGATATTTGTGCAGTGCCAACAAGACCGTTTCCAATTAAACATCCTTGTGCCCACACAGCTCCAATTCCCATTAAAATACTTCCAATTGCAGTATTGATTATGCTTTTTAAGTTTGTTCCAAGGAATGAGAATTCTTTTGTTAGGATTGAAGCAATAAAAGAACCCAACACAATTCCTAATACAAGCATAGGTGCCCAGCCGGGTGTTTTGTCAGTGTTTCTTATTATCCAGTTGAACCAAGCTAATAGAGGTGTTGTTATACCAAAGCCACCACTTCTTCCATTAAGGTTGCTAAAATAAAAAGCACTAGCCATAACAATAGCCATTAATATTACAACTATGTCTTTAATCCATACTTTTTCACAAATAAAATGCAAAACGCCGTCATATTTTGCAGGCAATGAGTATTTTGGGTTATATGCTTTTATAGTCTTTATTAGGAAATATAATAAAATAGCAGAGATTACCCCTGTAATAATAATTATTATAATTGGGTTTCCTGTAAGGATAGGATTGGGAAGAACTGTGATGCTACTTAAACTTTTAGTAATTGGGAGCAAAAACCCTTGTTTTGCACTGTATGCAGAAAGCACAAAGACAATAACTGAAACTAATCCTGTTAGTCTTCCGTCTCCTAATTTAATAAGAGAAGCAGTTATACATCCATTAGCCATAACAGCACCAAAGCCAAACATAAAGCTACCCAATGCTATTGCAAACAATGGAAACTCTTTGAAATTACCAACTGGGACAAAACCTGTTGCTACCATAACATGGTATAGTAATGATTGCATAAATATAATTATTAAAATCAGTACTATATTGTGAAGCTGTTTTTCAAGATAAATATCTCTAATTATCCCTGTTGCACAAAACTTACCACGTTTCCATAGAAACCCAAACAAAATACCTATTATTAAACCTGATATCACACTATCCTCCTCATTAAAATAATAAGTTAGAGAATGCTAGCATAAAGATAACTTTATATCAATATAAAATTATCTTTTAATATTCTGTTATTCTTTCTTCTGGAAAGCCTGATTGTATTATTTTTTTACGTAGGTCTTTTGCATTTCTGGGAATAAGTAAGTTTTGACAATAATCACGATTACCAAAAGCATTTTTATATATGGTAGTGATATTAAATGGAAGCTTAATGATTATATTGTTAGGTTTTTCATATAGAGAAACACGGCTAAAATCAA
>JBQNBK010000018.1:0-22429 GCA_052169975.1 Treponema sp.
AATTATTAGTAAATGAGTACGTATTTTTGCCCTAATTTTTCATCTATATCAACGCGATTTTCTCTTTATTCATCTTCAAAAAATAACTTACCCACACAACACACTTTAAGCATGCAATTTTGGTACATTAGCACATGTCATAGTAGTACATTAGCTAGTGTTACGATTGTACATTAGTTAATGTTATGGTAGTACATTAGCTAATGTACTACCTAAAAGTATCATATATCTGGCCTCGTTAACGTACGTTTTCGCATAGCGAGAACGTACGTTAACGGCATGCAAAAACGGCCGTTTTTCGCATCGAAATTATAGTGTTTTGCATAACGATATCGTTCAAAATGGCTTTTAGAAATTAGATTATAATACTAGCTAGAACATTAGTTAAAACTTCAACTTTCAAAATTAAGTTTATGCTTTAATATGATAAGTATGATTAAACAATAAGCCTAATCAAATATTTAAGGAAATCTTAATTAAACTTGAGCTTTAATACATTAAAAAATGTTTTGAAAATGTAAAATTACTCATTGACAAAAATAATGCTTTTCTGTTAAAGTATTTCGTTATTGAGAGGGGTGTGTTGAAAACTATTGTTATGCATCCTCATGCTAAGATTAATTTGCATCTTGAAGTTGGAAAGAAAAGAGTTGATGGGTTTCACGATATCAATTCTTTAATGCAAGAAATATCGATATCTGATGTTCTTACAGTTTCTCTTTCTAAAACTGAGACTTGTATTAATATAGCAGGAGCAAAGATAGAAGAAGATAATTCTCTCAAGAAAGCATGCCTTGCTTTTAGAAAGGTTACTGGCATTAATTTTGCTATTAATGTTTCTTTGATAAAACAAATTCCTTTAGGTGCTGGTCTTGGTGGAGCTTCTAGTGATGCAGCGTCTTTAATATTAGCACTGAATAAACTGTTGAATACCAATCTTAGTTATGAGGAATTACTACAAATAGCTTTAGAAGTTGGTAGTGATGTTCCATTTTTTTTAACTGGTGGCACTGCTAAAGTTGAAGGAAGAGGAGAAAAGGTTTTTCCTTGTAAGATTAATACATCTTATGTAGGAATTCTTATATATCCAGAGTTTCCTAGTTTTACAAAAGAAGCATATGCAATGCTGGATTCTGAAAAAGAAAAGATAACAGAAACTTTAAATTTAGATAAAGTTTCTCTTTTTAATTCTAAGTTTTTTAATAGTTTTGAAAAACCGCTTTTTGAAAGATATCCAGTATTAAAAGAAATAAAAAATGATTTTTTGACATCTATGAGTGATGCAACCCTTATGAGTGGAGCAGGTTCTAGTATTTATGGACTTTTCCGTTCTTGGGAAAAGGCTAATGCTGTATGGCACCTATTTTCGGAAAAATGGAGTAATTGTAATTTTTTTGTACCTATTGAAAAATAGAGATTTTATTGATATGATACTTGCGATAGTATGAAGCTCGGGTTTTTCTCAAGCTTTGGAGGTTGTTATGGAAATAACTGATGTGCGAATTCGCAAGTGTAGGGATAAAGCTAAGTTGAAGGCTTATGCTAGTGTCACTTTTGATGATTGTTTTGTTGTGCATAGCATCGGAATCTTAGAAGGTTCTAATGGACTTTTTGTTGTTATGCCAAGTCGTAAAGTAGGAGAAGATGAATTTAAAAATATTGCCCATCCTATAGTTACGAGTTTTAGGGAGAAGATGTCAAAAGCTGTCTTGGATGCTTATAAAGCAGCTAAGGATGAGGAATAGTGGTATTGCTTATTATAAGCTTCTTGTGATATATTTACGAGGAGTTTTTTTATAATTTTTTGGGACGTCGGCAAGTGGTAAGCCAACGGCTTTTGGTGCCGTCATTCCGTAGGTTCGAATCCTACCGTCCCAGCTTTTTTATTTTTGAGTGAGTAGCTTACTCTCTATGTTAAGAGTTAAGGAGTTTCCTTGTATGGAAGAGAAAGTATTAAATGCAAATCGTCGTGTAGTCTTGACTAAATCAAATCTTCTATCTTTGAGAAAACAAAAGAGAATACCTGCTGTAATGTATGATAGACATGGTAAGGCAATATCTGTTGATGTGTGCGAAGTTGAATTTGGAAAATTGTTTAGAACAATAACAGAAAGTACAATATTGAAAGTTATGCTTGAAGGTGAAGAGCATGAGGTTTTTGTTAAAGACTATCAATATGATAGAATAAAAGACAAAATTATTCATGTTGACTTTTATGCTGTAGAGCGTGGTGTTCCTCTAAGAACTAAAGTTAAAGTGAAGTTTGTAGGTTCTCCTGATGGTGTTAGAAGAGGTGGTGTCTTGGAAACAGGTATTACAGAAGTAGAAGTTGAGTGCTTACCAAAGCATCTTCCTACTCGCCTAGTAGTTGATGTTTCCAAACTTGAATTAAA
Source organism: Treponema sp. (assembly GCA_052169975.1). Lineage (GTDB taxonomy): Bacteria > Spirochaetota > Spirochaetia > Treponematales > Treponemataceae > Treponema_B. The sequence goes on from JBQNBK010000018.1 coordinate 2,394, forward strand.
TACTTCTTTGCATGTTAAAGATATTGCTATATCTGAAGGTGTAACTATTCTTACAGATCCTGAAATAACTATTGCTGCTTTGAAGTTTGCAAATTATGATGTTCCTGCAGAATCTAGCTCTGAAGCTGCAGAAACAAAAGCTACAGAATAATAGATTTAGGCTGGGGTGTCCCAGCCTTGTTTTAAGTTTTTTTTAATCTTAAATTAAAGCTTTCTCTTCTATATAATAGAAGAAGTTTTATCATATTTAGCTTTATATGTTGTCTAAGCTATTATCAGAAATAAGTTCTTCTTTTTCTTCATTAAAACATTCAAATCCTAAAACATTAAAATTATTATTAGCAGTTTCAGGTGGCTCGGATTCTATTGCTTTGCTTTATCTAATGAATGAGTTAAAACAGAATCTTAAATTCTCTATTTGTGTTGTTACAATAAACCATAATATAAGAGATGAAGCTGAAAGTAGGGGGGATGCAGAATTTGTAAAAAATATCTGCTCAACTGAGTTAAATATTGAGTGTTCTATTGTAGATGTTCCAAAAGGAAAAATTGAAAGCATTGCTGGTTTAAGAAACAAGGGAATTGAAGAAGCTGCAAGATTCGTTAGATATAAGATTTTTGAAAAAGCTAAAAAGTTTTTTGAAGCAGATTATATTTTGACAGCACACACAAAAGATGATTTTTATGAAGGTGTTTTGATGTCTATTTTTAATGGTGCTTCCCCTTCTTCACTTCTTGGTATGAAAATGATAAGAGGCTATTATTTTAAGCCTTTGCTTGGCATAGGAAAAGAAGAATTAAAAAAATATTTAAATGAAAAAGGCTTAAAATGGAGAGAGGATTCTACAAATAGTTCTTTGAATTATCTTAGAAATAAGATACGCCTTTCTTTAGTTCCAGTGCTAAAGCAAACTTTTGCTGGCTGGCAAAATGGGCTAGCTAAAACTATATCAAGGCTTTCCTTAGATGAAAAATATATCAACACAGCTTACAACAACTTTATCAGAACAATTGATTATTGGAGTAGAAATAAGGAAGGGGGCATACAGTGCAACAATAATGAGTTTTTGTCTATGCCTGATAGCTTTAAAATTAGATTTTTGCAAGAAGGTTTTATATTATTAAAAGTCAATCATAGGGTAACTTATTTTTCTATCTTAAACCTTATTAAGCCATATAAAGAAGGGGATTCTGTCTCTTACAATGGTATTAGCTTACATATAGAAAATGGTAATCGTTTATTGTTAAAAGAAGAAAATACAACAAAAGAAAAAAGCAAAAGTGGTTATATGGTTTGGGTGGAAGGTGAAATGTCTATTTTGATTGGAAGTGTTAAGCTAGCTGTTGAAAAAAGAAATGAAAAATATTTTGTATGTTCTGAAAAAGACTGTGTTGGTATGGGACCTTTTCCAATTCCTTTTTGCATAAGGAGTAGGTTGAAAGGGGATGTAATCAAAATTAATGGAAAAGAGAAAAATGTCAAATCTATACTCACTAATTGGAAGCTATCTTTACATGAGAAGGATCTTTTGCCGATAATAGAGGTTGGTGGGGTGGTTAAAGCATTATATGGTGGGCTTTTTGGCTTGAAAAATTTAATTTTTTGCTAGTGGCTTATTAAAACTAGTTTTTGCTCATTCACTAATCTTTAACTTATTTTACCTATTGCTTGATAGCCTATTTAGGAGAGATTTAAGTTCATGAAGAAGATATTTGTTTTGTTTAGTGTTTTGCTATTGCTTTTTGCAGATCTTGCAAGTGAAGAAGATGTATCTTCAGAGGTCAATATGGTAGCTGCTGTTGGTTGCCTTGAAAGAACTATCGCTCTTTATACAGATGGTAGTTATGAGGGGGCAATGTTTCAAGCAGAGTTGGGGCGAGGCTATGCTCCTAATATGGCTGATTTTCCATACCTTAAAGCTCTTTGTGCAAATTTATTAGATGAACCTGCAAAATATTGTTTGGACTATTTAGACCTTGCTTTTGAAAAAGGCATGATGTGGCATAGGTATAATGCAGAAGATGCATCTTTACTTAGGGCTACACTGAATTTAGAGATGAAGCGATATACTGAAGCTTTGCGTATTGTCAATTCTTTATCTTTTGAAATGAGTGATACAGCTTTAATTAAGGCAAAAGCATTGTATGGTCTTCAAAGACGTAAAGAAGCAGAAGATGTAATAGCTCAAGCATTGGATAGGCACTCTTTTGATTCAAGGTTTCCAAAAGTTTTTTTAATTCAAGAAAAAGATAGAAAGCCAACAGCGTATAGTAGAACTATTGCCAATAGAATATTAGAAAATTTGTATGTTTGGAAGGATAATGAACCCATACTCTTGCCACTTTCTGTATATTTTCAACAAGATGATAAGATAAATAGACGTAACTTAAAGATATATCGTGAGATGCACACGCATTTTTTGCCTTCATATACAACTGAAGAGTTGTATTTTGCAGGAGAAACTATACTTTCAAATATTAATTATGGTGTTTTAAGTGATGAGGCAAGCATAAGAGAGCTTTTTTCATTAAAAGTGATGTTAAGAGATTTTTCCACAGGTAGAAAGATTATTGAAAATGCTATTTATAAGGAGCATTTGTTGCAGCTTTCAAAAATTGTTGGCAATCAAGAAGCAAGAGATTTAATTAAAAGCCTACTATTAAATTATTCAGGAGTTGTGCTTGATGATGAAAATAAAGATGGAATTGTAGAGTCCACAGTTTATTATAAAGCTGGACGTCCTGATGTTGCATTGTTTGATAGAGAGCAACATGGCTATCCTAATTTTGTTGTGGAATGCAATTTTGGTATTCCAAAGAAAGTTTTGATAGGTGATGAAATGTACACTTTAACTTATGATGAATATCCATTTGTTTCTTCTTTTCAAATGCAAGATGATTTTTTTCAGATAAGACCACGTGTCTTAAAATGGCAGGCATTCACTTTGAAACGCCTTAAACTAATGCTTTTTTCAGATAGTGAAAAACACAAATCTTTTTTTGTTTTGACTCTTAATTCAAATATTAAAGAAATAAATGAAGCTTCATTAAAACATGTTGCAGCATATAAAGAAGTGAAAAAAGAAGATGAAAAGATTCGCACTTTCTACGATAGGGGAGAAATTATCTCACTTGAAACTAGAATTGATAATGAAGTGGTTTCTTTAGTTAATTATAAAAATGGAATTCCTTCTGTAGAGAAAAACGATATAGACCGTGATGGATATTTTGAAAAACTGCAAGAATTTGATAAATATGGAAATATCAAAAAGATATCTGTAGATTTTAATAAAGATGGGTTTTTTGAGTATAAGGAATCGTATTTGGCTAATGGTGCAATTCGTAAAGAGTGGGCTGATGCAGGTCTTTCTAATGCACATCTTGTTACCAATGTTGTTTACACCTTATTACCTTCAGATGATGAAGTTGTGGAGTGGGGGCATCCTTTGAGCGGAAAAATAGTTAAACTTAAATATACTGATGGTGAGCCTAACACAGTGGAAGCTTCTGGTGTTGATATCCCTATATTGCATGAAACTAATAGTCCTGTTTATTGGTTTAAAAGCATTCCTAGTTTTGCAACTAGTGTTGCAAGCATATTAGAAGAAGAGTTTAAGGATAACTCATCTCCTATTTTTTCTTGCATGGTTGAAGTTGCTGGAGGAAATGTTTTTGCTGTGAAAGCAGGGGGAAGAATATTTGCAGAGTTTTTTGGTAATCAAGTGCAATAAACTTTTTTTCTTTCTTTCATTATTTTTTTGCATTTATTCATGTAAAACAGTTGAAGAAGTGAAAAAGGTTGACTATTCTGATGTTTTAAGTGTTTTATGCGAAGTGGATAAGGTAAGCACAAAACTAGATGAAAAGGAAGACATAGAAGCTTTATCCATTGCAAAAAATTTGATTGAAAATAGAGATGATGTGGATGAAGCGAGGGATAGTTATCAAAAAGCATTAGAACATGCAAAAAAAACATTAAAAGAAAAGATTGAAAAAAAAAATTGGAAAGGTGCTTTTCTTTATTTTAATTCAATTAAAGCTTGTGAGCCTAGTTTTGACGATGGTATATTGAAAACAATAAATAATGAATTAAACACAGAACTATATAAAAAGCACCCTTTACTTTTAGATATTAAAAACAATACTACATCTTCAAAAATAGCTAAAACAATTGATGAGATGATTGATGCAACAGTTACTGTATTTGTGGATAGAGGAATTAAAGTTGAAAAAGGAATGGGATATTCTGATATCATCTTAGGTTCTGGTTTTTTTATTGATGATGAAGGGCATTTCATTACTAATTATCATGTTATTCAAAGTGAAGTGGACCCAAAATATGAAGGGTATTCCAAGTTATACATTAAGAATTTTGAAGGTGGAAAAGATAAAATACCCGCAAAAGTTATTGGTTATGACGCACTTTTAGATTTAGCTTTAGTTAAAGCCCAAGTTAAGCCTTCTCGAATATTTAAGCTAGGTTCTTCTGAAAAATTAAAAGTTGGAAACAAATGTTATGCTATAGGTTCTCCATTGGGTCTTGAAAGGACAATAACGCAAGGAATTATTTCAAGTAAAGATAGGCAACTAATACCTTTAGTGGACGTGATTCAACTTGATGCTGCAATTAATCATGGTTCTTCTGGTGGACCTATGGTTGATGAAAATGGTGAAGTGCAAGGAGTGCTTTTTGCAGGTATTACTAAAACACAAGGCTTAAACTTTGCCATTCCAGTTGAGCTTCTAAAATTGATTTTGCCTTCGCTATATATTGGAGGGGAACATTCACATAGTTGGTTGGGCTCTTATGGAAAAGATATAGATGAAGGGGATGATGTAGCATTTGATGTAGGAGTTATTGCTTCTTATGTCATGCCTTCAGGAGCTGCAGCAAAGGCTGGAATTACTGACAATGCAATAATCACACATATTAATGATAGAAAAGTGAAAAATTTAGCTTCATTAAAGCTTTTTCTTATGGAACTTCCTAATTCTTCTATTATAAAAGTAAGTGGGAAAATGAAAATTGAAGGCGAATGGAAAGCTAAAAATTGGTTTCCAGTATTGCAAAAACGCCCAGAATCTCCTGCAAGCCTTATTTACCAAAAAGACACAGTTCAACGTTGTGTTTTACCATTTTATGGGCTTGTTCTTGAAAATGCAGGTCATAAAAGGCGTTTTAGGGTGAAAGAGGTTATTCGTCATAGCTATGGGGATGAATCAGGTTTTATGGTGAATGACTATTTAGAAATTAGAAACATGCAAGTTGATGAAAGCAAGGGAATTGTTCAAACACTTTTTTATGCAAAAAAACTAAAAGCAGCATATATAGAAAGCTTTGTAGGAGCTGCAACATATTCTGATAATTCAGGATATTTTTAACATTTTCTTTATATAGCAAGTAAATATGATTGTTTCAAAAGAACCTACTTTTTAAAAACTTCTTAAAGTAATATCGATATTTTAGAAGTAGAAAAATCATTATATCTATGTTAACATACTTGCCTTGTGTATTTGTTAGAAAAGTTTTCCTCTTTTATTACAAAAATATTTAAGAAAAAAAACAAACGTGTAGTAGCTTTTATTGGTAAGAGTGGGACAGGGAAAAGCTATAGAGCACAGCCTGTAGCAAAGAAAGTTAGAGCTGACTTTATTATTGATGATGGTCTTTTGATATCTGGAGATAAAATAGTGGCTGGGCATTCTGCAAAAAAAGAAGATACTTTTTTGGCTGCTATGCGTGTTTGTTTATTTGATGATAACAAGCACAAGAATGAGGTATCGAAAATACTAAATGAAAAAAAAACTAAAAGAGTGTTGGTTCTTGGCACTTCAGAAAGAATGATATATAAAATCACCACTAGGCTATCTCTTCCATCTCCTTATAAAATTATAAGAATAGAAGATGTTGCAACAAAAGAAGATATAGCAGAAGCACAAAGACAACGCATTATAGAAGGTAAACATGTTATTCCTCTTCCTTCTTTTGAAGTGAAAAAGAATTATCCTCATATTTTTTATGAAAAAGTGCGATTGTTTTTTAAGCCTACAAATCCTTCAGTAATACATTCAAAAACAGCTATTTTATTTGAGAAATCTGTTGTGCGTCCAAAGTTTTTTAAACGTGAAATCCAAAGAGTTCCTATAAATATATTACAAGAAAACATAAAAAAATATATTAATAATTTTAATTCCATTATAGTGGTAAAAGAAATGAAAATTGACTTTGAAAGCAAGGGGTATAATATTTCTTTGTTATTAGATTATCCATACTATAGTAACATTGCTGTTTCAATAAAACAATTACAAAAAGAAATTACTGAAAAAATAGAAAAATATGATAATACCTTTGTTTCAAATATAAATGTTGTAATAGACCAAATGATTAGTGTTAAAGATATGAGGAGATAAAAATGAATGTGTTAGATATAATTTTTCTTTGCATATTATTAGGCTTTACTTTTATTGTTTATATGAGTGGTTTTATAAAAGAAGTGTTTTCAAAATTGGCTTTTATAGTTGGAGGTTTAATTGCAGTTGTTTTTTCTCCGTATTTTGCTTTAGATGTTCTAAGACCTATAATTTCTATTAAAAATAATTTACTGCTTTATATTATTTCTTTTTTATGCTTATTTTCTATTGTTTATTTAATTATAAAAATAATTGGAAGTGTGATAGGCTTTATCTTTGAATTTCCTATATTAAAAAGTTTAGATCGCTCTTTAGGTGCTATATTAGGGCTTTTAGAAGGAAGTATTATTGTTTTTTTTATTATAGAATTGATGGTTATGCAGTCTATTTTTCCTTGTGACGAACTAATAGCAAATAGCAAAATAGCTACATTCTTTGTTAATCATATACTGACAGGTGAATCATATACTCTGATTCAACAATCTTTCTAAAGCTTATATTTAAGGAGAAAATCATAATTAAAAATGTTTGAAAATGTTATAGGTAATAAAAAACTTATAAGTGCTTTGAAGTATGACATTAAAAATATGTTACTTCCACCTTCAATTTTATTAACAGGTGAGCCTTTTACAGGAAAACTTACAACAGCTTTGGAAATTGCAAGGGTTCTTAATTGTGCTTTTGATGGGGCATGGGATTGTAATTGTAAATCTTGTTTGCAAAATAGAGCTTTGTTGTTGCCTGATGTTTTGATTATTGGAAGCAGAGATTGTTCTCTTGAGATAAAAGCTACTAGCAATGTAATTTTAAGATACAAAACTTTGCAAGCATATTACTTATTTTTACGTGCTGTTAGAAAACTTACTTTAAGATTTGATTCCAATTTATGGGACCAAAATGATAGCAATTTTGTTAAAGCTACATCGCTTTTGAAAGATATAGAAGAATCATTAAACGATATAACTCCTTCAAATATTGAAAATTATGATAATAAAAAGCTTGAAACCTTAGTTACTGGAATTGTAAAAAAATGTGATAAATTATCTCAAGAATATATGTATGATAGCATTCCTGTAAGCCAAGTGCGAAATGCAATTTCTTGGATTCATCTTATGGCAAATGATAAACGAAAAGTACTCATTGTGGAAAATGCAGAAGGGATGCAAGAGGGAGCTAGTAATGCTTTTTTGAAAGTACTGGAAGAACCACCTTTATATGCTAATTTTATTTTAACTTCTAATAATAAAAATGCAATTATGCCTACAATTCTTTCTCGAGTTCGTCCTTATGTTTTTGCAAAAAGAACAAAAGAAGAAGAGGAAGATGTATTGCGTAGAGTGTTTAAAAATGATGAAAAAATAACAGCATTACAAGGTTTTGGAATACTCCCTTCTTTTTTGTATACCCATTTACCAACTAATTATGAAGCAATTAATAATGCTAGCATTCTTTTTTGGAAATATATTTTGTTAAAAAATAAAAGAAGTGCTTGGCATTCATTAAAAAACATAGTGAATAGGTATGAATTAGAAGATGATTGTTTAAGCATTTCTTCTATTATAAATGCAATTAATAAATGCAAGCCTACGATAATATATAATCTTTTTTTGCTTTGTTTTATTAATGTTTTGCACATAGCTATAAGTGAAGGAGAGTGCTCACCAAAAGAAACAGAAGCATACAAATTAATTTTGGAGCATACACAAAAAGCTAAAACAAAAGTTGAGCTATTTAATTTAAATGTGCAAAGTGTTTTGGAAGAATTAGCTTTTGAAATAGAGGGTATATTAATATGAATAACTTTATTAACAAAGCAGTAAAAAAATCTTCCAAAATGAATGAAGTGCAGTTAAGAAGTTTAGTTCAAAATATTTTTGATGAATATTCACTTTTAGATTCAATGATAGATTCATTAAATGATGGAGTTGTAATTCTTGATGCAAACAATAAAGTGATAAAAGTAAATAAGGCATTGTTTTTAATTTTTAACCCATCATTAAAAAAAAGCGAAAATATCAATATAGAAGAACTTATTGATGATAACGATATAAATAATTTTATTAGTTTTACAATATTAAACCAAGAAAAGTGTAGCGGCAAAGAATTCTTTATTCAAAAAAAAGATGGCAACCAATACATTTCTCTTTCAATTTTGCCACTTGTGAGGCACAAAAAAATACATGGCACAATTATCATTATTTCAAACATAACAGAAAAAAAACTTAATGAAATTAAAACACAACGTTTAGAAAGTCTTGCAAGGCTCACAACAGCAGCAGCTTCTATTTCGCATGAAATAAAAAATCCTCTTGCTGCTATTAGCATCCATGTTCAGCTTGCAAAAAAAATGGTTTGTTCTTGTGATATATTTAATGAAAAAATGAAAAAACATTTTTCTGTTATTGAAGAAGAAATAGATAGGCTAAACACAATTGTTGTAGATTTTTTATTTGCAGTGCGTCCAATCAAGTTTGATTTTAGATTGGTGAACATAAATGCTGTTATTGCTTCGCTAGTTTCAACTTTTCAAGATGAATTTAAGGCATATAACATTAAAATAGAAGTAGAATTAAATGAAGCTTTGCCTCTTTTGCAAGGTGATGAACGTTTTTTGCGTCAAGCTTTAATTAATATTATAGTAAATTCAAAATATGCAATGATGGAGCATGGTGGTATTTTGAATATAACGACTACTCAAGAAGAGAATTCACTTATAGTATTGATTTCAGATTCGGGTTGTGGCATTCCACATGATATACTTGATAAAATCTTTGAACCATACTTCACCACAAAAGATAGTGGAACAGGTTTAGGGCTTACTATGACATATAAAGTTATAAAAGAGCATGGTGGAGACATCCATGTTTATTCTGATTTAGGCAAAGGTGCTACATTTAAAATATCATTACCTATAATGAATGATAAAAGTGTTTTGTTAATTACTGATGATAGAAATTAATATAGAAACTAATGGGGAAGTTTTAAGTGAAATTTACGATTTTAGTTATTGATGATGAAAAGAATATACGTGAAGGCTTGAGCATGGCTTTAGAAGATGAAGGTTATGATGTCATCACTGCGGAAAATGGGAAAAAAGGATTGGAATCGGCACTTTATGATGCTGTAGACCTCATAATTACTGATTTAAGAATGCCTTTAGTTTCTGGTGAAGAAATCTTAAAGAAAGTGGTTACGGAACTTCCTAGTATTCCAGTCATTGTTTTAACAGGGCATGGCACTGTAGAGCTTGCAGTTGAAGCTATGAGAATTGGGGCTTATGATTTTCTAACAAAACCCCTTGACCTAGACCGTCTTTTTAGATTAGTGAAAAGAGCTTTAGAAAATAGAGAGCTTACATTACAAAAAAAGGAACTTGAAGAACGCCTAGAAAAAAATACATCTATAGAAAATATTATTGGGAATAGTCCTATTATTAGAAAAGTCTTTAATGAGATTAAAAAAGTGGCTCCCACAAAGGCTACAGTTTTGATTACAGGAGAAAGCGGAGTGGGAAAGGAGCTTGTTGCAAATGCTATACATAATTTCTCGCAAAGAAGAGATAAGCCTTTTATCAAAGTGCATTGTGCAGCTCTTGCTGAAAGCCTTCTTGAATCAGAACTTTTTGGGCATGAAAAAGGAGCTTTTACTGGTGCCGTTGAAAGAAAAAGAGGACGTTTTGAACTTTCAAATAAAGGCTCTATTTTCCTTGATGAAATTGGAGAAATTAATCAAAACATACAAGTAAAACTATTAAGAGTTTTGCAAGAAAAACAAATTGAACGTGTTGGTTCTTCTGAATCTATTGATGTGGATACACGTGTTATTGCTGCAACAAATAAAGATCTTGAAAAAGAAATGAAAGAAGGACGTTTTAGGGAAGATCTTTATTATAGACTCAATGTTGTGCATATATTTATCCCCCCTTTAAGAGAGCGTAGAGAAGATATTCCACTTTTAGTTGATTCTTTTGTGAAAGAGTTTTCAAATGAAAATGGCAAAGAAATTTCTTCTATAGAACCTAAAGCGAGAAATGCAATTTATAATTATGATTGGCCGGGAAACATAAGGCAGCTTAGAAATTGTATTGAAAGTGCTGTTGTAATGACTTCTGATAATGTTTTACATTTTGATGACTTACCTTTCAAAGAAAAAGGAGAAAGTGATGTAATCAAAATACCAATGGGTAGCAGTATGGACAAAGCAGAAAGAGAGATTATAATTAAGACATTGCATCATGAAAACAATAACAAAAAAAGAGTTGCAGATATTTTAGGAATTGGAAGAAAGACTTTATATAGAAAGCTTAAAGAATATAATATAGAAGACAGTTTTTAAGGATGAAAAGATGTTGATTCGTTATAGCAGTGATTCTGATGGTAAATATACGCGTCAAGCTTATGCTTATACTAGAGATGAACACAAAATAAACAAAAATGCAGTGGATTCTAATGCTAGACATATTGTTGAAAAATTACAACATTATGGCTATGAAGCATATATAGTTGGAGGAGCTGTAAGAGATTTAATAGTTGGTAATATCCCCAAAGATTTTGATATAGCAACGTCTGCAACTCCAAAGAAAATAAAATCAATTTTTCCTAATTCAAGAATTATTGGAAGACGTTTTAGATTAGTGCATGTGTATATTAGTGATAAAATATATGAAGTTTCTACTTTTCGCTCAATTAAAGAAGGCAGTGTTGGAAATCAATATGGAAAGATTGAAGAAGATGTTCATAGACGAGATTTCACTTGTAATGCTTTATATTACGACCCAATTAAAGATTTAGTTATAGACTATGTTGATGGCTTTCTTGATATTAAAAATAAGAGTTTAAGAGCAATTATTCCACGCAAAGTTATCTTTTTTGAAGACCCTGTTAGATTAATTCGTGCAATCAAATATGCTTGCACAACAAAATCAAGATTGCCACTTTTATTAAGGTGGCAGATAAAAAGAGAAGCACCTTTATTAGAATGGGTTTCTTCTTCAAGGTTAACAGAAGAGATTAATAAGATATTTTTTTCAAGCTATGTGTGTGACATTGTAAAAATGCTTTTTGACTATGGCTTATATAACTATATTCAACCAAATGCTTGTATTTTTATTTATGAAAATAAGAAGTTTAAAGATGCTTATTTTTCTTCTATGCAAGAGTTAAATGATAAGATGAGACAAGGGCTTATTAAAAAGCAATCAGACTTTTTAGTCTTTTTGATTATGGACTACATCAACTTAATTTCCAGTATGGAGCACACAACAAAAAAAGAGTTGTACAATTTTGTTTATACAGAAACACGCCATTTTGTTTTACCCATGAACCCACAACGGAAAGAACTAGAAGATGCTGTAAAGGTTTGTATAAATAATGTTTTAATGGAGTAGTTTTTAAACTTAGCATAACTATGCAATTTTAGGTAATAGTTCCAAAGATAGTGTTGTATTAAGTGTGAATATTTATCTCATAGTTTATTTAAACATTTTGATAAATTCGCATGGTAATAATACTTTTATTTTTGAGCTTTTATAGTCTTCAATATTTCTAGTTATTATATATTCACAATTGTTTTCAAGAGCTGAAAAATATTGTAAAGCATCTTCAAAGTCAGAGAAATTTGATTTTAGTGCTTCTAATATATTGTTATGATTGATTGATTGATATTACACTTATATACTTAACTATATTTAATATAAACTCTTTAGCATTACTATTTCCACCTAATTTTCTCAATATATAATAAATGTTAGCAATACAATTTGATGAAATATTTCCTATTATAATATTATTTTCTGCCATCACTAATATTGTTTTTCTAGCAGAAAAAAAAGGTTCTCTAGTTAATGCAACATCAAGTATAACATCAGTATCAATAAAAACTTTTTTTATCATAAATATTTTTCCAACAATGCTTCATTTTTCATATCTTTGTATGATTTCCCATTATCATGAAACATTCCCGAAATACTATCAGTTATAGGGGAAGTCATTGTTGTAAAAGAAGGCTCTGCTTCATCTATTACATTTTTTAGATATTCTTCTACAATTAGAGAAATGCTTTTATTCTTTTTCCTAGCATATTCTTTAGCTTGTGCTATCACTGATTTATCTATAGTCAAGGTAAGTTTTGCTAACATAATCACCTCACAATTCATTATAGTATATATTAATTTATAAATTAATTACTGTTATATAAAAGAAATTCAAGTATTTTTTGGTTGTTCTTTTGAGATATCAGTAATTAATTTAGCAAAGTCTATAGCATTTTTTGAAGTTATAACAGGTTGCCCTGTTTCTAATTCAAGTGTTTGTTTTGCAACTTTTGCAACATTACCTCCTCTTTTTGCTACTTCCTTATTTTCATTAAGCCCTTTGGGATGAGCCACATTTGTAATATCTTTGGTGGCTGTTTCTGCTAGCATGTTTAAAATGAGCTCTGTTGTTGACATATTGTCCCTAAGATTTTGTTTTTTGAGTCCTTTGTAATCCTTATATTCCCTTGTCGTCATTCCACTCCATGCTTTAGAAATCTCATTAGTTAAAATAGCATATTCTTTGCCTTCTTTTACACCATGATCTTGCCAAGCATCTGTTAGCTCTTTTCTTACTTGAATTGCTTGTAAACGTTGATTAATCCATTCTCTACTATAGCCTTTGGCAAGGTATGTTTCCAATGCTCTATCAATTGTAAGCTCGGGATCGATAATTTCATCTATTCTTTCTTTTCCAACTTTGGCTAGCCACATCTTAAAAGGTTCAGCTTTAGGTGATGGCACTGATTGAATAATGCGGAAAATGCCTTGCATGTCTGCAATGTCAGTTTCTCTCATTTTTCCATCAGGTGCTTTTAGTTTCAACTGTCGACAAAATGTCGACAGTTCACTTTTTTCTTCTTCATTCATTCTTTTCTTAACACGATACCAATAATCACGTGGATTACTACTTTCAGTTAAAACACCTACAACATCAACCACACTAAAATACCATTCTTCTTTTTCTTCGTCCCAAACAGAACGGATTTTGTTTCCTTCAAACAATTTAATTTCATTATTCAAGTTCTTTATCTCCCAATCACATTAGATATTTTATAATTTTTTCCATTTGTTTTGCCTCAATATTTTTTATGTAGCTTTCCATAAATTGCCAGTTGGGAGAGCCTGCATCATCAACGGGTAAAAGGATTATTTGACGTTTCATTCTTGAAGTATTGAATTTATAGCCATATGCGTATTTTTCTTGCTGTTGTAATATAATTTGTTTAATAAAGAGATATATTTCTTTATTTTCAAGATTCTTCTTTTTTAGATGAAGTCTTTTTACATCATCAGAGAAAATGCAAGTATATGGGTGGTAAAAACTATGAACCACGTTACCATTATAATTTACACCAAGTAAATTTTTATCCATGCTATCATTTATGTTGGAAATAAATCCTGTAACACCATTATTTGAATCAGAAGCTCCTATAAAAGGAATTGTACCATTTTGCTGATTATTTTTAGTTAAACGTAAACCACTTTTAATATCACATATTTCACCTATCCTAAACTCTTTCCATTTAACACTTTCTAGGCTACTTATATCTTCTTCTAAAATAATATTATTTATTTTTTGTTGATAATATCTAATGAGCTTTTGATTTTGTTTTATCTTGTTATTTAACACGTGTTTTTGCATAAATTCGTAGTCTGGTTTTCCATTTTTAGAAGGAAGAATAACATTACTTCTTCTTAATCGACCTAGTGTAGCTCCATTCCCGCCCCAATTAAATTTTTTAAGTTGTAATTTTAATAAAGGGATTATAAAGCTTGCAATATTTTTGTTTAGATATTCATTTTTTAGTATCTGAATATTTTGACCTGTATAAAACTGCCTTTCCTGATAAAAAACAGTTTGAGTATCCAGCCCAATGGTTATAACGTTGCCATCATCAATATTATATCCACATGACTGTTTTTCACTTACAAACATGTTAATACCATTATTCAAGTCTGTTCTAGTTATATAGGGAATATTCCCAGTTTTTGTATTAAGTTTATTCTTATCAATTCCACTTTTAGTGGCAGAAATCTCAAACAACTCATCTATCCTAAACGCCTTCCATTCCACATCTTTCAAAGATGGTTCGAGTCAAGTAGAGGCTTCCTCTTCAGCAAGCTTAGCTTCCTCCGTTTCTTCAATACCAAATAAATAACCACGCCCGTGAGTTATCATATTCACTTCAAAAGTGAGGTAATCTGCAATTGTCTTTTCAAAGTCTTCTTCGCTTGGAATCTCATCATTAAAATAATAAAAAGAGTGTAGCCATTCATCTTCAGGTTCTACCGTTGTGTAGACACAAAACTTTGTGGCTGCTTCTATTTTTTCTTGCCATACGTCAATGAGATGCCTTTTTTTGTCGTTTGCACTTCCATCATCAACTAGCCCTATATGCTTACTAACAACATAACCATCTTCTTCAAAGTTTATAAACTTAGCTTTTTTAGTTTTATCATGCGGCACTCTAGCTGTGAATATGCCTATGCAAGGGTTTGTTCCCACACCGTAAAAAGTGTTTTTGTTTAGAGTGATAACTCCTTCGAGTGTGTGCTTTTTTAATATTTGAGCTTTCAAAGCTTGTTCTTCTTTTGTCTTTCCTGTAAAAGTTGATTGTGGCACAATCACTGCAACACGCGCCCCTTCTGCAGCACTCATTAATAGATGGTTAACAAAGTTTATCTCATATAATTCTGGGTTTTGCTTTGAACCTTGAGAGTATGGCGGATTCATCATGCCAACGGTGCATGCCTTTAATTGCAACCATGCAGGGTTTTCTTTTAAGAAATCTTTGTTTTCTAAATTACTTTTGCCATCTCCTCGCAAAATCATATTTGTGGTTGCAATGGTAAACATATAATCTTGAAGCTCTATTCCAAAAAGCCTATTTTTTCTTATTTCTAGTTTTTCCCTATCATCTTGAGTTTTCTCTAACATGTGGTGCATAGCTGCAATTAAAAATCCCCCTGTGCCACAACAAGGGTCTAGCACTTTGTCACTAGGCTTTATGTCTAAAAGTTCACAAAATAACTCTGTTATGTGCTTAGGAGTGAGTATGATCCCTAAGCTTTGCCCATCCCCACCAGAATAAGACATAAACTCGCCATAAAACCTGCCAATGTAGTCTTCTTTTGAAGAGTTATATTTTATGTTAGTAAAAATACTTTTATATAAAATTTCAGTGAAGTGCCTTAATGGTGTTTTTGCTAAATTACTGTTTGTTTCATTTATCTTATTGTTGTCTTTTATTATGTTGAATTGATTAAGAAGCTTATCTCTTTTCACTTCAGGGCTTACATTTGCTCTTCTTAAATTATTTTCTATTGCTTTATAAATCTTCATGCCATCTGTGTTTATTGCATCGCCAATTAAATCTGCAATGTCAAAGTTCTTATATTCAATTTCAGAAAGAGCTAAAAGAATGCCTGAGACAATTAAAGGTTTATTCTTATCTTCTAGGTTGCCATAGTTTCTTAAATCTTCGTGTAAGTCGCGTGCAATTTTCAAAAGTTCTTCAGATTTCAACTCATCACGTGTTTTCACTTTTAATATTTCTTTTTCGTAATATTCTCTGATGTTTTCTTTGCTAAAAGAAATTAATGTTTCCACCTCTTCTAGCTCTTCATAGTCTCCTCTTTCATTAACAAAAACAGGGGAAATCTTATGCCTCTTTTCTGTTCCACTAATGCCTATTGCTATTATCTTTTTGTAGCTTGTAGTTTTTGAAAGATGAATAGCATAAAATAATGCTCCATTCACTGCATATTCCACTATATGCTTAGGAGTAAGTGAAATTAAATTATTTTCATCACGAAATATGTGCTTATCTAATTTTGCTTTATCTTCTATCACAATCAAAAAATCTTTCACAACGCCAACATATTCAGGAAACCCCACCTTTCCAGTTCCTTTTTTTGAAGCAGAAGACAAGGCTTCATCTATTTCTTTTATGTTACTTCCTTGTGCAGAAAACTTATCTTGCACGCCTATTTCTTTCAAACTATCATAAACCCAAAGGTCTGTTATCACTTCTTTTTTAGCCATATTCTCCCCCTTAAAATTTGTTTTATGCTTATTTTGAATGAAGTTAAACTATGTGATTTTATGCTTTTTTTTGTAAGCATGAATAGGCTAATTGTTGAAAACTAAAAAGCTTAAAAATCGCAATTAAAACATGTGTATTTTTGTATATTAAAACTAGCTAGGTTTTCACATTGATTATATGTGAGTTTGCATGCCGTTAACGTACGTTCTCGCTATGGGAAAACGTACGTTCTTGCTAGGCGAAAACGTACGTTAACGAGGCCAGATATATGATACTTTTAGGTAGTACATTAGCTAATGTACTACCATAACATTAACTAATGTACAATCGTAACATTAGCTAATGTACGAGTATGACATGTGCTAATGTACTTTTTTCAAGATAGAAGTGTTGGCTTTTATTGTCTATTATGTTTTGAAAAGATGTTTTTATTAAAACTTTAGCTATGGGCTTCTTTGTTTTAACTAGTTTTTTTGAAATGATGTGGCAATGTTGCAACAGAAAAATCTTTTTCATAACAATCTCTTAGTCTATCATAATATGGGTTTTTCTGGTAAACTTCAACCTTTGGTGGTTTATGAATTCATTTAAAGAACTTAATTTAAGCGATGATGTGCTTAAAGCTATTGAGAAGAAGGGTTTTGAAAAGCCCACTCCAATTCAAGAATTGACAATTCCTCGTCTTCTTTTAGAAGACATTAATATTGTTGCAAAAGCTAGAACAGGAACAGGAAAGACTGCTGCCTTTGCTCTCCCCCTAATCCAAAAAATTACAAAAAAGCAAGGTTTTGTTGAGGCGTTAATCTTGGTGCCTACGCGAGAATTGGCATTGCAAGTTGGAAAAGAAATTGATTCTTTTATATTAGGCGACTTCCCCCGCACAGTTACTTTGTATGGTGGGGCACCTATGGGTAGCCAACTTCGAGAACTAAAAAACGGGGTTGAAATTGTTGTGGGCACACCGGGTAGAGTATTTGATCATTTGGAACGCGGCTCCCTTGATATTTCTAAAATTAAATATTTTATTTTGGATGAAGCAGACGAAATGTTAAACATGGGATTTGTTGAAGACATTGAAAATATTTTTGGTTTTGCAAACAAGCAAGCTCAAATATTAATGTTTTCTGCAACTATGCCAAAGCCAATATTAAAAATTGCAAGCGATTTTATGTCAGACTATGAAATAATTGAAGAACAAGCTCAAGAAGATGCTCCTGTTTTGCAAGAACAATTTTTTTGGATGGTTAGCGAAAAAGATAAGATAGAAGCTTTAGCTAGATTGATTGATGTAAGCGAAGATTTTTATGCTCTTATATTTTGTCAAACAAAGATAGACACAGACGAAGTTGCAAAGGCATTGGAAGAAAAACACTATCAAGTGGCAGCTTTGCATGGGGACATTCCACAAAGTATTAGGGAAAAAATATTATTGCGTTTTAGAAATAAGCATATAAAGATTTTGGTGGCAACTGATGTTGCAGCACGTGGTATTGATGTTGAAGGGCTAACTCATGTTGTAAACTATGCCTTGCCTTTTGATAGTGCAATTTATACGCATAGAATTGGAAGAACAGGAAGGGCAGGCAAGAGTGGAATTGCTGTAAGCTTTGTGCGTCCAAACGAAATAAAAAAGATGGAATATATAAAGCGTGCCACAAACTATAATATAAAGGAAGAAAAGATTCCTTCTATTAAAGAAGTGCTAGAAAATAAGAGAACAAGGCTATTGTTTTCTATCGTGGAAAAGCTACAAAAAAGCATTCAAGACGCTCCTGATCAGTCTTTTATAGCTTTCACAAAAAAGCTTCTTGAATATGGCAGTGCCGAAGATATTCTTTCTTACATATTGCAACTTCAATATAACTCTTATCTTTCACCTTCACAATATAAAAATATAAAGCCTTTATATAGCGAAAAACCCAAAAAAGATAGGGCAAAAAAACAATTGCAAGACATGACAAAAATCTTTATTGCATGGGGCCGTAAAGATGGTTGCACAAAAAAAAGAATTGCAGATATGTTGTCTAATCTTCTTTCAATACCTTCACATTTTATAGATGATATTGAAGTTCAAAATAAGTTTTCTCTTGCATCTTTACCTAATAAAGCAGCATTAATGGCAACTCGTCTTTCAAAAAAGAATAAAGATGTTCCCCATATTCATCTTGATGAAAGAAAAGATGAAAAAAGATTTACTGGTAAGAGAAAAACAGAGCGAAAGCATAGAAAATTTTAAGAAAAAATTAGTAACCGTGTCTCTTATATTGATGTATAAATTTATGCTTACAATTAGGAGGCATATTATGAAATACAAGTATTTATTTTTGATTTTCTTTTTTCTTTTTGCTTGCACAAAAAGCGAGCAAGATGGAAATGTTTTGGGAGGAGAACCTATGAATGATGGTTTGAAAGAAATATATTTTGCAGGTGGCTGTTTTTGGGGTGTTGAAGGTTATTTTAAGAAAGTGAAAGGTGTTGTTGAAACAAATACCGGATATGCTAATGGAAAAAGAGATAACACAACATATCGCGAATTAAAAGATTCAGATCATGCCGAAACAGTGCAGATATTTTATGATGACAATGTTGTGAGCTTGCAAGAGCTTTTAGTTCGTTTTTTTACTATTATTGACCCAACTTCACTTAACAAGCAAGGCAATGATGTAGGGCGTCAATATAGAACTGGGATTTATTATAAAGACCCTAGTGTAAAGAATAAGATAGATAGTTTTATTGAGTTTATGCAAAAGAAGATAAAAGATCCAATTTTGGTTGAAGCGTTGCCATTAAAGCATTTTGTTTTGGCAGAAGAATATCATCAAGATTATCTCGATAAAAACCCAAATGGGTATTGCCACATTAACTTATCTTCTGCTAATAAGCCTCTTGATAGTGATTTAAATGTTAAAAAGCTTTCAAAAGATAAACTTAAAGATGAACTTAGCGATGTTCAATATAGGGTTACCCAACAAAAGGACACAGAAGCACCTTTTTCAAGTGAGTATGACAAGCTTTATAAAAAGGGTATTTACGTGGATATTGTTACTGGAAAACCTCTTTTTGCTTCTCAAGATAAGTATGATGCAGGTTGTGGATGGCCAAGTTTTTCTCGCCCTATAACAACTGATGCAATAGACTATGCCAAAGATACTAGTCATGGAATGAATAGAATTGAAGTTATTAGCAAAAAAGATGGCACTCACTTAGGGCATGTTTTTGAAGATGGCATAAAAGAAAAAGGCGGTTTAAGATATTGCATTAACGGGGCATCTTTGAGATTTATTCCTTACGAAAAGATGGAAGAAGAAGGCTATGGCGACTACATGATTTACGTGGAATAGCGTAGGGGGATAAAAACAATAAATACCATAAGGAGTGTTAAGCTTCTTATAGTATTTTTTTTGTCTATCTCATATATTTTAGAACTTGATTAATGAAACGATTTGATTGAAATGATTGAATAAAAGAAGGATAACAGGGGGAGGACTTGAACCTCCGACCTCCGGGTTATGAGCCCGACGAGCTACCAACTGCTCTACCCTGCT
>JBQNBK010000019.1:0-22293 GCA_052169975.1 Treponema sp.
GTTCAAACAAAAAAAATATCTTTTAATATTTTCTTTAATATTAATAATAGGAACTATGTTTGCAGGAGAAAGAAAACTTCCTGTTGATATTTTTCTAATGATTGATAAATCACTTTCTATGGCAACACATGATAAATTTGATAGTATGTGCAGGTGGATAAAAAATGAATTTGTAACTCAAATACTTTCATACAAAGACAATGTATTTTTATATAGTTTTTATGAAAACACAGAAAAACTATTATCACTTGCAATTAACAACGAGAAAGATAAACAAAAATTAATTAATGTCATAACAGCAATAAAGCCTAATGGTAAATTCACTGATATTGGAAATATGTTGGACACGATAAAAGAAGATATAAAAAAAATAAAATATGATAATAGGTATAAAATATTAATTCTTATAACTGACTTAGAACAAGATGCACCTTGTACATCTATTTATGCTGGAAAACAAGAATCTTTTCAAAGCCCATATCTTGCTGAAGCTAGAATCATAAAACATGATGAATGGTACGAAATAACTTTTGATATAAATGCTCTTGATAAAATTACATCAAAGACTAAAGAGATTTATTCAAAAATAAAATAAAGGAATCGCTATGACAAAACAAATTCTATTCTTAATTGGTATTATATTATCAGTTAGTTTAATTATAGTATTGTTGCTATTTAAATTTAATTCAAATCAAAGCAAACCAGTGGAGATTCACGAACAAGAAACTTCATCTAATCAATTAATAGATAAAAATAATTCTAAAGACAACACTGATGAAAAATCATTAATTAAATTAAGCAGTGATGAAACATATATTTCTTCATTTACAACAGATTTAAACGAAGATGGACTATTAGATGAAATAGTTGCAGTAAAAAAAATGCTACAACCTTCAATATACATAATATTAGCACTTCAAAATCCTGATGAAAAGACATATAAGAAAGTATTAGAGATCAAAACCACCGTTTTAGTTCCAAGTTCTCTTGATGTATATAGTATTCAGTTACTACACTCACTTCCTCTAATCGTTTGTAGTGGGTTAGGATTAAACAACGAACAAAGCATGTCTTTATATTTAGTTAAACAAAGTAATAATGAAAATATTATATGTGATAATATTGCAAGTTTAAATGCCAGTATACAAGTACAAATTCAAGATCATCGTACTAGCACAATTGGTAGCCTTGATGATTATTCATTTCATGCCTATGATTTTGAAACAAAAGACAACACCACACTCAATCAAATACACAGCGAATATAAATGGATTGCAACAGCAAATAAATTTATCAAAATCAATGAAGAAAAAATACAAGGTAATAAAATTGAAAATCCAATATTAAAAGAATTACGAACTGGTTCTTTAGAAGCATATAAGAACTACTTAGGTGGTGTTTGGTATATGCCAACAACTATTGGAGATAATCTTAGGTATTTATATTATGATAAATATAACAATAGGTTTATATTTCATATAGGGAATATAGAAGAAATATATGTAATACAAAATATGTTTGCAAGACGTTTTGGTTTTTCTATAATTGCAAACAATTCGTCTATTTCTAGTATTAAAAGACGTATAGAAATTGATGTAAAAAATATAGATGAAATTCAATTAAAAGTAATAGAAAATATTGCTAGTTTAAAAATCACAACTTCATCAAACTGGGATGGTCTTTATAGAAAGAAAAAAAATATATTCACACAAGCCCAAGTTGAAGAAAGTCTTCCATACCTTGAAATGAAATCTATATTTTCCAATTCAAGCATAACATGGATAAATGCAGAAGGATTTCTTAGAACTAGTGGTTCTTCTTATATTCTAAAGTATGATGGAAAAGAAGAAAAAGGCTTATTTAATTTAATGATGTTTAATAACAAAAATATAATGCAAACAAAATCAGAAACAAATAAAAAATCTTTTTATATTATTGAAATAATTAAAGAACAAAATAAAGAAGAAAATAGCGAAGAACTTAGCATAAAACTTACTCCAATAAATTTTATGTTTTCAAAAATAGAATTAAAAAATGAAGAAGCTTACATCTTTAAAGAACTAAAAGAATAATAATTAGTCTTGGAAATATTATTGATTTTTATAATTTCTTTACTAAAGCTATAAATGCAAAAAGTCCATATCAATATGATATGGACTTAAAAACGACAAGTTAGTTTGTAACTTCTTGAATATATCCTGTACGAAGGCATAAATTAAATAGATCTTTTTCAATATAATCTTCACTTTCTTTAATATAACCTTCAATATCTCTGCATATCTTGATTATATATCCACTTTCTTTTTCACTAACAATTGAACAATATGATGTTTTTCCTTTTGCTTTTTGAATCAAATACATAACCGAACCTCCACCGATCCAATTTTATTAGTGCCACCCTCACTCCCTTATATATTCGGTATATATAAAAAATCCATTAATTTATATTTTAATAAAGAAGTTTTAAATTTTGTTATATTTAATTGCTATAACCTTAAGTAATTAAAATATTTTCAATATATTACGATTTATTAATTTCGTTTTTTAAAATTGCAAATTTATCAACTCCAACACTATATAATTTTAATAACTCATCTTGGCTTAATTCAAGAGCACCTTTTTCCATCTCTAACATAGTACTTGCAAGATTCTTTGCACTAACATTAAGTGAACTCCCCTTAATTAAATGTGCTTTTCTCCTAACTTCATCTCTTTTATTAGCAAAGTCGTTATCATTCAAAAGGTCTTGCAAAAGCTTCATCTGTTCTTCAGTCTGTAAAAGATAACTTTTCAATAATTCTCTTGCACTTACCTCATCTCCCATTAAGAGTTCAACAACAGAATTAAAATCAAATATTTCAGACATAAACACACCCCAGTTAAACAGCTACAACTTCTGTTATTTCAGGAAACATTTCTTTTAATCTTGCTTCAATTCCCATCTTCAAAGTAAAAGTTGCCATAGGACAAGAACCACATGCTCCTTGCAAAGTCAAATAAACTTTTCCATCTTCAGAGATTGCTTTTAATTCCACATCTCCACCATCAGCTTGAAGCATAGGTCTTATATTTTCAATTGCTTCTTTAATTTTTTCATTTTCCAACATATTAAGTCCTCCTTAAAATAATAGAACTAAACATAATTACTTTATTCTACATATAATTGAGAAAGTGCTTTTGAAATACTAAAAGCAAAATCACCAATCTTTTCTATATTTCTTACTATATCTATATATAGCAATTCAGTCTTCACTGCTGCACCTTCTTCTAGTTGATGACTAGCTAATGTTTTAAGATCAGATCTAATTTGGTCAATCTTATTTTCCATTTCGATTGCCTTTTGAAATTCTTCTGGAGACATTGGGGAATTTAAGTGAGCATGAACAAAACGTATAAACTCATCAACAAAGTCTGTATATGAAACTAATTCTTTCATATTTTTTTCTGAAATCTGCTTCTCTAATCTTGAATTCTTTTTAGTTATAAACAAAACTATTTCATATATTTCGTCAGTTATGTTTTCTAAATTATCCACTATTCCTAACATAAGACGTACTTTCACTCTTTCTTTTTCCGAAAGTGATAAACCTAAACTTGAAACAAGATATTCTGAAAGCTCATCTTGCATTTGGTCAACATAATCTTCTTTTTCAGCAAGATATTTCTCTGTCTTACTAAATGAACTTGTTTTCTTTTCCTTTAGCACACCTCTTAATGTAGAGAACATTTTACACATTATGCTAGACATTTTTACTATCTCATGTTCCGCAGCCACTATATAAGAACTGATATTTTCTTTCATGCTGGGCGTTTGGAATGGAAAGATATAAACACCATATTTCTCGTCTTCAGCTTCATGTTCTTTGGGTTTTATTATGAACCTTACAAACCTAGCAATTGGGTTTATAAACGGAAGTGCTATTATTGTATTTAAGACATTAAAAAGAGTATGGTATATCGCTATTCTAAATGCAATGTTTTGGGTTGAAGGCCCACCGGGAGTAAAATAATCAATAGCCTGCAAAGAAAAATGAAAGCATAAAAGTGCAATAATAGAACCTGCAACATTAAAAAGCACGTGTACAGTAGCAGCACGTCTTGCATTAAGACGCGAGCCTATTGAAGCTAAGATTGCATCTACAGTGGAGCCAATATTACTTCCAAGAATGCTAGCAGCAGCAAACTCCCAACCAATTACATTAGATTGAGCCATAGCAATAACTACAGCAGTTGTTCCACTAGAAGAATGCAAAATAACAGTTAAGATAAGGCCTAATGAAATTCCAATCGAAACAGCAGATACCCCTGTCTTTTTTAGTATACCAACAAAAGATAAATGCTCTTGTGTTATGCTTGGAGCTATTTGCGTCAACCAATCCAATCCAATAAAAAGCAATGCAAAACCCATAATTGCATCACCAATATTTTCACACCTTAGCCTTTTAAAAAAGTGCAAAAAATAGCCTAAACCAAAAGATGGTAAAGCAAATGACGAAAGTGAGAATTTGCCAACTATAGATACAATCCATGCAGTTACTGTAGTACCTATGTTTGCACCAAAAATGAGCCCTATAGCTTGTTCAAGAGTCAAAAGCCCAGCATTAACAAAAGATACTGTCATAACAGTAGTAGCACCTGAAGATTGAACCAAGCCTGTAACAATAATTCCTGTTAAAACAGCAAGAAAGCGATTTCCTGTCATTAAGTTCAGAGCTTTTTGTACACTTTTATTAGCACTCTTTTGAATACCATCACTCATTATTTTCATTCCATAAAGAATGAAGCCTAAGCTACCTATCATTTTTGATAAAATCATTAAAAGTGCCATTTATCCCTCATAGAACTTAAGTCTTTGTTTTCATCATCATGAAAAACCATGTTTCAAAAACTAGCTAGGCAAAAGTATACATAATTTCATTGATTATACAATAGAAGATTTTTGCTCATATTTTAAACACATAGATAGATATTCTGTTTTTAAGTCCATAAAACACAACAATTTTAATATATAATTAAAAAGCTGAGATTTTAACATTATAAATATTTGAAATTCGAACTATTCGTATCGGGTGATACTAGACTCTAATAATGCACGGATCGAACCTCTAGGATCAAGGCATGCAAGAGGTTCGCGTAAGACAATGTGAGCCAGCCTCGCCTTATCTAATGGTCTCTGATAGCTCTATCAAAGCCTCTTTGTCCGCCTTATTGAAGGGTACCCACTCGCTCGAGTTAGATAGGCACACCCGAGCGAAGGAAATGTGTTCTCTTGCTCGAAGGAAGCAGTTCACCTCGCTCGGTTCAGAGATACTGATCCACTCAAATCTCTTAGGCAAAACACTATATTTTCGATATGAAAAACGGCCATTTTTGCATGTCATTTACGTACGTTCTCGTTATGCGAAAACGTACGTTAACGAGGCCATATATATGATACTTTTACCCAGTACATTAGCTAATGTCTAGCCATAACATTAACTAATGTACAATCGTAACACTAGCTAATGTACTACTATAACATGAGCTAATGTACGATAATTTGGTGGTTAAAGTTTGAAATGTGGGTAAGTTGTTTTGTGGTAGGACGTAGTATGAAATCTTCGCTAATAAATTAAGCATAAAACTAAGGAAGCAATTGTGAGAAGCCTAAGCCTCCCACAATGGAGTAAAAGTTATCTTGTTTCCTTATTAAAGACTGCTCCACCTAGATAGCGAGCAACAGAACCTAATTCATCTTCAATACGTAAAAGTTGGTTATATTTTGCAATACGATCACTTCTACTCATAGAACCTGTTTTAATCTGTCCAGTCTCTAAAGCGACAGACAAGTCAGCAATAAATGTGTCTTCTGTTTCCCCAGAACGATGTGAAATAACGGCAGTGTAACCAGCTTTTTGAGCCATCCTAACAGCATCAATTGTTTCTGTTACAGTACCTATTTGATTAAGTTTTATTAAAATAGAATTGCAAGCTCCTTCTTTAATACCTCGCTTCAACAACTTAGTATTAGTAACAAAGAAATCATCACCTACAATCTGAATCTTATCACCTAGCTCTTTAGTAATTTTTGCATAACCTTCCCAGTCATTTTGATCTAGTGGGTCTTCGATTGAAACAATAGGATAACCTTTAATCCAACCTTTAAATAATTCTATCATTTCATCAGAAGTTAAGAGTTTATTTGGTGCAGATTTCCAAAACTTATAGCCTCTTCGTTCTCCTTCATTAAATAATTCAGAAGAAGCACAATCAAGAGCAATACCAAAATCACTTCCAGCTTTATAGCCCGCTTTTTCAATAGCTTCCATGATAAAATCTAAAGCCTGAACATTTTCTACGTTCGGAGCAAAACCACCCTCATCTCCAACAGCGGTAACTTGCCTTTCTCTTTTTAGAACACTCTTTAAACTATGAAAAACTTCAGTTGTCATTCTCACTGCTTCTCTAAAAGAAGGAGCTTTTAATGGCATAATCATATATTCTTGAAAATCAATCAAATTATCCGAATGCTTTCCACCATTAATGATATTAGCCATTGGCATGGGAAGTTGCATTGCATGAACACCACCTAGATATCTATATAGTGGAAGCCCTACACTATTAGCAGCAGCCCTTGCAACCGCCATAGAAACACCTAATATAGCATTCGCACCAAGCTTAGACTTGTTTTCTGTTCCATCAAGAGTAATCATTGTTTGATCAATTCCTGCTTGATCCAATGCATCAAAACCTACAAGTTCTTCTGCAATAACAGTGTTTACTTGATCAATTGCTTTCAAAACACCTTTTCCACAAAAGCGTGAAGCATCTCCATCTCGCATTTCCAATGCTTCACCGTCTCCAGTAGATGCTCCTGAAGGAACCGCTGCTCTTCCATAACTACCATCATCCAAGTGAACTTCAACTTCTACAGTTGGGTTTCCTCTTGAATCTAATATTTCATTTCCACCAATATAAATAATGCTAGACATAAATAACCTCCAAGCAAAAGTGATTATAATCAACAGCATATCATTTTGCTAGACAGTTAATCTGTTACACATATATTCAAATTATATTCAAATTGTTGCCCATTATACATTAATAATATCACAAAGCTACGGCATTTAGTTTCAAAAGGAAACCTACCACTGAGTAGCCTTTCTTTACCATTTGCTTTTGTATTTATCGTTTCATTCATAGTCTTTATCCTAAATACAGCTTCCTTCTCTTCTCCTAAAATCCATAAATGAAAGTCTACTCCTGTATCATCTTCATCAATCTCAACATTATAATCAATTCCATTACTAGAAGGTTCTATCCAATGATAAGGCCTTGTAGTACCTTTACTTAAAAACAGTTTCTTAATTCTTAGACTTTTTGGAATAGATATAGCATTAGAATTATTCTTCACTTTAAATATATAATTCTTTTCAACATATCCATTCTTTGAAAGTTTAATTTTGATTGTCTTAAACTTCTCAGACACAGAAATCCCTTTCTTTTCAAAAACGCCAGAACTTCCTTTCAACACTTCTGTTGCAACATCATCAACCATCAACTCAACTTCAAACTCTTTGGGGGTTTTAGTATAAATTGCAATGTTAAAATCATCTTCTTTAATCAAAATCTCTTCTTTCCCACTTTCTAAGGAAACTAAATCTTTCCAATTAGAAGCAGCATTATTTATATATTCCATATTATTTATAACAACTTTCTCAACTTGCATCTTTTCATCATGTATAACTCCAACATTTTTTGCCAATCTAAAACCAGTAAAATCATTTTTACTATCCAAAGAAATAGAAAGATATTTACCTATTTGTAAATCTTGATTACCAAAGTTATAAGCACCGCCACGCAAAATACAGTTGTTTAAGTCAATGTTTTCATTTCTAGCTGTTACAAATTCATATACATTCCCTGACATATCAAAAAGCCCTAAATCATTTGCATTTTTTACTGCAACAACATTTGTTTGACTTCCATTGTCATGAACTTTACTACTATTCATATCAAACCATGCAAGCATCTTACATTCTTCAATATCAGTATAGTCTTTCTTTGCTCCACTAGCAGAATCACCTTTTGTAAAATATACTAGTTTTCCATTAATCATTGCATTAACAGCTTGACCATTTTGCACAACAACATTTTTATTTTCTAAAGAAAAACGTGCAGCAGCTTCCCATTCTTCAGTATATGGCAAACGATAACCATGACTTTTAACTTTTTCAGTGTTTACAAAATCAACATCAAAATGCACACCATCAGTTTTCAATGTTGCATCTTTTATTACTTTTCCATTGTATTTATAAGATGGTTCAAGACTTAACTTTTCACTATAAGCATTACACCAAACAATTGCATCTCTCCAGCTAATTCTTGTTACAGGTTGTCTTAACCTTTCATCTCCAAATTCAAATTCTGAAAGAATATTAGAATTAAGACTATTTTTTGACTTTGCTAGATTACCTCCTTTAGAGCCTGCAATACCTACATTTGCAAAAGTATAACCATTTTCTATTGCCCATTTATAAGTTTCATACCATATATCATATGTAAGCTCATACTTTGCAATAGCAAAAGAATTGGTAATAGTAATTCTTTTAGAATCATCAACTTTACAAGGAACTGTTATAGGAGAATTAATATTAAAGAAAGCAAAATAATCTTCATATTTTATATTAGAAAACACAACCGCTATAGAAGCATTTTCTTTTATGTCCAACTCATATTTACTATTTATACCATTAACTTTTTTACCATTTAGCTTCCATCCAGCAAGATAAAAATTATCTTTTGGTTTTGCTTCAAAAAACAATTTTGAATCTCTTTCTATAAATGAACCACTTTTTATAGATTCTTTTTTCCCATTTGCTTCTTTTTGCACTAAAAGTTGCCCTTCATTTTCGTTAAAAGAATATAATAACTGGCATAAGTTTGATGTGGACTTGAAATATAAAGAAACATTAAGATTATTTTCAAGCTTTATATCTATCTCTTGTTGCCCACTGTATTTATCTTCTTCATTAATTTTCCAATAATCAACGCAATAACCATCTTCAAAACTTGCTTTAAAAGATATTGTTTTGCCAACTCCTATAAAAGCTCCTGATTGAATTTCTTTATTATCAACTTTTGCAATAACTTTACCCATTTTTGAATTACTATTGAAATATACTGAAACTTGATTAACCATATCACTTCCATTATTTCTATGTTTACACGAAATAAGAAGCACAAAACTTAAAAACAAAATAAACTTTTTCATATAGACCTCCAAAAGTTTTAGCAATAAGTTAATTTATTTAATATCAATATTTTTATATTGACATTTATATTTTTTTATAATACGCTCACCAACTATAAACTCCGCTTTGGAGTTTATAAATTTATTTTTAGGAGGATAGGCGATGCATAAATGAGTGTTTATTGTGGAAGTAGCTTTACTTCAACAGGCTTTATGTAATACTAAAAAGTACATAAATACCTCAAAACTGGTCGTCTATAGCCTCTAATATTCGACCTTACGGTGTAAAATCTTCCTTACGCATCAATTAAATCTTTCTTTAAGGTATTACAAAAAGCATACACAACATTTATACATTGCCGTCTTCCATCTTTTGTGGAGTATGCAATGAATTTTCTAAAAAGGTATCCAATCCCCATAGCAGGTCTAATTTTATCTATTTTTGCATTAGGTAACCTTTTACAATCCTATAATAAGAACCTGCGTCTCAGTATAGGTATTATAGGTTTTGTATTAATTTTGGCTTACATAATCAAAATAATTTTTCAAAATATTAAATTAAAAGAAGAATTTATGAATCCAATCCCAGCAAGTGTATTTCTTACATTCACAATGGCAACGATTCTATTAGCTGGATATATTAAACAATTTTCTGAAACAATAGGTATTATAGTATGGTATATGGGAATTATAGGACATGTAGTTCTCGTTGTTTGGTTTAGTATGAAATTTCTAAACAACTTTTCTATTAAAAAAGTTTTTCCATCATGGTTTATTGTATATGTAGGTATAGCTGTTGCAAGTGTCACAGCATCTAATATGTCTAATATACTTATAGGAAAAATTACTTTTTATTTCTCTTTTGTTTTATATCTTTGCATTCTTCCTGTCGTTTGCTATAGAGTTTGGAAGGTAGGAGAATTAATAGATGCTGCAAAGCCTACACTAATCATTTTAGCAGCTCCCGCCTCTCTTCTTCTTGCAGGATATTTAAGTTCTTTTGAAGAGAAAAATATAATCATTTTATATTTACTTACATTTCTTTCTTTTGGTTTTTACATAATTGCATTGTATTACTTACCACGTTTACTTAAATTAAAGTTTACACCTGGTTATTCAGCATTCACATTCCCACTAGTAATAAGTGCTATAGCCTGCAAAATGCTGAATTTATATTTTAAGCAATCTTATGTAATTTTGAAAGTTTTAACAAAAGTTGAAGAAGTAATTGCTATTTTAATTGTCAGTTGGGTCTTAGTATGCTATCTATTCTTTCTTTTCAGAAAAGATAAAGCCTAACTGAAAAAATATTAATCCAAAACTTTAGGAGGGATGAATGAAAACTAAAGAAGAGTATTTGAAAAGAGTAAAAGAGGAAGCAGAAGAACTTTTTAGAAGTGGAACGTTCTTTTGTTCAGAAGCTGTTTTGCACACAATAAACAATGCATTAGGTAAGCCTTATAATGATGATATAGTCAAAATGGCTTCAAGTTTTCCAATAGGACTTGGAAAAGCACAATGTCTATGCGGTGCTGTATCAGGAGGTGAAATGGCTTTAGGGATTGTTTATGGACGCAATAAAGGCGAAGCAATGAATCCTAAAATGTTTGAATATGCAAAAGGATTGCACGACTTTATAAAACAAAAATATAAAGCTACTTGTTGCAGAGTCATTACAAGACAATGGGCAGGCGATAACTTTATGTCAAAAGAACGTAAAGAACACTGCATAACAATAACTGGTGTGGTAGCAGAATGGGTTGCTAACACACTAATAAATGATGGAAAACTCGCAATATCTAACTAAAAATAAAAAACACCTTGAAAAGATAAACTTCATGTTTAAATCTTTTTCAAGGTGTTTTTATAATACAGTAATTTGAATTTATGATAATCTTTCAATATAAATTAAACTTCAAAATTATTCATAACTTCAACAATTCTTCCTATACTTTCTTTATTTTTACGAGTTAGGTCATTTGTTTCTATGATATTTGCGGTGATTTCAGAGGCACTATCATTCATTTCGTGCATGTTATTGTTGATTGTGTGTGTCAAAACATCAAGTCTTTTCATTTCCCTAGCAATTGACTTATTACCTTCTAACATTTCCACAGTTCCATCTTTTATTCCATTAGCCACTTCTTTTATATCTTTCATCATATCCAAAGCTATACTTGTGCCTTCTTTTTGATCTTTCAACTCTTTTTCTATTAAATCCTCTTGACCAGAAATATTAGTAGTCAATTTATAAACTTCATCAAAAATATTTTCAGCTCCTTGCCCTGCCTCAATCAAATGTTTTATTACTTCAATCGTTTCTTTAAGAACAATAGCTATTTGCTTACCCTGCATATTAGATTCTTCTGCTAGTTTCCTAATTTCATCAGCAACAACCGCAAAACCTTTTCCAGTTTCTCCTGCATGAGCTGCCTCAATCGCTGCATTCATTGCTAATAGGTTGGTCTGATTTGCTATGTTTTGAATAACAAGGCTTGCTTCCAAAAGTGAATCAGATTTCTCTGCTATTTGAGACACAACTTCATTAGCTGTTCTAGCCCCTTCTTTTCCGCTAATTGTTTTTGAACACAATTCCTTAATCAATTCATTATTCTTTCTCAACATTTCAGCAACAGTACTAATATTGGAACTCATAGCTTCCATTTGTTTAAGACCGTTAACCACACTTTCATCTTGAGTTTCAATACTTAAATCAAGATGTTCTATTATACGAATAGATTGTTCAATTGTTGCTAATATTTCTGTAACGCTTGAAGCTTGCCTCATAATTTCATCTTTAATTCCACTTAAATTATTAGTAACTATTTGAGCAACTGTTGCAGCTTTTTCCATGTCATTTGATAAGGTATTTCCAATATTTGCCATCTGACCAGTTTCTTTAACTAAAAGATTAAGCATAATACTCATATGTTCAAGAGATTCATCAAAGTATCCCATTAAAAGTCCAATTTCATCGTTTGTCTTATAATTAATCCTTGCTAAAGTGTCACCTTTTGCAATTTTCTTAAACACAATTTCCATCTTATTAAAATAACGCTTTAAGCCTTTTGAAAGAATTGTAGCCAAAATACTACCAATAACAAAAAGTACTAAAGTTATAAAAATCATACTAAACACTAGACGATAAAAAAGTTCTAGCAATTCTGATTTTTCAACCAGTACTATTACTTTCATATCCATAGCATCTGTGCTAAAAACTTGTGTTTGATATTTTATATTATCCAAACTAATGTCAAAAACATCTTCCCCAGCTTCTGCAAATTTTACATAAGATGAAATACCACAATCTTTCAAATTCTTAAAAATAACATTTTCATGTTTTGGGTCAACCAATATTGTTCCATCTTTTTCAACCAAAAGACAAAAACCAGTTTCTCCTATCTTTATGCTATCCATAAACTTAGCAAGATTGGAAAGAGAAATATCCACTCCAATAACCCCAACAATATCGTTATTATTCAATCCTTTAATCACTGTTGCAAAAGTAACCACCAACTCTTTTGTTGTAGACATATAAGCCTTAGTCAAGATAACTTTCTGTGGTTCTTTCATTGCACTTTGATACCATGGTCTTAAACGCGGATCTATGCCTTTCATCGATTCACCATTATCCCATGCTACAAAACCACCTGATGCAGTTCCCATGTATATATCTACAACTTCAGGATATGCTTCTAATATAGTAACAAATAAGTTTTGCAAAGCTTCATGATGAGCTTTCCCTCATCACTTAAATCTGCAAAACCATTACCATTATAATTGTTGGATACATTGCTAGCATTAGAAATGCGTAATATTCTTTGTTTAGAAAGAGTTTTTACTATATTTTCGCTATCAGAAGAAAAAAGAGATAATGTTTTATTGATTGTTAAAACTTGTTGCAAAATAAAGCGATTATAATTTTCTAATGTGGATGCTTGAGTTTGAAAACCTAATATAACACAAATAATCAAAGTCAAAAAAATAACGCAGAACAAAATCCATGCTATCATTTTATACCGTATAGACACAAATTTTTTCATAATTCACCGCTGTCTTATATTCTGGTTTAACTTGCTTATGAATTTCTATGCAGTAATTATTATAAACATAATACAATATCTACTATAATACATATTTTGGATAAAAACTATCCCTAAATAAGAAATCGGTAATTCAGAATTAAAAAATAGAAATTGATTATTTAATGATATTTAACTTAATAAATTAATAAGTTGATATATGGGAAGGTATACTATATAATAAAATGATAGATTAAAGACTTGTTGTCTTTTTTCTATTATTTAGGAGGAAGAAATATGAAAAAAGGATTTAGCTTTATTGCTCTTGCATTATTATCAAGTTCAATGCTAATAGGGATGTTTTCATCATGTCAAAATCAAGTGAAAAATAAAACATTTGCACTTGATAAATACAAAATTTGGAATACATCTATTCAAGCAAAAACAACAGTCAAACCTTCCAGTAAAAACAAAAAACTTGAACTACATGCAGAAAACTGTGAAGCATATAGCTATGTTTGCAAAATAGGGGACAAAGAATATAAAGGAGAAACTAAAGACGGAAGTGTTAGTATGGACATTCCAGATATTCCAACAGTTGAAACTCCTTTCAAGATCACACTTTCTAGTCCAGGCTTTAATAACTATGAAGAATTACAAGGAACAATTAAAAGAGAAGTTCCAATAGTTACTGATTTAATAGTTTCATTTAAGGGCGAAGAAGATACTGATCAACCTGTATCTAATGGACAAAAATTTTACACAACAAAATCAAAAGGAACTGTTAAAGTTATGACAACAGATTCAGAAATATCTAGCGTTGTTGTAAAAACTAATGCAAATAGTAAACCTGTAGATTTAACTAACAAAACAAGTGCAACTACTGAGATTGATACAAACACTGATGTTGAAGTAACCGTAACAGTAAAATTTATTTATTTTGAAGATGCTACCATAAATTTTAGTGTCAAAAAATATGCCAACAAAAATGCCTTTCCAATAAGGGTTTTGAAAGCTAAAATTTTAAGCGGAGATGATGATAGCACTGAAAAAAACTTAGAATTTGATGCTAACAACAAAGCAAGTGTTGAAATATCAGATGTTAGATATTCTGCTGTTAAGTTGGAAATGGAATTTGATAGAAAATTAAGTAGTTACGAAATTAAAGAATTCAAAGATGCAAGACCAAATCCATATTCAGTCGGTGAAGGAGTCAATATTCCACAAGAACCAGTATCAGGTACTGTTTCTGGGTATTTAGTAGCTGAAATGAATAATGGTGTTGAACAAAAACTAACACCAATTAACGATAAAAAATATACAGAAATATTAATTGTAGGCTTTGGTTCTGTTTCCTATAAAATTGAATTTAAAGGTGATAATAACACATCAGAAACTTACACTATAGAAATAAGAAAATCTACCTCTCAGTTTATGAAAAAATTAGGTCCCGTTATAGTTTATAATGGTCTTTCAGGTACACATCCATTCGGAGTATTTAGAAGAAATCTCCCAAATACTTTTTTATTGCCATTTTTTAATAAAGGGCATATCTTTAAGAAAGAGGGAGGATTTAATTTAGCTGGATTCCAAGACTTAGCTTATATGGGAAACTTGGCTTTGGCTTTTGTGCATGTTCATGATCAACCTTTCTATCTTTATTATAATATATATGATGAAAATGGGGATAAGCACCAATTTAAAAGAATGAAAGCTAATGTAGAACAAGATACCAAAAATAATACTATAGCAATTGTAAAATTTTTAACAAAAGATGATGACCTTAACAATAAGTATTTTGATGCTTTCCTTTCAAGCAAAGATACATATCCCAATCCTATGTTTCCAGATTATTATGGAAAAAAATGGAGACGTACATCTACAAAACACCCTTGGTTAATTCAATTAGAAAACCCAAAACAATTCGAACTAAAGGGAACAGTATATGCTTCATCTTATTTCTTTAATTTAACCTATAACTATAGAATTCAAGCTATGGCTTATGATAAACAACATAAGACCGCTTCTAATAATGAATATTTAACTATTGCTAAGAGTTTTGGTTTTTCAGACTGGGAAACTGGTAAAAACATTGATGGTTGGACACAATTTTTAACAGGTAGTGATAACGATACATATAAAGATACTTTCTATTTAACCCCTGCTTTTAAAGATAAAAATATCATTAAAGAGGTGAAATACAAAATCCAAAAAGCTGATAGCACTGGAAACAATTTTACTGATGAAACTGATCACAAAGATAAAACTATAACAAAGACAGAAAAAGACAATGAAACTAGATATGTAATTGGAAACAATGGCACTTCACAATATAAGTTTGTTGATGGTAATGTGTATAAAGTTGAAGTAACAGTTACATACAATCCTAATGGTTCTTCTACTAGTGAAGAAAGCGAAACTTTTAAATATATTCTTGACTACAAAAATAGGAAAACATTAGAACCTATGAGTGCTGAATATGACGAAAGTTTCAGTCTTTTTGATTTACCAATTTCAGAAATAGATACTCAACATTACACAGCATTCTAAAGTAACTCTTAAGCAAATTATTGCTAAAAGCCTACAAAAAGTCTTTTGTAGGCTTTTTTTTATCATATATAAATTACAAACGCTTTTTATATTCATAAAAAACATATTTTAGTTTTGTAATAGTTGTATGTTACTAATTTATACTATAGAATGTTTGATTGAATATATCCAAATGCGTAAATACATTGTCATATTCTTATTTTGCTTTATTAACACACTAATCTTTTCACATCCTCATATGAGCTTTACAAGTGCAATAGAATTTGTTTTTAATGATACAAAATTAAAAGGTGCATTTGTAGAATGGACATTTGATCGATATTTTAGTGCTGATATTATTTCAGGTTATGACCTAAATCATGATGATGTTTTCAATGCTAGTGAAACAGAAGATGTTTGGCAAAATGCTTTTAGCTATACAGAAAACTATTACTATTTTTGTTTTATAAGACAAGGCAAAATAAGAACATCCCCAGATAAGGTATCATCTTTTTCTGTTAAACAAAAAGATGGCATTATAAGTTATCGCTTTTATGTTGATCTCTCCAATTTTACTGATAAAGAATTATATTTTGCCGTTTATGATTACACTTTTTATTGTGACATAACATATCGTAAAAATAATGGGGTAACTTTTTCTTATAACAATGCATCACTAAAACCATCATATCAAATATTAGAAAACAAAGATTATCCTGTTTATTACAACCCAATTGGCCCAATTAACGACACTCGTATATACTATAAATGGAAACCAGGTCTTGAAACTTATTATCCAAAAGAAATAGCAATTAAATATTGATATGAAAAATATTTTTAAACCATTGATAATTACTTTTTTTATATTATTCACAACATCTCTTTTTGCTAATCCTTTTACAGGAAACAAAAACTCACCCTCCCCTGTTAGACAAGGAAGACCAAACACTCAAATTGTAGAAACTCAAAGATTTTTACATCAGCATCTTGCAGATTATATAAATGAATGGAGCCAAAACACTTCATACAAAGGTCTTTTAGTCATTTTATTTTTTTCTTTTCTTTATGGAATTATACATGCAATAGGACCAGGACATAGAAAAACTGTAATCTTTTCTTTTTATATCACAAGAAAAGCTCATGTATTAGAACCTTTATTAGTAGCTTTTATTTTAGCTTTTAGCCATGGCGGGGTTGCTTTACTATTAGCATTTATATTCAAGGGTGTTTCCGGAGCAATGAGTGTTAATACAAATGATGCTTCCATATATTTAGAAGGTATTTCATTCATTGTATTAATTTTCTTATCTTTATTTTCAATCTTGCATGTAATATTCGACCATATCCTAAAACAAACTTGTAATTGTCATAATGGTTTAGAATCGTCAGGAAAGCTAAAACTAAGTGCATTACTACTTACAGGGTTATATCCATGCCCTGCAGCCTTACTTGTTTTGGTACTCACTTTTGCATTAAATATCATCACAATAGGAGTATTAGCCATTCTCACAATGTCATTAGGCATGTGCATTCCAATTACTATTTCAGGCTATATTGCATGGTTAGGGCGTAAAAGTTTATTTAGCAAATTAAAAAACAAAAAAATAGCTGGTCACATAAGCATAGCATTAGAACTTTCTGGCTATGTATTTTTATTTTGCTTCTCACTTTACACTGCAATGCCTTTTATTCTAAGTTTATTAGCAAAACTTAATTAATAGCAACACTTACTGTATATTTTTGTTCTGTTTTGTTTGGCGATGTTACTAAAA
The DNA here is from genome assembly GCA_052169975.1 of Treponema sp. Lineage (GTDB taxonomy): Bacteria > Spirochaetota > Spirochaetia > Treponematales > Treponemataceae > Treponema_B. The sequence goes on from JBQNBK010000019.1 coordinate 17,556, forward strand.
TTTCAAAACTAAAATTAGGTAAGCCTGCTCTTATAGGGACATAAAAAAGAGGTATAGTAATTCCTGCAATTGATAATGAACATGTTGAAGATGGATTGTCGGGAATGCAAATAACAAAAAAGCCTTTCAAATTAGCACTAGAAGGAACTTTCAACGTATAATTAAATGTTGATGAGTTAAATTCTTCCTCTAATTTTAAACCTTCAGAAAAATGCAAAGAAGCAAGCAAAGCATTATCATCCTTAGGAATATAAGACTTCCACTTGCACGAAAATAACAAAAGCAAAAATAATATTAAAGTTATATATTTTTTCAACGCCATAAATATTCAGGATAATATCCTTCTTTTATCTTTTTACGTAGTTCAGTTTGAACTATACCTTTGTCTTTTGGATATGTGATGCCAAACCAAGATTCTGTTGTTGTGTAGTACTTAACCCTACATTTTCCTTCTTTAATTGCATGTCCAATACATTCAGGCAAAAGACATTCTTTTTTCTCGCTATCAGCATATTTATGAATAAAAGAGCGAAATTGTTCTTCTAATGTTTCAAACACACGTGGAGAAAAGCCAAAGAAATTCATAGAAACAAGTTCTTTCCCTGTCAATTCAATTCTTTCATCTTCAGTTTCAGATATTATTTTTTGCTCCCTTCCTACAGTTTCATAAAATATTCGAGTATGTTCTGTAATTGAACGTAAATATCCATTGTCCACTTGGCAAATTCCACGAGAAACAGAACCAGATTTGCTTAGTGTCTTATCCAAAATATATGGAACAAAGGCATATTCCACAGAATTATTATCGAGTGTTAAAAGATGGCTAGCTATACTTTTATAAGCAGCTCTTCCATAATAATCATCTGCATTAATAACAGCAAATGGTTCTTTTATCACTTCTTTTGCACAAAGAAGTGCATGTGTAGTTCCCCATGGTTTCTGCCTACCCCCCATTTTTTGTTTTTCTTCGGCTTCTAAAAGATCTTCAATAGATTGAAAAACATATTCTGCATTAAAGTTTCTTGCAATTCTATTAAAAACTCTTTCTCTAAAATCTGTTTCAATATCTTTACGTATCACAAAAACAACTTTACCAAATCCACTTTGCATTGCATCATAAACAGCATAATCTGTTAAGATTTCATCATGGATCCCTACAGCATCAATTTGTTTTACCCCACCATAACGGCTTCCCATTCCTGCAGCTAATACAACAAGTGTTGGCTCCATCATATTCTTAAGCCTCCTCTATTTTCCTATAATCAAGATGTTAGATCCAAACCATTTCTTACTAATAGGTGTAGTTAAATCCATATATTCAAGCTCATTCAAAATATATTGCACTCTATTAGCTAAAGAAACATCATTTTTACGAAACGCAATGCAATAACTTTCCAAAGATAACACTTCATCAATGCACTTATAAGGTTTTTTCTCTTTTTCCATCAAATTATTAATCACAAGTATATCTTCAATAATTCCATCTACATTACCAGAATCTAATTCTTTTACACAAAAATTAAAACTTCTATGATAAGAATCTCTTATTGCCTTAAATTTTTGTCTTCGCATTTCATCTAAAGCTTTAACAGCTGCAGAACCAGTCTGAATTGCCAAAGTTTTATTGTCCAAATCATCAATGGAATCTAGATGAGAAGAAGATTGAACTCCTATTACATAACAGCTTCTTATATATGGTTTTGTTAGTCTTAAATCTGCAACTTTACCTTGAGAAACTGGGTAAGCACTCCATATACAATCGATTTCTCCATGTTTTAATAGCTCTTCTTTATTAGCCCAATTGATAACCTTAAAATCTGCCATCACCTTCATTTCATTGCAAACTAAACGTGCCATATCAATATCAAAGCCTTCAAGAAAATCAGAATCTTTATTTCTATTTGTAAATGGTGGAAGATCATCACGAATGCCTATAGTCATAATTTTTTTAGCCTGCACCTTTGCAAGGCTTATGTCTCTAAACACCCTGTATTTTCTAACAGCAATAGGCTTACAAGAAAGAATAAATAAGCTAATAAAAAAAAATATAAAATACTTTTTCAAAATACCCTCTCTATCTTCCAAATAAGTAAATATCGCCACCAAACCATTTTTTTGAAAACTCTAATACTTTGCCTTCATATTCTAAATCCAACATAATCTTATTAACAATGTTTCTAAGTATCTTATCGTTTTTCCTAAAGGCATAAACATATTTTTCATTAGTTATAGCATCATCAAGCACTCTATAATCTGAAATACTTTTTTCCATAATGTTATTAATAATAAGAAGATCTATAAAAACAGCATCCACTACATGCAATTTTAAGTCTTCTAAAGCAACGAGAAAAGAAGGATATGAAGTTATTTGCTTAAATGGGTGTTCTTCAAATAGGTCAGAGATATTACTACCACCCAAATAACCAATCTTTGTATTTTCTAAGTCATCTAAAGTATAAATCTTTGAATTATTGCGGACAACAACAACTTGAGCATTATATAATGTGGGCATTGTTAAGGCATATTCAAGTTGCCTATCCCTAGAAAAAGTAAATGCAGAAGCTATACAATCAACCTCACCTGAATCCAACACTTCCTCTTTATTAAGCCAATTAATAACCTTAAACTCAACATCAATATCTAGCCTTTTTGCAACTTCTTTGAAAATATCAACATCAAAGCCCACAGGTTGCCCATTAGAATCAATATATGCACAAGGAGGTGCATAATCCATAATGCCAACAACAAGTGAGCCTTTTACAATGACCTTTGCAAGTGAAGTATCCTCATATTCACTATACACACCAGTAGTTCTAGTAGATTTAAATTTATCACAAGAACTAAGACATAATAATGAAAAAAGAGCAAAAATAAATAAACCTCTTTTCATGTTAAGAACACCCCACAAGACATAAATATTAAGCAAAAAGCGAAGATATTTCTTTTTTGTATATCTCTTCTATTTTATATCTCATAATGTCTTGCTTTGCAGAAAGCTCAACACCAACCTTAAATTCATTAGCCAAAAGACAAATCTTATTTATGCGTTCATAGATTTTAAATCCATTATGATGAGAGACAAGCTCAGAAACAATTTTCTCATACATTTTTTTAATATCATCATTCTTTATAAGAGCTTCAACACTCTCTTCTTTAATATTGTTTGCCTTTGCATAACTAAGTAATGAATCCCCATCTACAACAATTAATGCTGCAAGATATCGTTGGTCTTGGCCTAAAACAACTGCTAAATTAATAAATTGCGACTGTTGCAATTTCATTTCTATAGGTGCAGGCTCAATATTCTCGCCACCTCTAAGAACAATTGTATTCTTTTGCCTACCTCTAATAACAAGTTCTCCTGTAATAGTACATAATGCCAAGTCTCCAGTATTAAGCCAACCATCTTTTATAGCTTCCGCAGTTTTTTCAGGACTGTTGTAATATCCCGGCATTATGCTATCCCCTTTTATATGAAGAACCCCCTTCTTTCCAACTGGTAATTCTTCTCCATGTTCTCCTATAATTTTTGCTTGTAAACAATCAATAGGCTCACCTATTGTTCCAAAAATAGGATGAGGAATATGCCTAACAGACACTACAGGTGCTGCCTCTGTAATTCCATAACCTTCAACAATGTTAATCCCAACAGCCCAAAAGAATTCATCAACGTTTGGAGGCAATGCTCCACCACCAGAAACACCAGCCAAAAACTTATTACCAAGCTTTGCTCTTATCTTCTTAAAAATTAATACATTTCCTAAAAGATGCAAAGGAAGCAATACTATAGCGGGAATGATAGAAAGAATTGGATATAATATTTGAGTTGTACGGCTAAAATGAGCTCTCTTTCCTGTAACATTTCGCCACAACCTACTCCATGTAATCCCAATACTTAAAAAGAAATTAAATAAACAAAGTGTAATACCACCTTGTTTTCTCATTTTTTTACATACTCCATCATAAACAGCTTCCCAAATGCGAGGGACTGATGGCATGATAGTAGGATTAGCCTCTGCCATGTCTTGCAATATTACAGAACCAATTGGTTTTGAATAAAAAATACAGGCAGAAGAAGCCATTATGATATACTCACATTCACGTTCAAAAGAATGCCAAACAGGAAGGACAGACAAAGCCAAGTCCCCATGATTAATAGGTATTCTTGTCATTAAATCTGGAATTTGAGCTAGGAAGTTTTTATGTGTTAAAACAACACCTTTAGGTTGCCCAGTAGTTCCTGATGTGAAGATGATGGTTGCAGTATCATCTGGCATCACTTTTTCCATAGCTTTTATAACTTCTTCGTTGCCTTTTGTCTTTCCTTTTTCTAAAAGTTCTTGATATGTGAAAAAAGTAATAGCTTCTATTTCTTTGGAAAAATCTTTTTTAACTTCATCAAAGTCAATTGCTTCAATAGAAATAATCTTTTTTAATGTTGGCATCTTATCAATGTTTTTTAACACCTTGATAACTTGTTTTGTATTTTCCAAAATAGCTGTGTGACACTCTGTAAAAGAAAGAATATAAGAAATATCTTGCTCTGTAGCGTCACAACCACGAGGAACGTCAATAGCTCCAATAGTACTTAATGCCATACTTAAATGAAACCATTCCTTACGATTATCTGCAATCAAACCAATCTTATCTTCTTTTTTACATCCAATTTCTAAAAGTCCTGAGGCAATATTCATTATGATTTTTTGCATTTCAGAGTATGAAATCATTTTTATTTCTT
>JBQNBK010000020.1:0-22133 GCA_052169975.1 Treponema sp.
ATAACATGTTAGTTTAAATTGATAATAATTTAAACACATTTATTGAATTTTTTCAATATATAGGCTATCATATAGATATGCATAAGATTGTAGCATTTCACGTTGATGAGTATGGGGATGAGCCGTTTGCTTGTGTTTGTGTTCCGGGACGATTTCATTTATTGGGAGAGCAAACTTGGTTTGCACAAGGCAACACACTTTCGGTAACTATAGAACAAAATTTATATTTGTGTATATCAAAAAGACAAGATTCAAATTTTAGATTTTATTCACTTTCGCTAAAAGAAAGAAGAAGAGTTTCAGCAGCAAACTTAAAGTATAGAAAGGAAGATCGCTGGGCTAATTCGTTAAAAGCTATTATAGCAACTTTTAACGAAATGGGCTATGAGGTTCCTGGTCTTAATTTTACTATTCTTTCTGAAATACCTCCTAACGCAGGCTTAGGAACACCGAATGCACTAAAAGTTGCCACTGCAATGGCTCTTACTAAGTTATTTCCTAATAAGTTTACAGATAATGATATTTTAAAGATAGTTGAACATGCAAATGTTGAATATCTAAATACATATCCACACACTGCAGATATTTTGTGTGTCTTAAATGCTGAAAAAGATCATTGTATTAAAATAGATGGTATGAAAAAGATAGTTTCTCTCTACCCTTTTGAGTTGGAAGGTTATTCAATTATCTTAACTGATTCTTGTGTGCCTCGCTCTGTTGTAAGAGAAGAACTTGGTTCTAGGATTGCTGAATGTATTGAAGCTTATGAAACTGTTTTAAACAATGCAGAAGCACCTAAAAAAATGTCAAGACTTAGTGAAGACTTATTAAAAGAAATTGATATAAGTGAAGTTGTAAGACGAAGAGTAAGCCATATAATAAAAGAAGCTAAAAGTATTGAAGATGCTATTGAAGCAATGAAGAAAAATGACAAAGTTGCTCTTTCGCGTATTTTTATTCGTTCCCATGAAAGTTTAAGAGATCGTTTTGAAATTTCTTGCCCAGAACTTGATTGGCTTGTGAAAAGGACGTTAGAGTTTATAGAGCCTATTCCTTCAAGTCTTATTTGTGCAAGAATGACAGGAAAAGGTTTTGGTGGATGTATTTATTCAATATTAAAAACTAAAGATATACCGGTATATCAAGAAAAGCTTTCTGACTATGAACGTATTTTTGGTTTTAAGCCTCTATGCTATGAAGTTAAAGTAGCAGGAAAAGCAAATTATTTACTTTAATTAAAAAAATAATAAGAAATTTATGATGTTTATATTGACTTATTTTTTAATTTAATATAGACTCTAAATCCTACTTGGCATATTTAACTTTGCGGATGTTGTATAACGGCTATTACCCCAGCCTTCCAAGCTGGAGACGTGGGTTCGACTCCCATCATCCGCTTACCTTTCCTGTTCAAATATTCTTCACAATCAAAAAAAATCCTATCTAGTTTTTCTATTTACTTTTGTATACAATAACATTATGCGAAAAATAAGTGGTTTAATAGCATCTACTGGTATAGCTTTTGGTAAGGTATTTAAGCTTACAGATATAGAAGAGCGAGATATTCCCTTATACACAATAAAGGAAGAAAATGTTCAATCTGAACAGCAGAGGTTGCAAAAAGCTGTTTTAGAAACACAGCAGGAAATGCAAGATATCTTAAAAGAATATGAAAAAAAAGCATTAAATAAAAGTAATGATGAATTAGATATTCTTAACACTCACCTTGCAATGTTATGCGATGAAGATTTTATAAAAGAAGTTTTAAAAGATGTTGAAAAAGAAAAGCTAAATGTTGAAACACTTTTAAGTAAAAGACTGGAAGATTATGCTAATATTTTAGCAACATCTCCAAATGCTTATATAAGAGAAAGAGCTTTAGACATTAAAGATGCATTTGATGGTGTTTTTGATAAACTTTTAATTTCAAGAAAGAAAACTTCAAGATTTAAAAATGTTCCCAAGAATAGCATAATAATTGCACGAGACATAATGCCATCTGAAGCTTTGGCATTAAGAGAAAGAAAGCCTAGTGGCATCATAATGGAAGAAGGTGGTGTTACAGGGCATATTTCTATTATTGCACGTTCTTGGGATATTCCCATGTTGGTGTCTGTGGCTCATTGTATGAGTTATACATCTGGTTTACAAGCTATTTTAGATGCAGAAAAAGGCTTTGTTATATTTAACCCTTCACAAAATGATATAAAAGAATACACAAAAAGAATTGAAGAAAAAGCACAAAAGCTTAACATAAAAGAGCTTTCTGTTAGTGAATGCAAAACTCTTGATGGCGTTCCTATTTCAGTCAGTGCAAACATTGCTTTTAAAGATGAAATAGATTCTTATGGCATGAAAATAGCTGATGGTATAGGGCTTTTTAGAACAGAGTTTTTGTTTTTGCAAGATGATGAAATTCCTGATGAAAACATGCAATATGAAGTGTATTCAAGTGTAGTTAAAGCTTTCCCAAACAAAAAAGTTATTATTAGAACATTTGATGCAGGTTCGGATAAGATGCTTAAAGAACAAGAATCTTTGCATGAAAAAAACCCTCTTTTAGGCTGGCGAGCAATTAGATATTGTTTTGCACGTCCTGATATCTTTAAGACTCAACTAAAAGCTATTTTACGAAGTGCTATTTTTGGCAATGTTCATATTCTTATTCCTATGGTTTCTAGTATTAAAGAAATCTTTCAAGTAAAAGAAATATTAAGTGAAGTAAAGAATGAATTAAAAGAGCAAAAAGTTCAGTATAAAGATAATGTACCGTTAGGAATTATGGTTGAAGTGCCAAGTATTGCAGTTATTGCTGACTTAGCTGCTCCTTTAGTGGATTTTATGTCTATTGGAACAAACGACTTAGTACAATACACTATGGCAGCTGACCGAGAAAATGGTAAAGTTTCTGATCTAGCAAATTATTTTGAACCTAGTATTTTACGCCTAATAAAAAACACAATAGATTCCAAATCTATGAGTGTAAGCAAAAATTATTTTATTTCTATGTGTGGTGAGATGGCATCCAGCAAAGAGGCATTGTTTTTGTTACTTGGGATGGGGCTAAAGTCCTTTAGTATGCCTAGTTGGAAAATTTATGAAATGAAAGAATTTATTTCTTCAATTTCATTAGAAAAAGCTAAGAAGGCTTATCAAAAAGTTATATCTATGTCTTCTCCTACTCAAATCTTAAAATATATAAAAGAAGAAATTGATAACTTATAATCCAATACTTTTGTTACATATATAACTTATAAATGTTAGTATTTTTTTATCCTACATGGATAGGAAATGGGGAGATGCATATGGATTGGAATGTTATTTTTTCGCTTGTTTCAGATGTGGCTGTGTTTTTTATGATTATTTATCTTATGTTTAAGATAAAACCAGTTAAATCTGTAGTGTGTGAACGAGCCAGGAATGTTGAAGAGCTCCTTTCAACGATCTTTTTAACATTAGTTTTTTCTTGTTTTAATATTTTTGCTTCAACTCTAGGCATTAAAATTGGAAATGCTATTGTTAATATGCGAACAGGTGTAACAGTCATTTCAACAGTAATGATAGGTCCAGTTTATGGTTTTGTGGTGAGTATTGTAGGTGGACTATATCGTTACTTTATGGGTGGTTGGACATCTTTTCCTTGTGCTTTAGCAACAGTTTCTTCAGGTGCAATCTCTGCGATTATGGTATATTTTATTCACCATAGATATGGAAAAGTAAGCCTTAATAAAAGAACTATTTTATTTTTTTCTAGCTTTGCAGGTCTTTGGGAAGTAGTTCATTTGTTGGTTTATGTTCCATTATTTGGAGAAAAAGCAAGTAGTGAAGCTATTCCAATAATGCTTAATTCTTTTTTAATGCCTCATGTTATAGTTAATGGCATTATTGTGGGAGTAAGCTTAATCCTTGTTTCTGATTTGGGTAAACAACGCTACATAATGCAAATTCAAGAAGATGAAAAAGTATTAAGAGAAAAACAAACTGAAAATAATAGGATTATCGAAAATGTAAACACAGCATTGTTTAACTTAAAGGAAAATGGTTTTTCTCTTTCTGAAGCTATGCAAACCACTGTAGATGAATCAGGAAGTATCACAAACAATGTAAATAGCTTAAAAGAAAAACTTGGCACACAAACTGAAGGAGTAAGCCAAACGGAAATAGCTGTTAATAATATAATTGAAGCCATTAATAACCTTGATAGTAGCATAGAAATACAAAATGAAAGAGTTAGACAATCTTCTCAATCTGTTGCAAAAGTTATGAACAATGTTAGACAAGTTACTTCTATGCTAGAAGAAAATAATAAGCTTATAGACAATGTGCACGAACTTACACAACAAGGAAAAGCTGATGCAAAAAACTCAAATGTGGTTGTGGCTAATATTGCAGAAAAATCTGATGGTCTTCTTGAAGCAGGTGAAGTGATTCAAAGCATAGCAAGTCAAACAAACTTACTTGCTATGAATGCTGCAATTGAAGCAGCCCATGCAGGAGAAGCAGGACGTGGCTTTGCAGTTGTTGCAGGAGAAATTAGAAAACTAGCAGAAGAATCAAACGTTCAAGGAAAGAAAATTGCAAGTGTTATAAAAGAATCTCTATCAATTATTCAGGAGTTAACAGCAGTTGGAAACAAAACAGAACAAACTTTTGAAAGTGTGTATTCTTTAGTTGATAAAGTTTCAGAACAAGAAACTTTAATTCTTGATGCTATGAATAGACAAGACAAAAGAGGTATGGAAATTATTAGTGCGATTCAAGACATAAATAATGTAACAGATGAAGTTAAAAATGAGTCTTCTAATATGCTAAAAAGCGGGGATCTTGTTGCAAAAAATATTGCAAAGTTAAGTGAAATTACACAAGTGTTTAATAAGAGTGTTGATGAGATTTCTCAAGATATAGTTGAAATTGATGATGCAGTGAAAAATGTCAACCATATAACTAAGAAAAATAGACAAAATATTGACCTTTTACGTCAAGAAGTTGAAAAGTTTAGAATATAGTTTTAGTTTTTTATAAGTCAAAGCTTAAATTAAAATTGTTAAAAAAAGTTTGTTTTAATTCTTCTTTTTCAATTCTTCTAAGCTTTGATATTTCATTAACAACATAACTTATATCAGTTAAAGAAGAAAAAGCTTCTTCTTTAAGTTTCATATAAGGAGCATCTGTTTCTGTTAATAACCTAGAAATATCAAAAGAATTAGCCATTTCAATTTGCGATTTTTGCCCTCGTAAAAGAGCCTTTCCTATGCAAAAATAAGCATTTACTCCCTTTTTTAATAGCGATGTAGCTTCTAAAAAACTTCCAACCCAGCCATGAAAAATAACAGCCTTTATTTTTTTAAGCTTTTCAACATCATTAAAAATTAAATGCAAGGCTTTTCGGCAATGAATAATCAAAGGTTTTTGATATTTAATGGCAAGTTCTACTTGTGCATTCCAAACTTCTTTTTGCATCTCAATGGTTGCTTTATACCTATCATCAAAAAGGTCAAAACCACATTCCCCTATTGCAATAATCTCTTTTTGCTTTAGTAAGTCTTCTAAAAATTGTAATTCATTATTTGATGGAGCTTGCGGGTGCACTCCGAAAGAATAATATGCCTTTTGAGGCAAAGCATCACATATCTTTTTTTGTTGAATAAATCTTACTTTTTCATTGGAAGAAGCACAAAAACAAACTGAAAAATTAGATGGATATGGAAGAGCATCACCAGTTAATTCTTCTAAATAATCTAAAACATGATTATGTGCGTCAACAAACACTTTTTCCTCAAACTTCAATAAAAGACATTTCTAGCTTAGGCAAATCAACTTCTAAAACTTTAACTTGTATCTTATCGTTTAATGCAACTTTTTGTTTTAGATGGATTGAAGTTTCCACACCAATAGAATGGATATAAACATAAGCTTTTGTGTCTTGGCAAGAAATAATAGTAGCTTCCCCTACCCAATTAGGATTTTGAATCAGATAAACTATAACAAAATGTCTTTTTGCCATTCTTTCAGCATTTTGTGAATCTTTATGCGCCATGTCTCCCATTGCAAGTTTTGCAAGAAGCTCATCGGTCGGAATATAAGGAAGTTTATCAATGTAATTTAATATTTGTTTTTGCACAACTAAATCATCATATCGTCTTAAAGGACTGGTAATTTGACAATACATAGAAAGACCTAGCCCTGAATGTGCTGCAGGATGAGTGCTAATATTTCGAGATTTCATACACTTTCTTTTTTTGAACTCTCCTGCCAAACCTGTTTCAAGATTATTAGGTAAAGGGTTAACACTTTGGCTTATATACTGAAAAGGAATACCATTTTTAAATGCAAAAAAAGCTGTCGCCTCCCCAACTAAAAGCATCATTTCTTTAATCATACGAAAAGCATCATCTTCTACTTGTGGCTCTATAAAAACTTTTTCATCTTTCACCTTGACACTAACATCGCCTATTTCAATATTAATGGCTCCCATATTGCATCTTTTAGCAAAATTAGCTTTTGCAATTTCAAAAAAATATTTTAATTCTTCACTATTTTTTTGTTCGCTTGCTTGCTTGTAAGTAAGCCTTTCACACTTAATTTTTCCTCTCATCACTTCAACGCTTTCTATGCTTGCATCATCATTTAGTTTTAACTTAAACGAAAGTGCATAAGATTGGTTTTGAAGCCCAATAGCAAAAGAAGAAGTTTCTTCTTTTCCCAGCATATAGTGAGTGCCTTCTGGTAAATAAAGTGTTCGGCCTCTTTTCAAAAGTACATCATCAATTTCATCTCCAAACTCTATGTTATCTGCAACAAGAGCAATATGAATCCATAGATATTTGCCATCGTAAGAAATTGCATCATCTGGGTCTGTAGTGCTTTCCCCATCAATTGCATAACAGTTCATATAAGTTAAGTCAACATAGTTTTCTTTAATGTTTGGAACTAGCTTTTTTTTAGCTTGCCCAATTATTTTTTTATATCTATATGGATAAGGATCTTTAAGAATACTCCAATAAGAAGTTTTTAGCAAAATACCATGAGCTGTTTCTGGAGATATGGGCTTACCCCACTTTGGTTTTTCTTTTTTGCAAAGAGCAACTTCTTCAATATCTTGAAAGAAAACTGAAAACTCATTTAAGTCAACATTGGTATTTTGTTTAGAAGAAATTATCTTTTTTAAGAGAGCTAAAAAAGCCTCTTCTTTTTCGGCAATAGCTTTCTTTTCATCTTCTTTTCTTTTCATTTCTTTTATTTCTTCTTGGCTTCTAATAGCAATAAGAGATTCAGGAGTTGCTCCTACAATAAAAAAAGGAGATGTCGAAATAAAATTCCATGCTTTATAATAAGCTGGTGATGGTAATGCAGGCCAAAGTAAAGAAACAATTGAAGAAAAAGAATGCTTATCTCCTTCAAGCAAGATAATTCCTTCTTCAAGGTCAGAATCGGGAAGACTAGCATTAAGCACAGAGTCTAAAGATGAAACTTCTTCACTTAAAAAACACACATCTTTTTCACGAATCTTTTTAGTTTCTGCAGCTAAATCTATTATGATTTTCTCCCCTTCAAAGTCTTTTATTATTGCTGGTTTATTTTTGTATAACACTAAACTATTTTTTTTCATTTTAAATACCTTGTTTAAAGGCTTGAAAAATAGCAATAGACCTAACTATCCCCCCACTGGAATAAAGAACATGAATAGCTTTGTCTTCGTAAAAATATACTTCATAATCGCAAGCTTGATAAATAGACTTTCCAAAAGTGTTTTCAAATGTCTTTCTTGCATCTCCTGTGCGAATATCATTTTGAAGCGACACTATAGAATATGGCAAAAGAATAATTTGCATAACTAGTGGAGGTGTTGAATAACTAGAAACCACTACCATAGCTTTTAGATAATTATATAACCAACGTTCAAAATAATAATTATAAACGATTGTGGAAGGCTCTCCCCACAATTTGGTTAGCTCATCTGTAGTGTCCCCTATTTTCAAATTCCTAATTACTAATGGCTCATCATCCCTATTTACATATAACTTTGCTTTTAATTCGTTTATTACATTGGTAATTTTTTGCTTATTAACTCTTTTTAATTTTGAAAGAGAAAGAGCATAGTCGTATAAAACTAACCTTTCATCAAAGAAGATGCCTTCATATAAGGTGTTCTCTTCTTTTATTTTTAACTTTTTTAATGTTTCTTCTAAAAGAGAAACACCCTTTTGCACACTTTGCCCACTAATTAATAATACAATTGCATAGTTAACTTTTTCTATTAATGAAGTATTTTTTCTTTCCATTTTAGACTTCACTTCTTCTACGCTATTGGCTTTAAGTTTTTCATCTCCTGTCATTGCTAATAAGGTGAAATAAGAAGAAAGCATAGAAAAATCTTCAATGCAATCGTTATATTGTTCATATAAAAAAATAGCTTTTGCTAAAAATGAATTAGCCCTTTTAATATTGACTCCTTCTTCTTGCTCGTTAGAAAGAAATGGAGTGGATTTTAGTTTGTTTTCAAGATTTATATAGTATTTCTCTGCATAAGTGTATCCAATAATAGCCACAGGGAGTAATGGAATAAAACTTGCCGTGTTTAAGCTTTCTAAATACATACTATGGTTAGCAATTGCTTCAAGCTTTAAGAAATAAAGAGATGAAGGATATGAGGTTTTTAAAAGCTCAATGCTTTGTAAGCCTTCGCCAATGCCTTTTTGGGTGTTTAGTTGAAAAAGAATGTTTGATATCTCTTCAGAAGTTTTTTCTATTGCTTGCCTAGACAAAGCTAGTTTATTTAATCTTTCTTTTATGCTTACTTGAACATTTTTCTGGAAAGAATAAGAAAGAGCATCTTCTTCCAACCTACTAAGATATTCTTCCATTAAATTACTATTATAACCTGCAATTTTTAGAAGAATTGAAGCAAATTCATCTATTACAAATACATCATCAGCCGAAAGTGAAAAAGCTGGCACATTTTTAGCATTTGCTATGAAGTTGCCAACATCAATGTCTAGGGCAAAACGTGCCACTTCAAATGCTACAAACGGAGCTAAAAACAACTCGCGTTCAAAGTTTAAGTTTTTAACTTTACGAACACTTTCATAGATAGCAGTAAAAAGTTTTTCATCAATGTATTCAAGTAGACCAGTGTTGATAAAAATGGAACCATCAGGATATATTGCACAAGAAGCTTCGTTTTCTTCTATTATATATAGCTTTTGTTTATCCCTATAAACTTCTGTTTTTCTAAGAAGTGCAAAAAGAACATCATTTATTATGTCTTTCCATTCCCCTATGTCTTCACTTTTTAGTTTATGTTTTAGACTTTCTTGAATGTTGTTTTCTACTAAAGAAGAAAGTTCGTTTCTTATTTCAAGACGACTTGCAGCTCCACTAATTCCAAAAGAAAAAATAAGAAAAGAAATCAATATTATTATTTTTTTCATTACTAGCCTCAAAAAGAAAAAGTTTTAGTAATTAATGAAAGAATAATAGCATAAATATTAATAAGTTACCAAGTAGCTAAGAGATAGTGAAAATAACGTATGCTATGGTGTTTTTTGAATGCTTTTTCTTTGCAGGTTTTTCTATTGACTTTATGCTTTATTATGGGACGATTTATTGCTAGTTTTCGATATCAATTATATGCGACTTTGCATGCCATTAACGGCCGTTCTCTCATAACGAAAACGTACATTCTTGCTATGCGAGAACGACAAGAAACGAGACCATAGTCTAGCTAGAGTTTAAAGCACTTCTAGCTAGAGTTTAGATGGCTTCTAGCTAGACTATTTTTAAACTCTAGCTAGAGTTTTTGAAAAAAAATGCTTTTGTTTTTGAAAATAATGGTTATAGTTTTTTTTCTCTTAACACGCCTATATAAGGACCATCTTTGCATGTTCCTACAGCAATGAATCCATGCTTTTCGTAATAAGAATTCATTTTTGTGTTTTCTTTGAAAACATCAAGTCGTAAGAATGATTTATTTTGTTCTTTTGCATATTCTTCAACATGTTTTAAGAAAATAGAACCAATACCTACAACTCCAATTTTTGATACAAAATTATGAATATAAAAAGAAGGCTCATCACTATTCCATCTTTCATCATCTTCTAATAAAATGCCAGCACAGATAAGTTCATTTGTTTTGCTATCTTCAAGCACAAACACATCACCCTTTTCGCTTGCATCTTCATAATATGATATAGGATAGCGTTCTAAATAGTTAGTAACATTCCACTGTTTAATGCCTTGTTTATCCATCCATTTAACACGTTCTACAATCATATTAAACATTATTGGAACTTCATGTTTTTTAATTTTACGGAAATTAGTTGTCATGTTATTAAAATAAAAAAAAAGCCTACAATAATAATTGTAGGCTCAAACTTTTAAGATAAAAAGCTATTTTGTGATAAACTTTAAGAGATCAACAACTCTATTTGAATATCCCCACTCATTGTCATACCAGCTAACAATCTTGAAAAAACGTTTTTCACCGGGTAAGTTGTTTTGTAATGTAGCTTTGCTATCATACACTGAAGAAGCACTATCATGTACAATATCTTGTGAAACAATTTCTTCATTGCAATATGACAAAAAGCCTTTTAAATATGATGAAGAAGCCTTTTTCATTGCTTCATCAATTTCTTCTATAGAGGTGTCTTTTTCTGCCCTAAATGTTAAGTCAATTACAGAACCTGTAGCAGTAGGAACTCTAAAAGACATACCTGTAAGGCGACCTTTAGTTGTAGGTAAAACTTCGCCAACAGCCTTAGCAGCACCTGTTGAAGATGGAATAATATTAATTGCAGCTGCCCTACCACCTCTCCAATCTTTTTGAGAAACACCATCAACAGTTTTTTGGGTTGCTGTGTATGCGTGAATAGTAGTCATAAGCCCTGTTTCAATTCCAAAACCTTCTTTTAATAAAACATGGACTACAGGAGCTAGACAATTAGTAGTGCAACTTGCATTAGAGATGACATTATGCTTTGTTGCATCATATTCATTTTCATTGACTCCCATAACAAAAGTTTTAATTGGCTTATTTGGATCTTTACTTTTACCAGGGGCTGAAATAATTACTTTCTTTGCTCCTGCTTCAAGATGACCATAAGAAGCTTCATTGGTGTATATACCAGTACATTCCAAAACAACATCAATACCAAGTACTTTCCATGGAAGTTCTTCTGGTTTTAAGCCTTTGCCAGAAATACATTTAATATCATGCCCATTTATGCATAAGATATCTTCCCCTTTTGCTTTAATATCAGCTTTCATTCTTCCTTGTGTTGAATCATATTTTAATTGGTATGCAAAATATGAAGCATCAGTTGAAAGATCGACAACAGCTACAACATCAAATTTGTCTTTGCCTAATAAATTCTGTTCCACCAAAGCTTGAAAGACTAATCTTCCAATTCGACCAAAACCATTAATTGCAATTTTCACATCACACCTCCAAAGAAGAGTACTCACGTTCTTCTATTGTTTGTTGTCTATATTTTTCTGCACTAGGTCTAAAACCTACAATTGGATCGCTTTTATTCTTTAATGCTCGAGCCACAGCTGCCTCAGCTTCCTTAAGTATTGATTCTACATTTGCCAATCTACAAGCTCTTGTGGTAATGCCTACTCCTATAGTTGGCTCTTGCCCAGTAAGATATATTTCTTTTTTTAGCTTTGAATATAACGTATCACACATTTTTATGGCATCGTCAATATAAATATTTTGCAATATTACTGCATAACCTAAACTAAATTCTTCGGGATATTCAAATATCATGTCTTTAAATAAGAATACATCACAGAAAATATTGAAAATGTTTTTTAAGTTTAGAGAAGAAAAATCAATATCTTGTATTTTTATAATTGCAAAAGATATATCTTGATCTGTGGTAGTAGCTCTTTTAAGTTCTGAATCTAAGCGTTCAATTAAATACTTGTTCCAACCGAAACCTGTAGTAGGAGAATAAAGACCTTTAGGTTCATCGTTATTTACAATAACTTCAGCACTCTCTGCAACATTATTAAAATTTTCTGTAGGAGTATTAGATTCATTAGAAAAACTATCAGCATTTTGCATGGATAGTGCTTCAATTTCGCTTTCACTTGGCACATTTAGAACATCATTGTTAAAGTCAGCTTCAAAGGAAGAATAAGATGATGGAACTGATTCATAATTTTTTTCATAAGATGTGTTGTATTTAATAGGCTTTTCATCAAAAGAAGTGTACACCTTTTCTACTTTTTCATTCGGTTTAATACTTAACAAGATTCTAAACATTCCTGTTAAAAATATTAAAGCCAATGCAAAAAAGAATACTGTTCTACTTCTTATAAAAATCATGTTTGATGGAAATACATTCATTAATACTGTGATATAGACTTTTTGTTGATCTCCATCTATTGTTGCATAACCTTCTGTTTTGAAAACTTTTATGAATTTGGATTGTTCTTTAAGTAAAACATTCCCATTTACTATAGAAAAAAGATTCGAATCTGATGGATAAGAAAAGACTTTTCCAGCAGTTGGTGCAATTTGGATTATAAAACCTTTCACATCTAAAGCTCTTGCAATGCCTCTTAGTCTTTGTCTTGAACTTTCATCTTCTAAAAGGTTTCTTTTTATTTCATATGCAATAGCTTTTTCAAAATTATGAAAAGTTATTTTTGCATTTTCTGTTTCTTTATTGATATCATCAATTATATGAAAAATAAACATGCCTACTATAAAAAATATAGTTAGCATGGCAATAAATGCATAAATCCTTATGTATAAATGTTTCATTAATTGACATTATATCATAAATATTTCTTTTAATACAAGATATGCAATAGAAAAGCCATTATCTTTTTCTATATCTATACTACTATTATGTAGCTTTTCCCATGCTAATAATGGAAGGAATATGAAAGATATTTTTTTGTATGATGTTTTCATATCATTAAATAATTTTTTTATAAATGCTTCATAATTAAAATTAGAAAAATCTTTTTCTTTCCATAGTACACCTTTATTGAAAGAAGAATCAAAAGCTTTCTTATATGAATCTAATAATTTAGTTTTGTAAGTAATTTTGTCTTTAGTTTTAACTTTTTTTACACTTGTTCTAAAAATTAGTTCTGAAAAAAATGTTTCTTCTGTCTTAATTCTACTCACATTTTTTTGATAAGTTTGGGAAAGATACACACCTTTTGAGTATGCCTTTCCATTTGTGTAGGCAAAATCTAAACCTTCATAGGCAAATTTAGTGAAGCCTAAGGAAAAAGCTACATTCAAAGCTGCAATTGCAACAGTGCCAGCACTTACATCTAGTTTTGGAAATATAGAAAAATCATATATATATTGTGCAAATGGGTGTTGCCCAGTGGTAAAAATTATAGGGTTTCCATTATTAAAAAACTGTCTAACTAATGAGGCATTTGCACAAATATCAAAGACGGCTATAATTTTATC
This sequence comes from Treponema sp., assembly GCA_052169975.1. GTDB lineage: Bacteria > Spirochaetota > Spirochaetia > Treponematales > Treponemataceae > Treponema_B. Next base: position 13,448 of record JBQNBK010000020.1, read on the forward strand.
TGAAAAAGGAAAAATGCGATGTGTGCTACAGGCAACTTGTGGATCTATGCTTATAAAAAAATCTGGGCTTATATCATTTTGCAACAAAGGCATAAAAGAGGCATCACAAGCAAAAATTGTATACTCTTCTCTTCTTCTTTTGAGTTTTTCAAAGGCATTCTCTAAGCTAGGACCAGCACCAAGTATAAATGCAGTTTTTTGATTATCTACTACAGGAAGCTTCATGTTTACTTTGCTTCTAATTTTAAGATTTAATAAGATATTTCTCATCCATATTTTACCAAATCTTGCTTGGGTTGAAACATCTTGTTTGATAATATCCAGTGCATTTTTAATCTTTTCTTCTAAAAGATTAGTTTTCTGATCGTAAAAATACTCTTCCCATACTTTTATCTTTTTAATGGAAAGATTTCCCATTAATATTGGGATATAGTTTTGTATTAATTGTTCCACAAAATCTGTTGCTTCTATGCAAGGTAGTAAAATAACATTTTTATTGGAAAGTATTTTTGTAAGATCGCATAATTCAAGAATTCTTTTTAATGAAGCATAGGTAGCTTCACAAATTAATGCTTTTTTGTTTGGAAAGTTCGATAAAAAATATTCAATATTATAGCCCCCACCTATTCCACAAAACAAAACAGTTTCTTCATTTCCATTAAACATTCTAGCACTTTCATTTATATGGGAATATTTTGAATGACATGCTTTTCCATTTTTGAGAATAGGGATTAAATACTCTTCATTTTTAGATTTTTCAACTTTTAAGTAGCTTTCATCACTTAAAGACTTTTCTAGCTCATAATAAATCTTACAATATCTTTTTTTTATTTCTTGAATATTTTTAAGATAATTTTCATTCATTATATTAAGCTCTCTTCTTTTTCTAAAAATGAAATTATTTTACTTTTGATTGTTTTTTGTATTTCATCTCTTTTGGTTTCATAATCTTTAACTAAGAGAACATAATCTGAAAATGCAATAAGTTGGCAAAGTTCTTTTTCTAAATTCTTACAATTGATATCTGTAATGTTATTAAAAAAACTTTCATTATTTAATTCTCTTTTTATTCTATTAAAAAATGATAAGAGTATATTTTTTCGCTCCATTATATTAAAACTTTTTGTTATGGTTTCTTTTTTATGAGGTTTACATAATTTAATAAAATCTGTATTGGTTATTCTTTTAATTCCTTCGATATTAATCCCTTCGTTTCCAATTCTAAAAAGTCTTTGTTTCTTGTTTTCTGGAAGAGATGAAAACCATGAAGCATATGTTGCTAAACTTGAGTTATTAAAAGAAGATATGATAGTTGAAAGTGGGCACAACCTAAACTCTTTTTTTAATGCTTCATTGATATTTTCATTTGGGCGTGCATGGCTAAAGCTTTTAGAAAAACTTAAGTCTAAGCCAGAAATAAAAATATTGTTTTGGGTGTAATCAAGTAAAAATTCAATAGCTGTACCTGCAACTGTTCCATTACGTTTAGCTTTAAAGAATGGGAGTTGCATTTTTTCAAAAAAGTAATTTTCAAGTTCTGAGTCATAATTTAGAAAAACAATGTTTGTTTTTTCCAAAATACTTCTTGGAATATAAGCTTCTAAAGGTATAGCCAAATTTGAAAACTTTCCTTTTAAGTGTTTCCCAGCCCAAAAACCTCCATCTGTTGCAAAGGCTAAGTCAACATTAATGTCTTCATAAGATAATGCTAAAAGACTAGAAGAAGCAGAACTCACAAAACTGCTTTTCTTTAAATGTTGTTTTATATTTTTATCTTTTATAATTTTTTCTAAACTATAACCAGAAGTTAAAAAAACAGAGTCAGCTTTATCATCTAGTTCAATCATTTTTATATTATGAGAAAAAATAAGATTATTAAAAATATTTTTGCACCATCTTTTACCAAAGAAAGAACGTGTTCTAATTAAAGAAATGAAAAGATTACTGGCTTCTTTTATTTCTTTCCACACTAATTTAGCTTGTGTTTCCCAGATATTCTCACTAGGTTTCCAAGAAAGAAAGACTGTTTTAGAAAAGAATTCATCTGGGATATGTTGTATTAAAAAAAAAGCTAAAGCTTTATTTTTAGGTCTCCATACAGCATCGAAAAGATTATCATATTCTAAGAAAAGTTCGTTTGTATATCTAATTGCAAAAATCTTAGAATTAGGGAACGTCTTTCTAAATGAAACTGCTAGGTATGATTCTCCTGGTTCTGTTATTACGATAAAATAAGGCGTAGTTTTTATTTGTAAAATAAAATTATCTGCTTCTTTTTGTGGATTATATTTTGAGTGTAAGTGAAAATTAGCATTCATAATGCTTTAATTATATATAAGGATTATAATTTTCGTTTATCCATGAAGAGATTTTTTCATGTTTATCATTTAATTCTTTAATAAAGGAAATTTCTAACTTATTTATTAAATCTTTACCATATATTGAAGAAAGGACTGTTTTTAATGTATTTGAATATATTACACCATCTAATGGAAGACTTGAAAAAATACAAGCATTCAATGTTAAATCTTTTTCTAAAATTGCAAAATTAGAACGTCCAATCATGTTAGTAATACGGTTAACTATAGAATAAAAAAGAGGTAGATTATTTATTTCTTCATGTAAAGATGAAAGCTCAAACATAGATGAAAAATGGAATTTTAAGAAGTTAGGGGTAGTAGAAGCTAAAACTGCTCCCTGCATCTTAGATTCTATTGAAGAAATTCCAATATATTTTGGATAAGGTGGAATAGATGTATTTATTAAAATTTCATTTTGATTGTATTCTTTTTGAAAAGCTTCTATTTTAGATATTAATTCTTCTCTATTTGTTTGAATAGCTTTTAATCTATCCTCAAAATTTAAAAGCAAAAATACACAGCCTAAATCATCTAATTTATATAAAACAGAAGTATTCAAAAGCTCCGTTTCAAATGAATTAGAGCTTTCAATATTTTTATCAAATAAAATAAAAGGTTCTTGAGAATATTCTTCAATAGAAATAGAAGCATCAAATGAATATTTTCTAAAGACTTCACAGCTTATATTAATAGGAAAAGCGAGATGAAAAAATTTACCTTGTTTAACTAGAAAAGCTCCTTTCTTAGCATCAATGCTTTTTAAAAAATTCTCAAAAAGATCCTTAAAAAGAAAGTATCTAGGTGAGTCATCATCCTCTTTTATATTTTCTAATTTTTTTAGTTTATCTAATAATCCCATTAGGAAATACCCAATTCACTAAATAACCTATGATACATTTCGTAATATTCAGATTCAGCAAATTCTTTAATCTTATCTTCTGGTAAACTTTCTAAAAGTTGATCCATATAAGCTAATACTGATTTAACTTCTTGTTTTATATCATTAGGTAAAGCTTCACTATCTGAAGATTTATCATTAATAGGTTCATTTTCTTCATTAGATTCTTCTACAGAAATATCTTGAGTTTCAGGAATATCTATTGAAACTTCATCCTCATCTTCTTTTTCATCTAAATATGACATATCATCTGTGGCTATGTCTGAACCTTCATTGTTACTTAACATACTATAATCAAGTTCTTCAGGAATTACAAAATCATCAAGCTTTGAATTTTCAAGAGTGATATCATCAAAATCAACATCTTTATCTGATGAAAAATCATCTTCAGATTTATCTTCTACTTCATCATCAGTACAAGCTTCACATGTTCCAGTTCCTATATCATCATCAAATGTAATATCATCATTTGGTTTTTCATTTGGATCATCTTCTTCTGTGAAATCTGCAGTGATTAAAATATTATTTAATTCATCTCCTGTCAAAGCTATTGCTTCATCAGTATCTTCATCTTTAAAAAATCCACTAGCCTCTGCATCTTCTTCAACATCTTTTTTCTTTGGACTAGTACAACTTTCAGTTGTAAAAGAAGTATGAGCTTTTAATGCTGTAATTTCATTTTTCATAGAAGAAAGCTCTTGAACAATTTCAGTTAATAGTTCTGTAATTTTATCAAGTCCTTCAACAGAAATAGGACCATTTTCTTTCATAGAAAAATTATTAGTAACATTAGAAATATCAGATGTCAATTCATTAGCCAAAGCTTCAATATCATTAAAGCCATGTTCAGCTTTTTCACTACTTTCTTCTATTCCAATTTTATTTTCTTCGTGTGTTTCTTCTCTATTTTCTGGTTCTACAACTGTGTTTTTGATAACAATAGGAGTCTCTTCTTTTTCTTCATCATTATTTTTATTAGATTCAGAAATTGGTGGTGGTAAAATTACAGATTCCTCTGCTTCTGTAGTTTGATCAATATCTGAAAAATCTTGATTTTCATCAACTTCAATATTAAGTTCTATATCTTGATGATTTGTTTCTTCCTTATTATTAGATAAATCTTTAGATTCTTTAGAAGATGAAGAATTTAAATCTGATAAAAAGTCGTCTAATTCAGAATCAGTTGAAGAATCTGCATCATCCAAGATATCATCAAAATCATCTTTATTTTCTTCATTCATGTAAGAATCTACTGTGTCAAAATTCAAATCCATTTTGAGAGCTTCTTCATCTTCTTTCTTTGTATTCTCTTCATTTTCTTCATCATTTCCCAAATCAGTAAAAAAGTTAGACATATCAACATCATTAAAATTAGGGTCCGAAGAAGATTCATCAAAAGAATCTTCTGTTTCTTTTAATTCTTTTTCAAAAGAGTCTTCATAAGAAGAATCATTTTCATCAAGACCATCAAAATCAAAAGGTATTTCTTTTTCTTCTTCCATAGTATGTTCTTCCTCTTCTTCACTAGATGACAATCCAGCTTGAGCTATTTCAGTATCAGCACTAGGTTTTTTCTTTATCCAAACTCCATATTCATCTAAATTAGAAGTATCATCTTTGCCTTCAGGTAAAGATAAATCTCCAAATTCATCATATTTTTCAACTTCATCTGACATCTTATTCTCCTTAATGCTAGAAAGGGGTTGATCTAAAACCTTTCATCTAGTAGCTATAAAGTTAGAAAATAGCTCTAGTCATTATCGGAATTACAACACAAAGACATAAGCCTCTAGTCTTTTGTAACCCATACTTACAATATTATATAGTTTTTTTATAGAATATTCAAGAAAAGAGAAATATTAGCCGTTAAGTTTTGAAGGTTATGCGTCTTTATATTCACATTATCTTTCCTTTTTTTGTTATGACAGCTGTTTATACTCTTTTAACATTCTTTTTTGGAGCTAGTGGTATTTATTCTCAACGAAAGATTGAAGAAGAACTTTCAAACATGATTAAAAATGTAAACTTAATCAACCAAAAAGGTATGGAATTAGATATTCTAATCAAAAATCTAACTTCGGATGAAGAGACAATAAAAATATTTGCTCATGATTTAGGATATATAAACGAGGGTGAAGGTATAATTAAATTAACATCTTTTAAGGCAGATCCATTAAGAGATGTAAGTTATGGAAGTGCAATAACCATACATAAGGCAGCTTTTATTTCAGATTCTCTTTGTAAGCGTTTTGCTTTTCTTATGGGATTAGTTTCTCTCATTATAGAAATATTAATCATTAAATCTTATGATCATTCACAAGCAAGAGAAAGATTGTATAGCTATAACTAGTTCATTTATAATAAAAAACGAAGTTGTTATTATTCCAACTGATACAGTTTATGGTTTTTCTGGTCTTTATTCAGCTGAGAATACATTAGTAAATATAAAAAAAAGAGATAAAAACAAAAGTTTAATATATTTAATAGAAAAACCAGAACAAGCATTAAACTACATAGATACATCTTTTTATTTAAATGTTGAAATTGATTTTCTTTTATCTTTTTGGCCAGCTCCTTTAACAATTATATTCAAAAATAAATCAGAAAGAACTATAGCATTAAGATGTCCTAAAGATATCTGGTTGAATAGCTTGTTATCTAAAATAGGAAGCCCTATTTTTTCTACAAGTGTTAATATATCTGGAAATCCTTTAATGGAAAAATTTGAAGATATAAAATATAATTTTCAACAAGAAGTATCATTAATAGTTAATGATGGGGATATTAAAGGAGAGTCTTCTACAATATTAGATGCTAGTAAAAGACCTTTTAAGATATTACGACAAGGTTCCTATATAATTAATTTCGATGCCATTTTACAGGAACACTAACTTCTGAAATGCTAATAATTTCACTATTATTATATTTTATTGTAGAAGTGCGTTTTAGACCTGAAAGTGTTTTTAAATCTTGATTTACATGAAGTTGCCATACTATTGGTTTGGTAGCTTTTGCAGCTAAAGATGCTATATTGTCAGGTAAATCAACAAATTGTCTAGGTTGAGGTAGACCTTTTTGAGTTACAATTAAGGACCCATCTTCAAGTTTTAAATCTAGTAACAAAGAGATGCCTGAAACCCAAATTGCAACTCCACGTCCTCCTCTCATAATCATTATTTTTTCTACTTCCCCATCTTCTCCATACCATGCACCTGCTAGAGAATCAAGACTTGAAATAGGTTTAAAATTACTTTCTTCCAATAAAGTATGTTCAGTTTCTATAGTTTTATTTTTTTCATTTATTAGTGCTATATCTTGAGTTTCAAAAAGTTCTTTGATTAAAATGCGAGATTCAAGAAGTATTTTATTAGAACCTTCATAATCTTTTGATATACTTCTTACGATTTGTCGTTGTTTATTCTTTAATAATAATTCTAGTCTAACTCCTTGATCAATACCTAATACTCGTCCTGTAAGTATATATTCAATTCCATCTGTAATATTAATATTTTCTTCAGTTGATTGGCTATGATCTTCTATAACATAACCTTTAATTTCATTTGTAAAAGAAAGTACAACTTCATTAATTGCTCTTTCAAGTTGGTTAGATACGTTTTCGCCTTCCAATCTAACAAATGCAACCCTAGTAGATGGTGAAACTGAATAGATAACAGTATTAATAGAAAGAAAAATGGTAAAAATGAGTATAATTCTAAAGCTATACTTTTCTATCATAAATGCCTCTTAGCATGTTACATTTCCTAAGATACACTACAAAAAAGATTTTTTAACTTCACGTTGTATATCTCTTTTTAAGTCTCGGTCTCTTATATCTTGCCTTTTATCAAAAAGCTTTTTCCCTTTACATACACCCAACAATATTTTAAGACATCCATTTTTAAGATAAAATTCTAAAGGAATTAAGGTATATCCTTTTTCTCTAACACGACGTTCAAGACGTTTAATTTCATCTTTATGTAATAATAGTTTTCTAATTCTATCAGGTTTGTGATTAAAAAGAGATGAATAAATATACTCAGATATAGAAAAATTCTTAATAAAGACTTCCCCATCTTGAATCTCTGCAAAAGCATCATTAAAAGAAATCTTTCCTTCTTTGACGCTTTTTACTTCTGTGCCTTGCAAAACAACACCACATTCTATGCTTGACTCAATTGAATAGTCAAAAAAAGCTTTTTTGTTTTTTGCAATTAATTTTTTACCTTCTCTTTTCATCCTCTCCCCAAGTTTTTTGCTAATTATATCTATAAGATAATTAATTGGTCAATAAGGGCTCTTTTATATTGATAAAATATATACTTATATTACAAACTCATTGATAGATTAATGTCTTACAAAAAGATCAGCAATAACTCCATATAAATATAAAAAACTTAAATAAAAAAAGTTTCAATATAAACTATAACCTTTCAATCCAAGCAAGTTCATCACCTATAATTGTATTGGATCCATGCCCCGGATATACTAAAGTTTCTTTTGGTAATGTGGCAAGTCGTTTTAAAGATTTAATTATTGTTTCTTCATTTCCTCCAAGTAAATCTGTTCTACCCCTAGAACGTCTAAAGAGTGTATCTCCTGAAAACAAAATGTTTTCTTTATAATAGCAAACAGAACCTTCAGTATGACCTGGAGTATGCAAAACAGTAAATCCATTAACAATATCTCCTTCTGCCACATAATCAGTAGGAGATGGAAAGTCAAGTTCCATTGCACGAATATAACAGTCCATTTTTATTGGTGTAAAACACTTAATATGATTTTCTTTAGCATCTTTACCCAAATAAATACCATCATTTTTATGAATATATATCTTAATTACATTATAATGAGCCGAAAGATATGGAATTCCTCCAACATGATCAAAGTGCCCATGTGTCAACATAATTTCAATGTTTTTTGCATTTTTTTCATTTATAAAATCTAATAATTCTTCGTCTGCTCCACCTGGATCGACTAAAATTAATTTTTCGTCTTGCATAAAAGCCCATGTTTTAACAAACAGTTCTCCTGTATATATTTCCTTTATTTCCATTGAAGCCCTCCAATGATTTCTTTTAATACTTTAATGAAATATATAAGCTCTTCTTTTGTTGTTTCATAACCAAGTGAAACTCGTGCAATATTATCACGATATTTTGGCAAAATAAAGCTAAAAATATGTTTATCTGTAGTTTTAGAAGAGCAAGCAGAACCAGAAGAAATAGCTATGTTTTTATCATTCATCATTCTAACCAATACTTCTCCCCTAATATAATGATTATAAAAACTAATAATATAAGGAGAAAATTGTTCTTCTTTTTCATTCCTAATACTTGGTAATAATTCAATTCCTTCTATTTTTTTTAACTCATCAATTAGAAAATTATTTAATTTTCTAGCTTTTTTTAGTCTTTCATTCATAAGAATA